>DASSGJ010000570.1:0-6414 GCA_035693545.1 Candidatus Acidiferrum sp.
TGCGGCACCACCGGCGCTGTCGGCATCGTCCTCGGCGAATATCTCGGGCATCTCTTCCCCGTTCTGGACGGCGCGTTGCGCATCAAAATCGTTGGCGTGTCCGCCATCGTGCTGTTCGCGCTGCTGCAATGGAAAAGCGTCTCCATGGGCAGCAAGGTGCAAAACTTCACCACGGTCCTTAAAGGCCTGGTCTTTTTTGTAATGGTGATTGCCTGCTTCACGATGGGCCGCACCGCGCACGCCGAAATTCTCACCGCCCCCGCCGTCGCCATTCCCGCCGGAGCCGCGCTCATCACCGCGATTCTCCTCGGCATGCAAGCCACCATTTACACTTACGACGGATGGGACGGCGTCATCTACTTCGGCGACGAAGTCAAAAATCCCGGCTACCTGATTCCCCGCGCCATCTTCGCCAGCCTCGGCTCGCTCTTCGTCATTTACCTGCTCATCAACGCCGCCGTCCTTTACGTCCTTCCCATGCGAGAAATCGCCGGCAACGATTTCGCTCTCGGCCTCGCCGCCGAACGCGTCTTCGGGCAATACGGCGATGCCGTTTTCCGCTCGATCATCGTCATAGCCCTCTTCAGCTCCATTAACGCGCTCCACCTGATGGGCACTCGCGTCATCTACGCCATGAGCCGCGACGGCTTGTTCTTCCACCAAGTCACCCGCGTCAACAAAGGCGGCACGCCCACCATCGCCCTTCTCCTCAGCGCTCTCGTCGGCGTCATCTTCGCCATCGGCAAATTCGAACGCGTCATCGCCATGCTGGCCTTTTTCTTCGTCACCAACTACATGCTCTCCTTCATCTCCCTCTTCCTCCTCCGCGTCCGCAATCCTGAAGCCCCGCGCCCCTACCGCGCCTGGGGCTATCCCTGGACCACCGCCCTAGCCCTCCTCGGCTCCGTCGCCTTCCTCATCGAAGCCGTCCGCGAAGACCGCGCCAACAGCCTCCTCACCCTCGTCGCCCTCGCCTGCAGCTATCCCGTCTTCCGCCTCCTCAAGTCCGTCTCCTCTCGCGAACTATCCGAGTCCGCGTAGTGCCAGCTTCCAGTTCGCGCTGAGCCATCAAGGGCCGGCAAGGTCTTATTCGCATTCCTGCAAGTAGCGTGTCTCCTTTGCGGCGCTTACAAAATAACGTCTTGATAGATCATATCGCCTGCAATATCATTATAAGACATGCTTTCTTGCGTCCTCGACACGGACGTGATGGTAGCCGCCTTGCGCAGTAGCTTCGGCGCTTCCCGGCAGTTACTCCTGCTGGGGCTTCACCATCAGTTCATTCTGTTGCTTTCTGTCCCGCTTCTATTGGAGTACGAAGCGGTGCTGACACGGCCGGAACATTTGGCAGCGGCGGGTTTAAAGGCTGCCGAGGTAGTGAGTGTCCTGGACGACCTCGCCGCGGTGGCCAAGCCAGTCCGCCTCGCATTTCGCTGGAGGCCGCAATTGACTGATCCTGACGACGACATGGTTCTGGAAACCGCGATCAACGGAGGCGCCACGGCAATCGTCACCTTCAACCAACGCGATTTTGCCAGAGCATCTCAAAGATTTGATTGTGCGATTTGGGCGCCGTCGGAGGCGCTACAAAATATTAGGAGTTCCATGCCATGAGAAAAAGTAACTTTGCATTGCGTCTGCAACCCAGCCTGCTGGAGGAATTGCGGACAATCGCGGCATCCGAGGGAGTTGCCTTAAACCAACTGATTAATGTTGCCGTTGCAGAAAAGCTTTCGGCCCTGCGCACCGAGGATTATTTCCACCAACGCGCCCGGAATGCCAACCGCCCGGAAACCATGCGAATTCTCGAAAAAGCAGGAACTGGAAATCCCCCAATCCCGGGTGACGAGCTTCCTTCCCCAGAAACGATGGCCCGGGCGCCAAAACGGAGCAGGCTTAATACTCGAAAACCCGCCAAATCTTCTTATCGCCGCAAGCAGAAATAAAAAGAGGGCGGACTCTCATCCGCCCTCCACAATCTTCTCCGTGACCTCTGTGCGCTTCCTCTGTGACCTCTGTGTTAAGTCTTTTCCTTCTGTCGTCCTTCTGCCGGGTACTTACGGCCAAACAAAGCGTACCGCAACATCGAGATCAATCCCGAAAACTTGTAACCGGCATCCACGTACCGCTCTAAAACGTAAAATCCAAAGTAATAAAAGCGGCAAAAGCTCCACACCGCAACGGCAATCAGCACAAAAGTCTTCAGTGACGGATGCTCAAAAAGGAGAAGGCCTCCCGAGAGGAGGCCCAGCAACAAAAACAAAAAGCCCTTCGCGATAATCCATCTTGGATTCTTCAGGTCTCTCACGCCTCACCCTGGATCCACTCGCGAAGGGCTCCTCGTCCTTTACTTCCTTTACCTCATTTACTTCCTTTACCTCAATAATTCCTAACTCACCTTCTCCGCCACGGCCTTGGCCTGCAGGAACAGCAACAAATAATCCTTCCCGCCGGTTTTCGAATCCGTTCCGCTCATGTTGAACCCGCCGAACGGATGCGCGCCCACCATCGCTCCCGTGCACTTCCGGTTCAGGTACAGGTTCCCGACGTAGAACTCTTCTTCCGCCCGCTTGATTTTCGCGGGGTTCTTCGAATACACCGCGCCCGTCAATCCAAACTCGGTGTTGTTCGCAATCTCCATCGCGTGATCGAAGTTCTTCGCTTTAATCACCGCCAGCACCGGGCCAAACACTTCCTCCTGCGCCAGCCGCGCCTTCGGGTCCACATCGGCGATAATCGTCGGCTCCACAAAGTAGCCGTCGCCCGCCGCGCGTCCACCGCCGGTCATCAGACGCCCTTCCTTCTTGCCGACTTCGATGTAGTTCAAAATGCCCTTCATCGCCGTCTCGCTCACCACCGGCCCCATGTAGTTGTTCGGGTCGTCGCTCGGCCCCACCTTGATCTTCTTCGTCCGCTCCACCAGCTTGGTCAGGAACGTGTCGTAAATCTTTTCGCTGACAATCACGCGCGAACAGGCCGAGCACTTCTGCCCCTGGTAGCCAAACGCCGCCTGCGCCGTTCCCTCCACTGCTGCGTCAATGTCGGCCTCTTCGTCCACGATCATGCCGTCCTTGCCGCCCATTTCCAGCACGGTTCGCTTGATCCAGATCTGCCCTGGCGTCGGCTTGTTCGCCAGCTCCGCGATCCGCAGGCCCACTTCCTTCGAACCGGTGAACCCGATGTAGCGCGTCTTCGGATGCTGCACGATCACGTCGCCAATCACCGCGCCCGACCCGGTCAAAAACTGCACCGCTTCCTTCGGCACGCCCGCTTCATGCAAAATGTCCACAAACTTCGCCGCAATCGTCGGCGAATCCGCCGCCGGCTTCAGTACCACCGTGTTCCCCGTCACCAGCGAAGACACCACCAGCCCCGCCATAATCGCCATCGGGAAATTCCAGGGAGGAATCACCGCGCCCACGCCCAGCGGGATATAAACCATGTAGTTCCGCTCGCCACGCATCGGGGTCAGCTTCACCGGCTCGGACAACCGCAACATCTCGCGCCCGTAATACTCGCAAAAATCGATCGTTTCGGCGACGTCCGCATCCGCCTCAATCCAGCTCTTTCCCACCTCATAACAAACCAGCGCGCCCAGCTCAAACTTCCGCTCGCGCACGATCTGCGCCGCCTTGAACAGATATTTCGCGCGCGTCTCCGCCGGCACCTTCTTCCACACGTCAAAATATTTATTCGCCGCTTCCACCGCCTGCGCCGCCTGCTCCTTCGACGCATCCTGGAACACGCCAATCACTTCCGACGGCCGCGACGGGTTCGTCGACTTCTTCTTTCCCGTGGTGACCACCTTCTGCCCGGCGATCCACATCGGGTACTCATGCCCAAATTCGGCCTTCACCTTGGCCAGCGCCGCTTCCATCCGCTTGCGGTTCTCCGCATTCGAAAAATCAATAAACGGCTCGTTCGTAAACTCCGTCACATGCAATTTCGCTTCGGCAGTCGCCATGGCACTTTCCTCCTGATTCCCTATCCTTCAATTATAGGCGCTCCGCTGCAACCCAAACAAGCTCACCCTCAAGCAGTCGCACATTTTGGACTGCAAGGACGTTGCGCCGCAATTGCACCCGGCCATCCGCTTGGAAAATCAGGGGTTAGACTGACAGTCCATCCTGCCAAGAGGCCTTTAGCAGGTCACTTTGCTTTCTGTTGGGCAATCCACTTATCGGTGCGGGCCTCGAGCATGTCGAGCGGTAGGGCTCCCCCGTCCAGCATCTCGTCGTGGAAAGCCCGAATGTCAAACTTCGCGCCCAGCTCTTTCTTGGCCCGTTCGCGTAGTTCGCGAATTTTGAGCTGGCCGAGCTTGTAGCTCAGAGCCTGTGCGGGCCACGCGATGTAGCGGTCGGTTTCCGATTGAATTGAGGGCTCGTCCACGGCGCCCGATTTGCGGAAAAAATCTACCACTTGATCGCGCGTCCAGCCTTTCGAATGGATTCCCGTGTCCACCACTAGCCGCACGGCCCGGAATAGTTCCGAGGAAAGCCTGCCGTAATCCGAAACGGGATCCTGGTAAAAACCGACCTCTTTGCCGAGTTCTTCCGCATAAAGAGCCCAGCCTTCGGTGTAGGCGTTAAAACCCAGTCCGTGAAGGCGAAACTTTGGCAGCCCGGTGAGTTGCTGCTGCACGGAAAGCTGCATGTGATGCCCCGGAATACCTTCGTGGTAGGCAATCGCTTCGTCGTTGATCAGCGAGCGTTCCGCGAATTTGGAGGTTGCCACCACCACGCGGCCCGGACGCTTGCCATCGGGCGTGCCCGTAACATAGTGCGTCGCCGCCGCCGCTTGGAACGCGGGAATCGCCTCAACCGTCACCGGCGATTTCGGCAGCAGCGTGAACAGCTGCGGAAGTTTCGGCTCCATCTGCGCGATGTAGTGCCGGAAGTCGTCCAGAATCTGATCCGCCGAAGTGGGAATGTATTTGGGATTCGTCTTCAGCGACGCACGAAAAGCAGCCAGGTCCGCGAATCCCTCTTTCTTGGCGATGACCGTCATCTCCGCCTGAATCCGCTCCATTTCGCGCAGGCCCAGCTTGTGAATCTCGTCGGCCGTCATGTGCGTGGTGGTGCGGCCGTAAATGTCGTTCTGGTAGCGCTTCTCCCCGTCCGCCAGAGAAGTTATGGCCAGGGTGGTACGCCCGTGCGGCGCGTATTCTGTGCTCAGGAACGAAGCGAAAGCCTTGTAGGCGGGAAAAACATCCTTCTCAATCGCCGCGGTGATTTCCTGCGTCAAGCGCTTCTGGTCTTCCGCCGAAATTCCCGCCGGGTATTTCTTCGTCGGCATCAGGAACGGATTGGCGTCAATAATTCCCTGGCACTGCGCCGGCAACTTCTCCATCAGGAACCGCACCGGCATCAGGTTGTCTTTTATCCCCGCGCGGAGCACTTCCGTGGTCTGGCTCAGAACACGCGGCACCTGGTGCAGCCGCGCGATGTAATCCTCATAGTGCTTCACCGAGTCAAACGGCACGGACAGCGGCAAATCCGCAAGCGAAGTGTGGATGCCGTTCTGCTGGTTCACCGGCATCTCGTATTCCTTCAGATCAAAATCGGCGATGCGCTGCTGCAGCACGCGAATCAACAGGTCGTGGGAGAGCAGATCCTGATCGGAAAAACCGGCCGTCGGAATAGCCTGCAGGCGGCTGAGGAAAGCCCGATTCGTCTCGTTGCGCTGGGCTATCGCCGCCAGCGAGTAGTCGGCAAGCTTGTCGTTATAGCGGTAGTCCCCGAACGAAGTGGCCCGCTCCGGAAAATTACGCAGGTCGGATTCGTACTGCTCCTCGAACAGCGCGTTCTGCGCCGCAAGCCGCTCGGCAACCGGTTTAACATCCTGGGCAAATACCGAACCCGCGAACAAGAGTGAAAGAAGAAATATTTTTTGAATTCGCATGCGTGAAAGGGTATCAAAAGTGCTACTTCCAGTGCACGACAAAACTGGCGTTTCCGATCAGAACTTTTCCCGTATTCTCCGTGAACTCTGTGCTCTTCCTCTGCGGCCTCTGTGTGAACTCTTGTCTTTCTTTATTTCCCCACCAGCCACGCATACTGCTCGGCAGTCAAAGGCACCACCGACAATCTCCCAATCCTCACCAGCGGCGACTCCTTGAAGATTTTCTCCTTCTTGATCTCCTCGAGCGGAACCGGTTTCGCCAGCGCCTTCCCCGCTTTGATCTTCACCACCGGCTTCTTCGGGTCCTTCGCACTTACGGACACCACCGCCGCCGTCCCCACGGCGCTCTTCACGTCGCCGGTTTCGTAAATAATCAGCCGCGCCCCAGGTTGCATTTCCCGCAAATTCCTTACCGCCGTCGGATTCGACACGCCGTCCCACTCCGTCTCGCGGTCCTTCACCAAATCCGCAAACGAATAGACCGTCGCTTCCGTCTTCAACAAATAATGGTTC
>DASSGJ010000571.1:0-2994 GCA_035693545.1 Candidatus Acidiferrum sp.
AAAGCCCAGAGTGGCGTCTTCGGGAGCGGCGGCGCGAAGAAATTCTTCACTGGCGAAATCGGGAAACAAGCCTCCCATGGAAATGGTGTTGCAGACAAAGGCGGGAGTTTCGCCGGGGGATTCGGAAAGATGGCAGCCGAGGCGGCCGGTGTTCGAAAGCACCTGCCACTGCACCGGAGAGTCTCCGCGCTCGAGAACTTTGAACATGCGGTTCTCTGTCTTAAGCAGGCACTGGACGGCTGGAGTGGCAAAGACGAAGAAGCTCTGGAATTCGCGCAGATGCAGCAGGCCCATGACCGCATCCACGTCAGCTGAGGGCAAAAAAACGCCGCCGATGGGAGTGTAGCCGGGGGCGTCCGGTTGAGGAGCGAGTTCGGGGGCAGAGAGAATCTGCGAGCGCAAATCAGGGGAGGCTCCGAGCAAGAACCAAACGCGTTCGTCGGGGGAAAATGCAATTTGAGTCTGGGTGCGGGGCTTCGAGCGAATTTTCCCGGAGCGGAGCCCGGAACAGTTGTGGCAGGCGCAATTCCACTGGGGAAACCCGCCGCCGGCCGCCGAGCCGAGGATTTTGATTTTCACAGAGGGATTCTCCAGGCAGCAAGGCTAGAGACGCAAACCGGGCTGGAGCAGAAAGGACCCTATAAACAGAAAACGGCCCGCCTCCGCCGCAAAAATCGGCGGCTACGGCGGGCACTACAAGCACGATTTAGAGTTCAGCGTTGGCGTACGAGCTGACTTCGCAATTCAGATCGATCTCTTCGTGTTGCGGGGTGACCCATTCCATGGCAGAGGCTCCTTAAAGTCGGATCAATAAATCGGCTGAACGGATAAAAGTTAACACACAAAAACGCGGAAGGGAATAGGGCCCCCTGTTGCCTCTTGATACCTGCTCCAGGCACAAATTTCTTGCGCCACGGAACGCGGGGGCCTTAGGATGAGCGAGGAAAGATACCAAATCAGAAAATCTCGAATTAAGTATGAACTGTGCCGAAGGTGGAAGTTGAAATGTCATGGGCACGGTTAAGTCAAAGTGAGGGATTGAGCACTTTGTGACAACCGATGCCAAGGAACTAGAAACTGCTAGTCAGGTTTCCCCTTTCCAGTCCTGGAAAAATAAGCTTCAGGTCCTGGCGTCATCTCAGCTATTGATGTGGCTGGGGTTGACCTGCCTCTTTTCCGCGATCCCGCTCTATTACATCAAGCATGCGGTGCTGAACGACCCCGATATCTGGTGGCACATGCGGGCCGGGGAGTGGATGTTCCAGAATCACCGGATTCCCCATGTGGACCCGTTTTCCACGAGCACGCTGGGCAGGCAATGGGTTGATTACTGTTGGATGTTCGATGCCGCTGTGTACTGGGTGGTCAAGCAATTTGACCTGGTAAGCATCGTCTGGTGCCAGACGATCATGCGCTTGGCGGTAACTGCGGCTCTTTTCAGCCTGCTACGGAGCCTCACTTCATTCTGGAAGGCTGTGGCGCTCACTGGTTTGGGAATGCTGGCCATGGCTTGGTCGTTGCCACCGCGTCCGGGGGCATTTTCGGTGCTGTTTTTCGTGATTGAGCTGCACGTGCTGGTCTCCGCGCAGCGCAAATCGAATCTCCGGTTGCTGTGGATTTTGCCAGGACTCTTTCTTCTATGGGCCAATATCCATATTGAGTTTGTTAACGGGTTATTCGTACTCGGGGTGTTTTCCATTGAACCTTTTCTGGACAGGTTGTTCGCTGGCAGCCGCGGACCAAGAACAACGCTCGATGCTTTCCGCCGGCAACTTTTGATTGTGTGCGGGGCCTCGTTTCTAGCAGTGCTGGTGAATCCGTATGGGATCAAGCTGTTGACCACCATGCTTGAATTGGCCGGGGGCGGGAAGATCTATGACGTAATCCTTGAGTTCCAAGCGATGTTCTTCCGGACAATAAACGATTGGGCGGTTCTTTCCATGCTGATGTTGGGTTGCTTTGCTCTTGGAAGGGCGCGTGCTTTTCGGTCAGCCTGGGGTGTGCTGCTGGCCTGGTCGGCATGGATGGGTTTTCGGTCGCTGCGGGAAGTGTGGTTGGTGACGATTTTGTCCGCCGTGGTTGCGGCCAGCTACATCAGTGAAGAAGAGGAATCGCCAGTAGAGAAGCGCGACACCGGAATGGCGATGCGCCTAGCTGTCGCTGCCGCAGTGATCGTCGTTTTGCTCGCGGGAGCCAGCGCCTGGTCTTTGTCTTCCCGTGGGTTGTTGCGGCAGGTGACTGAGACTTATCCGGTCGGGGCGGTGAATTACATCCATCGCAATCATCTGCAAGGTCCGCTGCTGAATGAATTCTCATGGGGCGGGTTCCTGATTTACGCGCTGCCGGAGATCCCCGTTTCGATGGATGGGCGAGCGAATGTTCATACCGAAGAGGAAATTGTGCGCTCCCTGCCACTGTGGAATGGAGAACCTGGCTGGGAGAATCACCCTGAAGTGCAGCGCGCGAACCTGATTATCAGCAATCATACGTGGGCGCTTGCGTCTCTGCTGCGAAGCGATCCTCGTTTCCGTGTGGTTTATGAAGACCACACCTCCGTGCTCTTCGAAGCAGTGCACACCGAAAAGACAGGCGCGCAAGCGATGTCACCTTCGCGGTAACGAGAGCCCAAAGCACAACTGCTGTTCTGCCTTCTCCACAACTCAATAGCCCGCCCCGCGATACGCGTCCAGGGAAAAAGACGAAGATGAGGCGAAAGTAATCAAAGCAGGTACTCAACTCTTTTGTTACACGAATCCGAAAAATTCCACATGATTTGCACAAATCGCGAGGAATTCCCTTGACATGTTTACGAATCGGAATAGGATGTGGAGAAAAGTGGTAGGAAGTGGTTTTCAGTAGAGTAAAGTAGGGTGGTTTAGAGGGCTGTGGTGGAATTGGGCAAACCGATTCTCCAACGAAGTGGGAAACGTGAAACTGCGGGGGAACTGTCCAGCGAAGGTGGACGAGAAGGGTCGTCTGAAGATACCCGCCGTG
>DASSGJ010000572.1:0-22004 GCA_035693545.1 Candidatus Acidiferrum sp.
CGGGGCGCGTCACAAAACTCCATGTGGCTCCGGGGCAGCATGTGGAGGCGAAGGACCTTCTGGTCGTCATCGCTCCGTGAGTTCGCCCAATCTCATCAAACACGAGCAGTTCCCCTCGCGCTTTTTGCGCAACCGGCGCGACCTGATTGTCTATTTGCCACCGGGTTATCAGGAGCAATCTGGCCGCGCTTATCCTATCCTTTATTTGCATGACGGGCAAAATCTCTTTGATGGCGCGACCTCGTTTATCCCTGGAATGGATTGGCATGTGGGGCAGACCGCGGACCGTTTGATTTACGAAGGCCGCGTGGAGCCGCTGATCATCGTCGGGCTTTACAATGCGGGGAAGCAGAGGTTGGGGGAGTACACGCCGACGCGCGCGCCAAAGCTTGGCGGGGGACGGGCGAATCGTTACGCGAAGTTTTTGCTGGAGGAAGTGCGGCCGTTTGTGCAGAGCCAGTATCGGATTGCGGAAGGAGCGGAGCGCACCGGGATCGGCGGGTCGTCGCTCGGCGGGCTGGTGTCTTTATATTTGGGGCTGAAGATGCCGAAGATTTTTGGGAGGATTGCGGCGCTGTCGCCTTCGGTGTGGTGGAACGAGCGGGTGATTTTGCGTTTCGCGGCGGCCGCGCCGGTGCAACCTCATCCACGCGTATGGCTGGATGCTGGGACGCGCGAGGGTGGACGCACGGTGGAAGATGTGGAGCGGTTTCGAGACGTGCTGCTTGGGAAGGGGTGGCAGCTGGAGCGGGATCTGCATTATGAACGCGTTGAAGGGGCGGAGCACAACGAAGCTGCCTGGGCGAAGCGCGTAGGCCCATTCCTCCAATTTTTGTTTCCCGCCGGGTAAACACGGGTATAATCCGCGCAGTTTATTGGACGGCACACGCCGTGGTGTTTGCAGGAGGTTGCGCGGATCAGCCCATGACCTCGGATCATCCGATTTCCATTTTGTGCGTCACCTCTTATGAGAAGGGGCAGGATTTTTTGCGGGCCTGCAAGGCGCTCGGCTGCACGGTTTATCTTTTGACCGTGGAAAAACTTCGCAAAGGGAATTGGCCGCGGGAAGCCATCGACGAAATGTTTTTCATGCCGGAGGAGTTGCCGGTGCAGGATTTGCTGAATGCGGTGAGTTATGCGGCACGGAGCCGGAAGATCGACCGCATTGTGGCGCTGGACGAATTTGACCTGGAGAACGTGGCGGCTATTCGCGAGCATCTGCGCCTGCCCGGCATGGGTCTGACGACGGTGCATTATTTTCGCGACAAGCTGGCGATGCGCATGCGGGCGCGGGAAGCAGGAATCCTGGTGCCTGAGTTTATCCATGTTCTGAATCACGAGAGCCTGAGCGAGTTCATGATGCGGGTGCCGGGGCCGTGGCTGCTGAAGCCGCGGGCGCAGGCTTCGGGCATCGGCATGAAGAAGATTTGTGCGAGCGAGGAACTGTGGCCGTGGCTGGAGCAGTTGGGCGACAACCAATCGCAGTATCTGCTGGAGCAATTTATTCCGGGCCGAGTTTTCCATGTGGACGGGATTGTTTCGGAAAAGAGGGTTTTATTCGCGGAGGCGCACGCCTACGGGATGCCGCCGCTGGACGTTTCGCATCATGGCGGCGTTTTTACGACGCGGACGCTGCCGCGCGATTCCGAGGACGCGGTGGCGGTCAAGGAAATTCACGAGGAGCTTGTGGAAGCGCTGGGGTTGATGCGCGGAGTGACGCACACGGAATTTCTGAAATCGCACGCCGATGGGCGATTCTATTTTCTAGAAATTGCGGCGCGGATCGGCGGGGCTTATATATCGAATGTGGTGCAGGCAGCGACGGGAATCAATTTGTGGCGCGAGTGGGCGCAACTGGAAGTCGGGGCGGGGAAGCAGCTGTATCACTTGCCGACACCGCACAAGGATTTTGCGGGCGTGATCGTTTCGCTTGCGCGGCAGCAGGAGCCGGATACTTCCGGGTACACGGACGAGGAGATTGTTTATCGGATCTCGAAATATCACCACGCGGGATTTGTCTTGAAAAGTTCGTCGGCGGAGCGAGTCGAAGAGCTGCTCGCGTCTTATTCGAAGAGATTCGTGTCGGACTTCCTGGCCACGCAACCGGTTCCCGACAAGCCGACTTCGTGAAGTAAGACCTACCCCAAGACCCAGGTACCAAACACCGGAACTTGGGGCACCCTGGCCTCTCTACTTTGACGGGAATTGTTGAAATGATATCCTCTCTGCGGCTTCTATGTCGACAAACCACAAATCACCAAACCCGGGCCACCCGCCAACAACTCTTGGCTACTTGAGCCTGATTTCGTCTTTGACCGTGGGCTGCGACAGCGTTAAGTTTTCTGCCTAAGATGCAGGCATTTGATCCCACATTTAGTCAGATTGGCTTTTTTCTAGGTATAGGCATTATTCTCTCTTTAGTCGCGGCTGCTCTGGGCACTGGAAGATGGGCATTCGTTGCGCTATTCGACCTAGTAACATTTTTTCTTCTCGTCTTCGTTCTCAATCTAAGGGAGCCACGCTAATGCACAAGACACACATAGCTTGGATTTTAGCTCTCGTGCTGGGCCTCCTTTCCGTGGTCGTAGTGCCTGGGGCATCAGCCCAAGGAACTTCGACTCCGGAAGAGCGGGCGCGATGGGCAGAGATCACGCACAAGCTGGAGAACAATCCTCTGGACGAGAGTGTGAGCAAGGACGGCGAAACAGCACTCAACGGACTCGGCAACGCACACGATATCCACGTGCCGTTGTGCCCGGCTCTCCTGAGTGAATTTAACGACGCGAAGTACAAGTACAGGCATGAAATCACGCGGCAGTACATGCTCGCCAGCGGCGTGTTCATTATCGAGAGTCCAGCGAAGGCTGGCGATGTGGCTGCGATGAACGTAGCCGCCGTGGAAAGCGTCCTCAAGGTCTACAGCGCCATCCTCCAGCAGAACCCAGAAGCGAAGTGGAAAACGCTGGACGACCTGCTCAAGAAGCAAGGCCAGGGCAAGCTCGACGAGACCGTGCGCAGGCAGTGTAAGTGAGGCGGAATGTCTTTGTTCAACTCAAGTGACCTGCTCCCCAAAATCTGGGCAGAACCGGATTTGAATTAGCGAATCCCCTTAGTACCAGGGACAGTCCTGGGCCTGTTCGTTGGTCTAGTTACTTTCAGGCACCTGTTTACGATACTGTATTTGCCGCACACCTTCCCGCGGACTATCTTTTGCTTACTGCCCCGGGCCGGGAACCTGCGTGGGGTGAGCTATCCCTGGGAGGACCGATGTGGGGTAACAAGAAACCGGAAACGCCGCAAACAGCGCAACCGGAAATAAAAAATTCACCAGTGAATTTGCCGCCGAAGACTTCTGCGGCAACTTGGGAGGGAACAACTGCAATGTCTACAGATGCCATGCGTCCATTGGGTGCAACCGCCGACCGCTCCACCGCGAGACTCGGACCGAGCCTGCACATCAAGGGCGAAATTACCGGAAGTGAAGACCTGCTTCTCGAGGGCACAGTCGAAGGACTGGTGCAGCTCGACGAGCGCAAACTGACCGTTGGCGCATCCGCCAAGGTGACCGCGGATATCATTGCCCGTGAAGTTGTGGTGTACGGCACGGTCAAGGGCAATCTCCGCGCGAAAGACCGCATCGAGATCAAGAAGGACGGCTCGGTGAACGGGGACCTGACGACGGCGCGCATCATGATTGAAGACGGCGCGTACTTCAAGGGCTCCATCGAAATCGACAAGTCCGGAGAGAAAGAGTCCAGCAGCAGCAGCGCGTTTTCGCGTTCGGCCGCAGCGCCGGCAGGCGTCGGGCCAAAGACGATCTAAGTTTCCGTTCGTTTTTCAAGTTTCTCCCAAGTTCTTCCCAAGGACGGCGCCTCGCAACAACCGGGGCGCCGTTTTATTTAATCCTCAGCGTGGCTGCCGCGTTATTTAATAACTTGACAAGAGAATGAATGATAGCTAAGGTGTGGGCGGTCGCTCACTTCCCGGAGGGGTGGACGATCCGGCGAGCGGCCGCCCTTGCTTGCCGTTTCCACTAAGTCTGAAATTCGCTTCGCAGGAGTTACGCCGTGGCGCGAGGCGCGCACAATTCGAACTTCCTGATTGCGGTTTTGGCGATTTTTCTCGGGGGTTGCGGAGGTGGTGGAGGAGGGGGGACTCAACCGCCGCCTCCGCAGCCCGATTTTACAATTGGGCTTTCGACTTCCACGGTCAGCATCGCGCAGGGGAGTTCGAGCGCACCCATCACCGTCAGTGTGGCTGCGCTAAACGGCTTTTCCGGAAGCGTTCAGGTAACACTTACCGGAGGCCCTGTGGGAGTGACCAGCAGTCCGGCGAGCCCCTTTTCCGTGGCCGCCGGGCAGCCGGTCGCGCTGATTATCGGCGCATCTTCCGCGGCCACCACGGGGCTGTTCTCGATTTCCGCTCAGGCTACCAGCGGTTCGCTTTCCCACACGGCGGCGATTTCGTTGACCATTCAGGCTGCGGTGGCGTCCAACTTGCCGCGCTCCACTTTTTTGCGAAACGATTCGGTTACGGCGATCGACATTCCGCCCGGCGAACCGCGGCGACGGCAGATTGTTTATGACGGCGTTGGAAAGCGGCTGTTTGTGGCGAATCCGGCGATGAATCGCGTGGAGATTTACGCGGACGCGAATCCCGCCTTGCAGGCGGTGATTGATGCTCCGGGGGCTTCCAGCGTGGATTTGTCGAGCGACGGGGCGATGCTTTGGGTGGGGACGTCCACCGAAGAACTTCTCGGCGCAAGCACGAGCAGCTTGCAGGTGATTGCAAGGCACCCGATGGGCGGAGTCTCGCCGATTCCCGGGGTGGTGTTCAATCGACCGCGGGAAGCTTTGGTGCTGGCCGGGGGAAAGCTTGCTTTGCGGTTACGGCAATCGGCGGCGAGCGAATCTTTGCTGGCGCTGTGGGATCCCACGTCGAAAATCGCGACGGACCTGACGCCTCGGGCGCCCAGCGTTTTTCAGAATGGTCTTGGCGCGATGGCGCGGTCGGGGGACGGGACACGGTTGCTGGCAGCTGCGAATGATTCGAGCGGTGGCGCGGTGGTGCTCAACGGAAACGGGAATGTGGTCAGCGGGCCGCAAATCCTGGGAAGCGGGAACGTGGCGGGTGTGGCGGCAAATTCAAATGGGAGCCGGTTTGCCGCGCTGATCAATGCGGCCGGGGTGCAGCAGGTTGTGCTGCTGGACGAATCGTTAAATTCGCAGGGGAACTACGCGGCGACAAATGCGGCGGGGGTTGTGTTTTCACGCGACGGCCAAACGCTTTACGTTGCGGAGGCGTTTGGTAAAGGCCGGGTGATTACCGCGCTGTCCGCGACCAATCTTCAGAAACTTGGACAGGTCTCGGATGTGGCGGTGCAGGGAATTCCGACGAGCATTGAAGAGATGGATGATTCACAGATGGCGTGGGGCCGCGGCAATCGAGGGATCGCAGTGATTGACGTTTCGTCGCCGACGCAGCTTCCGCTGCCCGCGCCGGCTCTGGCCAATGCACCTGCGGCTTTGCCTGCGGAAGGGGCAAACGGGGGCGGGACGTCAGTCAGCATCAGCGGGTCGAATTTTCCGGCGGGAGCGCAGATCCGCTTCGGTGCGCAGAATCCGATCGCGGCAACTCTCTCAGGTAGTTCCCAGATGCAAGTGAGCTCGCCGCCGAGCGCCACGAGCGGGCCGGTAAACTTGACGGTTTACTTTTCGAATGGGTGGGTGGCCGCGGCGCCGGATGGGTTTAGTTACGGTCCGAGCGTGCAAACTATTTTCCCGAGTGCGGCGGCGTCGACCGGGGGCGATACGATTTATCTGGTTGGCCACGGGTTCGGAACAAGCGCGGGCGGCGTTACGGTAAAGATTGGCGGCCAGTCCGCGACGGTGCAGAAGGTCGAATCGCTGGCGGCTTTTTCTTCGGCACTTTCGCTGGACGCTTCTTATCCATTTCCACTCGAGCGGATCACGGTGACGAGTCCATCGGGAATCGCCGGAAAAGCCGACATTTCGGTAACCGCACCCGGGGGAAGCGTCCATCTGGCCAAATCGTTTCAATATCTGGCCGGCAGAAGCACGTACGCGAATCCGAGTCTTTACAAATTTATTCTTTATGACCAGGGGCGCGAACATCTCTATTTTTCGGCAACCGATCACGTGGATGTTTTCGACCTTAACGCACAGGTTTTTCGGAGTCCCCTGGCGCCGCCTCCGAATGGGCCGCCGCCGAACGCCGGGCTGCGCGGGATGGCCCTTACGCCGGATAACACGCAACTGATTGTTGCGGATTTTGGGGCGCAGAGCGTGTACCTGATCAATCCGGATGGAGGTGCGAATAACGGTTCGAACGTTTTTGTGGGCGGAGTCGCGGGCTTCCTGAATTCCGGCCCGTCGCGGGTGGCGGCCACCAGCGCGCAGAGCGTGTTTGTGGGGTTGAGCGGAGAGGGCGGCAGTTCGAATGCGTGCAACGGTTGCCTGGGGCAAATGAACCTGACCGCGTTTCCACCCACATTCGAGCCTGCGCCGGAGCCCCAGGTGACATCAATTACGGGAGCGCCGTTGCTGCAAGCGGACCATAACGGGGATGCGGTGTATCTCGCGTTTGTGAGCGCGCCGGGAGGGCCAATCGCGGCGTGGTCGGCGGCGGCGCCGAACTCGTTTACCGTGTCTGCGGTGAAGGAGCTTTCGGTGGATCTGACCGCTGCCGCGGACGGAACGATGTTTGCAAACCGTCCGAGCGAAACCACGGAAATTCGTGGAGCGGATTTAACGCTGGCGGCACTGCCTACTTCCGAGGAGCTCGAAGCAGTTCCCAATCGGGTAGCGGTGCCGGGAGTTGCGCTGCACCCGAGCGGAGCGCTTCTTTATGAGCCGTTTCTGGATGGAGCGCCGCCCGCGGCTCCACCGGTGACGGGGATCCGTGGCGGGATTGATATTCGCGACGCGCACAGCGGACGGTTGCGGCAGCGTCTCTATTTGCCGGAACCGTTTGCAATGCTCTCGACCGATGTGGATGGGCTGCATGGCACTTTTTTGACGGTGGATGAAAATGGGCAGCGGCTATTTGCGCTGACAACTTCTGGCGTCAGCATATTGCAGCTTTCGAACGTGCCGCTGGGAATTGGAACCGTTACGCCGGCAGCGGGACCTTTGGCGGGTGGAACCGGGGTTACGATCCGGGGCAGCGGATTTCTATCGGGGACAACGGCCGTGCTTGGCGGCAAGGCGATGACTGTCGTTGTGAAGGATAAAAATACGCTGACGTTCACGACGCCGGGGCTCCCTTCTGGCGCGCAGCAGTTGGTACTCACGAATCCCGACGGCGAGAGCGTTTCGCTGGATGCGGCCTTCGTCGCGCAATAATCTTCCTTAACCATTCGATTGCGTCGTTCATCCAACCGGTGGGCTTTGTAGCTGCCAAGCAGTTTGCGGATGGAGAGGACAATCAAATGGATCTCGGACTCAAAGGGAAGGTTGCCGTTGTCAGCGGATCGACCGCGGGGATCGGGTTGGCGATCGCTTCCGCGCTGGCGGCGGAAGGCGCGCACGTTGTGTTGAACGGGCGGACGGAAGAGCGGGTGACTGCGGCTGTCGGCTCCGTTTTGAAGCAGCATAAGGGCGCACACGTGCGCGGGGTGGCAGCGGATCTCGGCAAGGCCGAAGGCGTGGCGAAGTTTGTGCGCGAGGTGCCGGAAGCGGACGTGCTGATCAACAACCTGGGAATTTTCGAGGTGAAACCGTTTGTGGATATTCCGGATTCGGAGTGGCTGCGGTTCTTTGAGGTGAATGTGCTGAGCGGCGTGAGGCTGACGCGGCATTATCTTCCGGGTATGCAGCGGAAGAATTGGGGACGAGTGATTTTCATTTCGAGCGAATCGGCGCAGCAGATTCCGGTGGAGATGATCCATTATGGGATGACGAAGACCGCGCAGGTGTCCATTGCACGCGGTGTTGCGCAAAGCGTCGCGGGAACAGGCGTGACGGTGAATTCCGTGCTGGTCGGGCCGACAGCTTCGGAAGGTGTGGGAACGTTTGTGAAGGAATTTGCGCGGCAGCAGGGGATCAGCGCGGCGGAGTTTGAGAAGCAGTTTTTCGTGAATGTGCGGCCGAGTTCGTTGCTGAAGCGGTTTGAAACACCCGAGGAAGTCGGTGGCGTTGTGGCGTTCGTGGCCAGCGAGCAGGCGGCGGTGATCAATGGGGCGGCGATCCGCGCGGAGGGCGGAGTGGTAAGCAGCATCCTTTAATGTCGCGGCTTATGCCCGTTGATAATCGGCTCGCCAGGTCTGCACCATTTGCTTGATGGCCTTGCCTTCCTGAATGTTGTCGGTCAGGACTTTCCGCGCCAGGGCGGGAAGTTCCGCGTCGCTTGCAAAGCGCATGGCAATCAGTTGGCGGCAAGTGAACTCTGGAATCCTTGGTTTCAAATCCGCCGGCAATAACCGCTCGAGGCGCATGCGCTCTTCCAGGCGGATGACGCGGTTCTGCACGGCCAGCGCGAATAGCCTGGCATAGAGTGTCAGCCCGACCAACGCCGCGGCCACAAGCACGCCAACAAACGCATCGAGAGAGAAGTTGGCCACCTTTAGATGGTAAATCGACCAGCCGAAATTCAAGGCCATTACGGGCATCACGAAAAAGTGATAGCCCGGCACCCAGCGCACGTGATTTGAAAAGTTCTGTTCCGCCATTTCCGTTATTCCTCTCTTTCTAGTTTGCGATTCCGCTCCTGACCCTTAGGCCAGTTATTAACCCGGCGCCCGCGCCTTCGCGAGTGTCCCGAGGCATTGTGAAAAATGCAAAATCTAAGGATGGCCGCGGAGCGTGCGGCGGGAAGGCATCATGTCAAACCTCAGCTTTGCGCGGATCATGTACGGCACCAGCCAGGAAGCAAGTTCGCCGCTGTATGGAGCGGCAAACAATTTTCCCACGGCCCTTACGGGAACATCGGCCATCGAGCCGCACGGCGCAACGGTTGAAAGCATTCTACACAAACTGTGGTTGGCCCTTTCCGAAAAGAAATAGCTACCGCAATCCCACGTGTTGGAAAATCGAAAATCGTTCAGACTACTTGGCAACGGTGCAGGGCGCGGCGTGGAAGTCGTCCTTGAAGACCGCACCGTCTTTCATCACGAACTTCACTTTTTCGAGTTCCGCGATTTCTTTTAGCGGATCCGCGCCGACCGCGATGATGTCGGCGAAGGCGCCCTCGGCAACAACGCCCAGGTCACCCTTGCTTCCGAGCATTTCGGCCGGACGAGAAGTGGCGGCCTGGATGGCGGCAGCGGGAGTCATTCCGAGCTTCACCATCCACTTGAATTCTTCGGCAATTGGTTCCTGCCAGGGGATGCCGCCGATGTCGGTGCCGAAAACAATTTTCAGATTGGCTTTCAGGGCTTTGCGGAAGGACGCTTCGTGCAGATTAGCGCGAGCGCGATCGCGTTGGCCTTCAGGAGTATTCTCCGCGGCCCAATCCGTGTAATAGACGCCGAGAGTGGGGCAATACCATGTGCCTTGCTTGGCCATCTGCGCGATCTGGGCGTCGGTGATGTCGAGGCCGTGTTCGATGGAATCGCAACCGCCGTCGAGGGCGCGTTGAAGGCCTTCGCCGTTGTAGGCATGGCAAGCCACTTTCTTTCCCCAGCCGTGGGCTTCGTCGACGATGGCGCGCAATTCTTCGACGGTGAGAGTGGGTTGCGAGACGAGATGGCCTTGTTTGTCCACCCAGGAGCGGTGCGTCATATAGACCTTGATCCAGTCCGCGCCGTGATCGAGTTGCTCCCGCGTCGCTTTGCGGGCTTCCACGGGGCCGTCCACGATCTGGACGCCTTTGGGCATGGTGAGTTCAGGAGCGTAGCCTTCGAGGTTGTAGCCGCCGGTCGAGGAAATTCCGCGTGTTGCGCCGAAGACGCGCGGGCCGGGGATGGTGCCTTCTTCGATGGCTTGCTTGATGCCGATGTCGCCGTAGCCCGCGCCCTCGGTCTCAACGTCGCGAAGAGTTGTGAAGCCCTGTTCGAGGGCGCGCTTTGCGGCATGGGTCGCGCGAGCCGCCCGTAAAGCAACTCCGGCTTTCAAAATGTTGGCGTCGTAGCCGCCCTTGGCGGGATCTTCCCCCCACAGGAAGAGATGAGTGTGGGAATCAATCAGGCCAGGAAGAACAGTGGCATTGGAAAGATCGATGGTTGTGGCGCCCGCGGGGATTTTGGCGGAAGCGTCGGCAACTTTTTCAATGCGATGGCCGCGCACGAAAATGAGCTGGTTTTTGCGCGGAGTCTCGCTCTGTCCATCAATCAACGTTCCCGCGCGGATTACGGTGAGAGGCGCTGATTCCGGTTTTTGCGATTGCGCCCCGGAATTCGCGGCGCACAACACGACGAGCAAGGAGAACAGTCCAAAGCGTTTCATACGCGCTCCATTTCGTTTTTCTCTTAGAAGTCCTCTATTTCTGTTGACATTCTCGCCAGAGCGCAGTCCACAGACGAAAAGCAGATCCCTCACCTCGCAAAAGGCGCGAGGATTCGGGATGACAGCGGCAAGGATTCAGTTGCCGAAGTGCGCTACGTACCCAGCAGGTTGCCCTGGATGCGGGTGTAGCCGTGCTCTTCGGCCCACAAGCTTAACGGCACGGCGGTCAAGTCGTCCACCACGGGGATGGCATGGCCGTCTCTGGTGAGGTCGATGGTACGCAGATAGTGCTTGCAGGTGTCGCAACTCTCGACGCGGATGTGGGGGAATTGTTCGGCGGCGAAGACAGGGAGCTGTTTTTCGTTTGCCTCGCCGCAATTGGCGCAGAGGATGCGCCGGAATTCCCATTCGAGCGAGCAGAAAGAGCAAACCAGGAAGCGCTTGCCGCCGTCGCCTTCCTGGCGCAACACGCCGAGCAAGGGCAGGGCATTGCAGCGCGGGCAGCGGCTGACCGTCATCAGCGGAGCGGGAGGCAGCATGGCGCCGGTGACGAAGTCCGCGTAGGGTTGCAGCATGGCGCGGGCGAAGAAGTCTTCGAAGGGATTCACGAGCGGCGGTTCGGAAGGGGCGGCGACGGGAAGATGAGTTTCGAGCAAGCCGGTTTTCCAGAATTCGTGGAGGATTTCGGCTTGACGCGCGGGGCCCTTGGACTTGAGGTTCCGGGCCTGTTCGACCAGCACATCCGGGGCATGCTGTTCGATCACATGGAGAAACTCAGCGAAAGATTCGAGCAAGACCGAGAGATTGAGTTCCGAGCGGAGATCACCGCCCGCTGGAACCACGGGTTTCTTGCCCCACCGTTTGGGAAGGGCTTCGTAAAATTCTTTTTGAAATTTTGCGATGGCGCCGTAAAAGGAAAGAACCTGATGCGCGAACGGGTGGCGCTCGGCCAGGAGAGCGGCGCGCTCGATACGCGCGCGATAATTCACATTCCCGGCCGCGAAAAGGGTCATTTCGTCCGGTCAGACTTCCGGACGATCTCTTGATACCAGCCCGGGTGATAACGCTTGGCGAACGCCAACGAGACGTCGCCGCGGATTACGCTGCCGAAGGCGCCGCGCTCCGCGAACACTCCCATGTAAACGTGAATCATGAGGTTCCCGATCATCAGCAGCGCCGTCCCAGCATGGAGAACCACCGAGAGATACCGTACCCAGCGCCAGGCCCAGGGAATCGACTCTGTGAACCAAAGCACGAGTCCGGTTGCGAGGAGGACGATTCCACCGAAGAAAAAACTCCAGAAAAGAAGCTTTTGCCCGGCGTTGTAGCGGCCGGCGGGAGGCATCTTGTCGTCTTCGTTCCGGATGTAGTGCGGGAGCGACTTCCACCACTCTGTGTCAACCGGATCATGCTTCATCTGGCTGGACCAGAGAGCGTACATGTAGCAGACCGCGACAAAGAAGACCAAGCCGACCCAGGGATGGAGCATGCGCGAAAGTTCCGCGCCGCCAAGCGCCGAAGCGATCCAGAAGAGCCATGGCGACCAAAAAGCGAGCCCCGTCAGCATGAGATAGATGAACGAGCCGGCGGCGACCCAATGATTCATGCGCTCGTTGAAGTTATAGCGGAGCACATGGTCGTGAGGAATCAACTGCTCCTGCTGGCTCACGGTTAATCTCCTTCCTTTGGCGCCAGATCCGACTCTTCGCGCGCCTTGGGTCCGAACCGCAGATAATGAGCGAACAGTCCGACCAATCCGCCGACCAGCGCCAAGTTGCCCAGCCACTTCAGCGGGTGCTTCCAGAATTTTACGGCAAGGGGGATGGTGGGATTGCTGGGCAATCCGCCGTAGAGTTCCGGCTTGGTGGCATCGTGCAGAACATAAATTACGCCGGTGCCGCCGACGCCCGGCGGATCATAGACGCCGGCGTTGTCGAAGCCGTAGTGATCGCGAAGTTGTTTAGCGCGTTTCTCGGCGAGGAACTTCATGTCGTCCTTGGTGCCGAAGTGCAGGCAGCCAGTGGGGCAGGACTTGATGCAAGCGGGTTCGAGGCCCTGGCTGACACGATCGGTGCAGAGAGAGCACTTGTACATGCGCTTGGTGACGCTGTTGAACTTCGGGATGTTGAAGGGGCAGCCGGTGACGCAGTAGCCGCAGCCGATGCAGTGATCCTGCTGGAAGTCCACGACGCCGTTGGTGTATTGGACGATGGCGCCGTCGGCGGGGCAAGCTTCGAGGCAACCCGGCTCGGCGCAGTGCATGCACTGGTGCTTGCGCATGAGCCACTGGAGAGTGCCGTCTTCGCGCTCATGTTCGTTGAAGAGGATCAGATTCCAGTAGTTCCACCGGGTGTCCGGCATCGTCTGATAGGTATTGTCGAAGGTGGTCTGCGAGAACGGCATGTCGTTCCATTCGACGCAGGCGACTTCGCAGGCTTTGCAGCCGATGCAGGTGGTGGTGTCCACGAGTTTGCAGACGGTAAATTCGCGCTGGGTGTCCTCGCCGGGGACTGTGCCAGCGTGACCGGAGATTTTTTGAACGCGTAGTGTGGCTTGGCTCATGTCGGCTCTCCTACGCTTTCTCGACCTTCACCAGGAAGCCCTTGAATTCCGGCGTGAATGCGTTCGGATCAAAGACCGTTGGGGTGAGAGTATTCGCAAGTGTCCGGGCATCCTTGCCTTCGTCCTCGGTGATTCCCCGGAAACCCTGGTGGATCTGGAAACCAATCTGATAGACCTTTTTGCCATCGATCATCATCGGCTTGATGCGTTTTGTGACCATGGCCTTGGCGATATACTCGCCGCGGATGCTGGAGACTTTTATGTTTTCCCCGCCGTGGACCCCGATGTCGTTCGCGAGTTCAGCAGGAATTTCAATGAAGGGTTCCGGTATAAGCTGCACGTTCATAGGATTGTTTTTCGTCCAGTAATGATAATGCTCGGTCATGCGGTAAGTGGTGCAGACGACCGTGTACCCGTCTTTTGGGGTGCTGTATTTGTCGTCAGGGGTCTTGAAGCGCTTGACCACGGGATTGTGGGTCTGCTGGGGATGCAGAGGATTATCAATGGGGCTCTCGGTCGGTTCGTAGAATTCGGGGAAGGGACCATCCGCGAAGGCGGCCAGCGGACCAAAGATTCGGCCGACGCCCTCGGGATTCATGATGAAGGGACCCATGTGGTCCTTCGGTTTGGAGTCGGCTTTGAAGTCCGGCACGTCGTTGCCGACCCATTTTTGCGTGGCTTCACTCCACCAGACCTGTTTGCGCGACGGATCCCAGGGTTTACCGTCCAGGTCGCAGGAAGCGCGATTGTAGAGCACGCGCCGGTTAGCGGGCCACGACCAACCCCATGCGGGATGCACTCCCATACCGGAGGGATCGCTGGGGTCGCGTCGAGCGGACTGATTGCCCGCTTCGGTGAAGGCGCCGGAATAGATCCAGTTGCCACAGAGGGTCGTGCCGTCGTCTTTCAGCCACGCAAAGCCGGGAACCTGCTGCCCGGCCTTGATCTGTTGCTTGGTGGCCGGATCTTCCAAATCGGCCAGAGCCTTGCCGTTAATTTCCTTCAATACTTCGGCCAACGGAGGGCTGGAGGGATAGCTGTAATTCCAAGTGAGGTTCAAGATGGGATCGGGGAACTTGCCGCCTTCTTTTTTGTAGAGCTCGCGAACCTTCAGGAAAATCTGTGCCAGGATGGCATGATCCAGGCGTGCATCTCCTGGCGTCGGCACAGCCGTATTCTTCCAAAGCACCCAACGCGCGGAGTTGGTCATCGAGCCGTCTTTTTCGGCAAAACCCGCGCAAGGCAAGTTGTATACGGTGGTCTGAATCTGCTTCATTTCGTCGGTGGAGGTCCCGGGAGCGCGCCAAAAATCGCTGGTCTCGTTCGGATAGATTTCGCCGACGACGAGGAAATCCGCTTTTTTCAGGGCGTCGATATTTTTCTTGGAGTTGGGGCCGATGGCCACGCCGTTCATCCCGAAGGCCAGCATGCCTTTCAAGGTCCCCCGGTACATGTCGTCCCACATCTGCACCCAGGAGTAATTGCGATCCACCTTGGGCAAATAATCGAACGCCCAGCCGTTTTGCTTGGTGGCCGCGTCGCCATACAAGGCTTTGAGCAGACTAACCGCAAATTTCGGCGTGTTGCTGTAGTAGTTGAACGAATCCCATGCGGCCGGTTTTGAGGAAGTGGGCGTGATGCGCTTCATCCAGTCCGCAAAGGAAGCATCCGCCGGGGTCGGCACCTTCAGATAGCCGGGCAGGCTGTCGAACAGGCCGGCCATGTCTGTGGCGCCCTGGATGTTGGAGTGCCCGCGGAGTGCATTAACGCCGCCGCCCGCGCGCCCGACATTCCCCAGCAACAACTGCACAATTGCGGCCGTGCGGATAATTTGAGTGCCGAAGGAGTGATGGGTCCAACCAACGGCGTAGATGATGGTGCTGACCTTTTTCATGTCGCCGTCTTTGCGAACCGAGGTGTAAAGGTCAGCGGCCTTGAGGAATTGCTCCTTGGGAATGCCGGTGATGCGCTCGACCATTTCCGGCGTATACCGGGAATATTGCTTTTTCAGGAGCTGGAATACGCAATTTGGGTTTTGCAACGTCGGGTCGAAGTCGACTGTACCCGGCAACGGAGGAAGTGGAGGCGGCGCTCCCGGTTTGGCCTCCGGAGGGGCAGGTGACTTTCCGCCAGCGCCCTGATAATTCCAGCTGGCGCGATTGTAGGTCTGTTTTTCGGAATCGAAGCCAGAGAACAAACCGTCGACATCCGGAAGCTTGAAATCTTTTTCAACAATGAATCCGGCATTGGTGTAGTGGACGAGGTAGTCTTTCGCGATTCGATTGTTCTCGATGGCGTAGTGAATCAGGCCGCCGAGGAACGCGATGTCCGATCCGGCGCGAATCTGGCAGAACATGTCGGCGACCGCAGCGGTGCGCGTGAAACGAGGATCCACAACGATCATTTTTGCGTTGCGGGTGCGTTTTGCTTCGACGGGCCACTTGAAGCCGCAGGGATGGTTTTCGGCAGGATTACCGCCCATGATGAGCATCATGTCGGTATTCTTCATGTCGACCCAGCCATTGGTCATCGCGCCCCGGCCGAACGTTGGTCCCAAACTTGAGACCGTGGGGCCGTGTCAAACCCTGGCCTGGTTTTCCAGATGCACGACCCCCAGGGCGCGCATCGCTTTCACAGCCAGATAATTGAATTCGTTGGTGTCGGTGCAACCGCCGATGAAGGCAAGCGATTCCAGGCGATTGACGGTGTGGCCGGCGGCATCCTTCTCAATGAAGGATTCGTCGCGGGTTTTCTTAATGCGGGCGGCGATTTCGTTGATGGCGTCATCCCAGGAAATGTCCTGCCAATCGGTGGCGCCGGGGCGGCGAACTTGGGGCTTCAGCAGCCGCCGGTCGTTCATGATTTCCTGCTGCAGGGAAGAACCCTTGGGGCAGAGGGTGCCGCGGTTGGTCGGGTGATCGGGGTCGCCTTCGACATGGACGACCTGCGCAGTGACGTTTTTCGCGCGGTCGCCGACGGTGTAGATGATTGTGCCGCAACCGACGGCGCAATAGGGACAAGTGGAGCGAGTTTCGGAGGCGCGGCCGATCTTCAGGGTGCGAAGCTCGGCATAGGCGGGTTTCAGATCGAAGCCGAAAACGGCTGCGGCTGTTCCCCCGACTGTGGCGATTTTCAGGAAGTCACGGCGTGAAGCGTCCATCAGGAGCCTCCGGAGTATGTGAGGAGATGCGTCGTGGTCCCCTCTTCATATTTCTTCCCGAGCCTTCTGTCAAGCCCTAACCCTCGGAGGCCAAGAAAGTAACAGGGCTTCGATGTAATTGCGTGCCGAAATGTTTCAAAAATCTTTGGAAACAGGACCAGTCAAGTCCGATTGAAAAAGCCGGATGAAACTCGAGCCCGGTGTAATGCCCAGGAGCCGTGTGTCTGGTGAGGTAACGCTTAACCTTCGACACACATCCGGCCAGAATTTCAGGGTCATTGAGCCAGAAGTGTAAAAAAATAGGAAAAGCACATTAGGACCGGTTCGCCAGCTAATCCGCCGCGGTTTCGCCCGAGCCGCGAATACCAGCGCTATTGTGCGCAGACGAATCACGCGTTTCGGTCGGTTCAACATGAAATCTGGCTCCAACTCGCCGGTCCCTCCCGCTGAACAGGCGAAACGTTCCCAGCGTCTCCTGAGCTATGGATACTCGTTGGTTGCAGTTGCGGTTCTCCTATCTTTAGTGGCGGCGTTGGCTCTTCCAAAAGGATTTCGGCTTAGTTTATTCGGCGACCTGTTGGAGGCCGGCCTGGTTGTCACGTTTGCCTGCCTTGCCCTGCAAAACATGCTTAGAAGCCATGCTCAGGTGCGGGCCTTCTGGTTCCTTTTATTTATTGGCGCGACGATGTGGCTGGCCAGCCTGATGATCTGGTCCACGCACGAGCTGTTTTTCCAGCGTGCGGTGCCAGATGTACCCCTCGCTGACATTTTTTTGTTCCTGGGACTGGTTCCCCTCGTGGCGGCTACCGCCTTGGAGCCTCAAAAAGCGCACGATTCGCGTCTACGTTCGTTTGGGTTGCTGGATCTATCGATCCTGATCCTGTACTCCCTCTATCTGTTTGCGTTTTTCGTTTACGCTTATCGCCTGCTTCCGGGCGACCTGGCAATTTACAACCATAATTTCAATGTGGCGGATTCGATCGGGAACCAGCTATTCGCGGTTGCCACGGGCGTTGCGTTTATCCGGGAACGCGGTGCCTGGCGCCCGGTGTACCGCCTCTTCTTTTTTTCTGCTGCCGCGCATGCTCTTTCCTCTGATCTCATCAATGTGGCGATTGATACCGGCGGATACTATACGGGTTCTCTCTATGATTTCCCGCTGATCGCGGGGATGAGTGGATTTGTATGTGTGTGCCTGGCGGGTCGCCCGCTTCTGCAATCTGCGCCTGTCACGGAAAAGCGGAAAGAGGGTCAACAGAAACTCCTCCGGGGATTCGCCTTCGTATTCTCGAATCTGGCAATGCTGGTGACTCTCTCAACGCCGGGAATCGGCTTGTGGCTTCTGACAACGTACGCGCCCCACGACAAGCTGTTCGCGTTCCGGCTTGAGATCACCCTGCTCACCATTTTTCTGCTGACCCTGCTGCTTTCCATCAAGCAAGATTTCCTTGGCGCCAATCTTTTTGGTTCGCTTCGGAACCTTTCCCATACTTACTCAAGTATCGAGCGCTTCAAGGATCACCTGGTGCAAGGCGACAAGCTGGCTTCGCTCGGCGAACTAGTGGCAAATGTCGCCGAACAGATTCGAACGGCAATGAATGTCATTCAGGAGCAGGTTTCCGTCATCATCACACGCTCGGGTGGCGAGTCTCGGAGCCAAGCCCTTGCCGGAAAGATCGGCCAATATGCCGAGCGAACCGATGCCCTGGTCGAAAATATGCAACGATTCGCCCAAGAAACACCGCTTGAACTGGCTCCCGTCGAAGTTAAGCCGCTCCTGGAGAGCGCCCTTCACTTGAGCCGCATCGATAAACTCAAGAATGTCCAGGTGCAGTTGCAGGCGGAGGCGGACTGCCCGGCCGTGCTGGCCGATTCCAGCCAGTTGCTTCACGTTTTCCTGCAGATTATTTCGAATGCCATGGACGCGCTGGAAGAGATTGGCGGGGGCGAGTTGACGGTTTCCATTCGTTCCTGCGATCCGCAGGTGTGTATTCAGTTTTCAGATACCGGTCCGGGACTCCGGCATCCGGAACACGCTTTCGAGCCTTTTTTCACGACAAAGCCCGTCGGGAAGGGAACAGGCCTGGGACTGAGCACGTGTTACGGGATCATTCGCCAGCATGAGGGAGACATAACCTGCGGGAACCGTTTGGAAGGGGGAGCCTACTTCACGATTTTTGTTCCCGCAGTGGCGAGAACGGCATCGGAATCCGGGATTCCTACTTCCGTTGTTTCGGAGCGGGCCGGATGAACATTCAAGCCCGCCACAAGATTTTCCTGGGTCTTGCCGGTGCAATTTTTCTGTTGCATCTGGGGGTTGCAGCATTTGCCAAACCATCGTTCCGATTGACCATTTTTGGAGATGCTCTTCCCTGCGGATTGCTGGTTGTCGCCATCCTAGCGGTACGCGAGAATTTCCGTTTCCATCGCGCAGTATTGCCGCTGTTCTGGAAGTTAATGGCAGCGGGATTGTTCCAGATGCTGCTCTCGCAGGCCTACTGGTTTTACTATGATTCGGTCCGGCGCTATTCCGCTCCCAGCCCGGTCATCGGAGACACGCTGTTCCTGCTGGCCCATGTTTTCTTTCTGTCGGCATTTGTTTTGCGGCCGCATTCGGCTTCGGCGGGTCACGACATGCGGCTGCGGCACCTGGATTTTGCTTTGCTCACATTCTGGTGGCTTGCGCTGTACGGGTATTTCGCATTGCCGTGGCAGAGCGTCGTCCAGGATTTCACCAAGTACAACCCAACTTACTATTTTCTGGCGCTTGTGCAGCATTTGATGATCATCATCGGGCTAGCCGTCGTGTGGAAACGAAGCCGGGGACTCTGGCGGACCTTTTATGGCAGCTTCATCTGCCTTTTTCTGTTGATCGCCGCTGCGAATCTGCTGCAGAGCGTGGCCATCGATCATGGCCTTTATTATTCCGGAGGATATTACGATACGCCGTTTCTGGTGTCGCTACTCCTGGTCACAGTTGTTGCGAGCTACGGCCCTTCGCTGCAACCCGAGGAAGACAAGACTCCGAACCGGGAAATCAACCAAAGCTTGTGGACCGCGCGCATCGCGATGGTGGCTATCCTTACGCTGCCTGTCATTGCGCTGCTCGGATCGTTTGAAAAGAACGTTCCTGAAGATGTGGCAGCGTTTCGGCTCCGGCTGGTTCTTGGCGCGATGTTGCTGCTGAGCGGTTTGGTTTTCTGGAAGCTGACTCTACTCGCGCGGGAACTGCGGCGCCTGGTGCGCCTTTCGCAGGCCTCGCTGGAAAATTTGAAATCGGTGCAAGCACAAGTTACCCATTCGCAAAAACTGGCCGCCCTTGGGCGGCTCGCGGCCGGCGCTACCCACGAAATCAGCAATCCCCTCACGGCTATACTCGGATACTCCGAGTTGTTGACGGACATTCCGTCGCTTTCTCCTGGCGATCGCGAAAGCGCCCAAATCATTCAAAAACAGGTGCACCGGGCGCAAGCGGCCGTGAACAGCCTTCGCAATACGCTGCGGAATCCGGGATCCCTGCATCCAACGACAATGGGCGAGCGAGAGGATTCCTGAACGCTGTGCCGTGCGATTGACCGATGATTCGACTCCTTTTTCTCGCGTTCGAATTCACCGCCGTATTTGTGGCCGTTCCGCTGCTCATCTGTTACCGCGGCATTCCTAACTGGCCCATTCCGTATCTTCTCCTCACCACTTTTGGCGCCATTCTCCTGCTATGGAGGGACCCAGGATTCAACCTCTCGCATCTCACTGCCTGGGGAAACATCCGGCCATGCCTCGCCACTATTCTGTTGCGCGATGCGGTTTGTCTTGCAGGCCTCGGGGTCGCGGTTTATTTTCTGGCGCCGCAACTTCTCTTCTCCCTGATCCGGAGTTCGCCTCGGCTTTGGGCGATTATTTTTGTTTTCTACCCAATTGTTTCTGTTTTTCCACAGGAACTCCTCTACCGGGCGTTTTTCTTTCACCGTTACCGGCCGCTCTTCGGCAGCGGCTGGGGCGCGGTAGCCGCGAGTGCCCTGGCGTTTGGCTTTGTTCACATCATTTTCAGGAATTGGTTGGCTGTGGGCCTAAGTGTAATCGGCGGATTTCTTTTTTCGCTTACGTATCAAACTTCCGGTTCGTTCCTCCTGGCCTGCCTGGACCACGCCATTTTCGGTAACTTCCTATTCACAATCGGTCTGGGCCAGTTTTTCTATCACGGCTTCCGAGGCTGACTCCGGCCCGCTCATTCCTCTCCCCAAATTGGCCCGCACCCGTTAAGATAAGAGGAGCAAAATTCCTACTTCCTCTCGCTGAAATATATGGGCCACCAGGCGCGTATCCAATCTTCAGTGCCACGCCCGACCCAAGGAGATGCCGCCGGATGGCGACAATACCCAAACCGCTGAAGCCCGACCTGGGCTCGTTGCGAATCAGCGACACCAAGCGCAACGCTTCCAAGTCCAGCAAGCGCTGGCTTTGGCTGATTCTCGGCGTGCTGGCCTTGATCCTGCTCGCTGCTGCCGCTTCCGCTTTCCGGGACCGGAAGGCTGAGGTGGAGGTTGCCACGGCTCGCAAGCCGGCGAGCGGCCCCGCCGGGGTGTTGAACGCCAGCGGATACATCACGCCGCGCCGCCGCGCGACGATCGCGGCCAAGATTACTGGCCGGGTCACCAGCGTCATGTTCGATGAAGGGACTCGTGTTACCGAGGGACAACTGCTGGCGACGCTGGATGATTCCGATGCGCGCCGCGCCCTGGATTCCGCGAAGGCCGACCGCGACTCCGCGCAGGCGGCGATTGCCGATTTCGAAGTGCAGCTGCGTAATGCGGAGATTGAACTTCGCCGGACGCAGCAGCTGGTGAAAGAAGGCGTGCAGACACAACAGGCCCTGGACACGGCGGTCACCACGGCGGACAGTTTGCGAGCCAAAATCAATCTGGCAAAGCAACAGGTGGCGGCCGCCGAAGCGAGAATCCGCGAGCAACAGCAGGCCGTGGACAACTGCACGATACGCGCGCCGTATGCGGGGATTGTGGTTTCGAAGGACGCACAGGTCGGTGAGATGGTTTCGCCGGTGTCGGCCGGCGGAGGTTTCACCCGTACCGGGATCGCAACGATCGTGGACCTGCATTCGAACGAAATCGAGGTGGACGTCAGCGAATCGTACATCGCCAAGGTGCAAGCCAACCAGCCGGTCACAGCGATTCTGGACGCCTATCCGGATTGGAGTATTCCCGCGAAGGTGCGAACGGTGATTCCCACGGCGGACCGGCAGAAGGCTACGGTGAAAGTGCGCATTTCGTTTACCGACGACGGCCACGTCCGACTGATCGATCCTGCTACGCAGCCGAGGATTTTGCCGGATATGGGAGTGAAGGTAACTTTTCTGGAGGACGAAAAGCCCAAAGCGGCGGCGGACAAATCAACCGCAGCGCCCGCGGTGGCGCTGGTGCCGCAAGCCGCGGTGCATCAGGACAATTCTTCCAAGTTCGTCTTCGTGGTGAAAGGCGACACACTTGAACGCCGGGCGGTTACGGTGGGTTCGGTTCGTGGCACGGATGTGGAAATTCTTGCCGGGATTCAGCCGGATGCGGTGGTGGTCGTGAAAGGGCCGGAATCCCTGCGTGATGGCCAGTCGGTGCAGATACTGAAATAGGAGCGATCCCAATGGTGAAAGTTGACGGAAGTGGCGGTAACTCCAGCCTGATTCAGGTCCGCGACCTCGACAAGACGTACAGCCGCGGGGGCGAAGACATTCACGTGCTTCAGGGACTGAACCTCGATGTGGAAAAGGGGGAATTCATCGCGTTCATGGGGCCGAGCGGTTCCGGCAAGACGACTTTGTTGAATTTGCTGGGAGGGCTGGACGTTCCCACGCGCGGGAGCATCACGGTTGC
>DASSGJ010000573.1:0-10784 GCA_035693545.1 Candidatus Acidiferrum sp.
CAACGGAACGGCTCGACTCGCGAAGCAAGGACTATTGCTTTCGAGAGCACTCGGTGTTTATCATGGGACATCCGCGCGGCCATCCTGGGGAACCGGGAGGATGGGGGAGCCGTGAAACGCGATTGGTGCAGGATTCGCGTATTGTCCGTAATGGCTGCCGCCCGGCTGTGCTGCTGCCTTTGTCTGGCCGCGAGTCTTGCCTTGCTCCGTGCCCAGGAACCCTCAACGTCAACGAATCCTGTCCCGCCACCCGCGCCTTCCAAGCTTTCAGACCTTTCTCACAACACGCCCCCGGTTCCAATTCATCCTGGAAAGGTGATCCGTTCGGACGTGGACCTTGCGTTGGTCAACGTGACGGTCACGGATCCGTTCAATCGGTTGGTTACGGGCCTGGAGCAGGATAACTTTCGGGTGTACGAAGACAACGTAGAGCAGGAAATCGTGACTTTTTCCTCGGAAGACGTGCCGATTTCCATTGGCGTGATTTTCGATTTTAGCGGCAGCATGTCCAACAAGATTGATAAAGCGCGGGAAGCGGCGCTGGATTTTTTCAAAACCGCCAATCCGGCGGACGAATTCTTCCTGGTCACCTTCAATGAGCGGGCGGAGTTGACCAGTGCATTTACGAACAGCGTGGAAGACCTGCAGAGCCGCATGATGGTGACCGCACCGAAAGGGCGCACGGCGTTGCTGGACGCCATCTATCTGGGCCTGAGCCAGATGAGGGGTGCACATAACGCAAAACGCGCCTTGCTGATTCTTTCCGATGGAGGGGATAATCATAGTAGGTACAACGAGAACGACATCAAGCGTCTGGTCAAGGAAGCCGACACCCAGCTCTATGCCATCGGCATTTACGACCCGCTTGGTTATCGGAACCGCACCCCGGAGGAGCTGAACGGCCCAACGCTGCTCTCCGAAGTAACGGAATTAACCGGTGGCCGCGTTTTCGCTGTCGAGCATCTAAATGAACTGCCGGATATTGCGTCGAAAATCGGCATGGAGCTGCGGAATCAATATGTGCTGGGATACAAACCAAGTAATCATGTTCACGACGCGCGTTGGCGGAAGATCAAGGTCAAGCTGCGCGCGCCCAAGGGACTCCCACCCCTCTCTACTTATTCAAAAACTGGATACTACGCGCCCGCTCACTGAGTCATTCAGTCGCGTTCCTCGTTTTGTGTTGGTACTGACCTGCCTTTTGTTCGCTGCGCTCTTTGCGGCGAGCCCTTCGTTTGCACAAATTCCCGTCGCCGTTCCCCCGCCTCCTCCACCGGGACAACAACAGGAAGGCGGCGGCACTTCTCCCCAGGGTGGTCGCATCAAGGTGGACGTCAACCTGGTGGTGCTGCACACTACCGTGAACGACGACCGCGGGAAATTTGTGGATGGACTGACGCAGGATAATTTCCGCGTTTACGAGGATAAGGTGGAACAGAAGCTGTCCATCTTCAAGCGCGAAGATATCCCCGTCAGCATGGGATTGGTCATTGACAACAGCGGCAGCATGCGCGACAAGCGGCCCCGTGTGAACGAGGCGGCGTTGACCCTGGTGCAGAGCAGCAATCCTCAGGACGAAGCGTTTGTGGTGAACTTCAACGACGATTTTTACCTGGACCTGGACAAGGATTTTTCCAGCAGTATCCCGGAGTTGAAGGAAGCGCTGGAACGGATCGATTCGCGGGGAAGCACGGCGCTTTATGACGCCATCATTGGCTCGCTCGATCATCTGAAGAAAGGCGTGAAAGAGAAGAAGGTCCTGCTGATCGTGACCGACGGCGAAGACAACACCAGCCGGAACTCGCTGGAGAAGACGCTGCGGGAGATTCAGAAGACGTCAACCGTGATTTATACGATCGGCTTGCTGGGCCAGGAAAACAAGAAAAGCGCGAAGAATGCGAAGCGGGCGCTGGCGGAAATCGCCCAGGCTTCCGGCGGCCTGGCGTTCTTCCCCGAAAACGTGGACGACGTGCACGCAATCTGCGAGCAAGTCGCGCACGACATCCGGCATCAATACACGCTGGCCTATTATCCTTCCAACGGCGCGAAAGACGGCACGTTTCGAACCGTTCACGTGGATGTGATTCCGCCGCGCGGGCGTGGGAAACTGGTGGCGCGGACCAGGAACGGTTATTACGCGCCGAACGCGAGCAGCGGCGTTTCCGGCAAGTAAGAAACAGTCATTCTTACTACAGTTCTGACAGAAAGCTGGCGCCGTGCGGGATTGCGGCGCCAAAATTTTGGGCGATGGTCTGGCCCATGTCGGCGAGTGTGGACCGGGTGCCGAGGTTTGCGCCGGCTGTCCGCGAGGGCGTGTAAGCGAGGATGGGGACGTACTCGCGGGAGTGGTCGGTGGTTTCCCAGCGAGGGTCGGGGTCGCATCCGTGGTCGGCGGTAATGATCAGTAGATCCTTGGCGCCTAGCAATCGCAGATAGGGCGCTAATTGCGCGTCAAATTCTTCGAGCGAACGCGCGAATCCTTCCATGTCCTTGCGATGTCCGTAGAGCATGTCGAAATCCACAAGATTGCAGAAGACTAGACCGTTGGGACGTTGCCGAAGAGCGGCGGTTAATTTCTCCATGCCATCTGTATTTGATTTGGTGGTCGCGTAGTCATCCACTCCGCGGCCGTTGTAAATGTCATGAATCTTGCCGATGCCGAAGACAGGGATTTTCTTTTCAGCGAGGACGTCCATGAGCATTGGTTTGGGAGGATCGACTGCATAGTCGTGCCGCCGCGAAGTGCGCGCGAAATGGCCGGCGGTGCCTTCGAAGGGCCGGGCAATGACGCGGCCAACGCGGTGCTTGCCATCGAGAAGTTTTCTGGCGATCTCGCACATGTGGTAAAGCTCGGGGATAGGGATAACACCTTCGTGCGCGGCGATTTGGAAAACGCTGTCGCCGGAGGTGTAAACGATGGGCTTGCCGGTGCGAACGTGCTCTTCCCCGAGTTCTTTCAGGATTTCGGTGCCGGAGGCGGGCTTGTTGCCCAGAGTCTTGCGGCCGATCTGTTTTTCGAACGGCTCGATGATTTCCGGCGGGAAACCATGCTTGTAAACGGGGAAAGCCTGGTCGAGCCAGACGCCGGCCATTTCCCAGTGCCCGGTGGTGGTGTCTTTGCCGGGAGAGTGCGTGGCGCCTTTGCCGTAGGAGGCTTTGGGAGTTGCGGCTGGAGAAAGGTATTGGAGCGGGGCAATGTTGGCCAATCCCAGTTCGACGAGAGTGGGTATTTGCAGGGCGCGGTATTCCGCGATGTGGCCGAGGGTGGTGCGCCCGGTATCGCCGTAATCGGCGGCGTCTGGCAGCGGGCCGATGCCTACGCTGTCGAGCACGATCCAGACAATTCGGTCGAACTTTGCCATGTTTGCTGTTCCTTGGCTGCTTTAGCGAACTCTACCATGGGGCCTCTCGAACTTGTGAATTGACGGGATGCTGGAGCGGACATACGATGCGGGCATAGCAGGTAACGGTCATCTTAGGAACATTTTGGCGGGATTTGCGTACTAGTGAGTAGAGAGGTCTGCGATGGCTGAAAATCGGGGTGTGCGAAGCGGCTCGGTTGTCTTTCCGATACTGCTGATTGCGTTTGGCGGATTGATCCTGCTTTCCCGCGAATTCCCCAATTTTGATCCGTGGCCCGTGGTTGAGAGGTATTGGCCGTTAATCCTGATTTTTGCCGGGGCGGGCATGTTTTGGGACCGTTCCCAACGGTTGAATCATCCTGGAACGACTGCTGCATTCCCGATCGGGACCACCTTGGGAACCGTTCTTTTCCTGCTCGTGCTGTTTGTCTTGATCTGGCGCGGCCACACGTTTGCCTCGCGCGCGTGGCCAAGCCATTCCACGACGACTTCCCACAGGCAGGAGAGGATCGACAAAAAGGATGCCAAATCCGTGCGCATGTCGGTAAAGATGCCCGCGGGAGACCTGGCCATGAGCGGCGGAGCGGAGGGGTTGTTGAACGCCGATTTTTCTTTTGGAAATTCATGGGGTGAGCCGAAAGTGGAATACTCCGTCCACCAAGGCGAGGGGGAGCTGAACGTTGAGCAGATCTCGGGCGGAGTTTTAATGACCCATTCCGACAATACCTGGAATCTGAAGGTGAACGATTCCATTCCGCTCGATCTGCGGGTGGATGTGGGAGCTGGACGCGGCGTATTCCGCTTCGCGAAAGTGGACCTTACCCGGCTGGAGTTGAATATCGGCGCAGGGCAGGCAGACGTGGATCTCTCCGGAGAGCGTGCCAAGGATTTGGAAGCGGAAATCCAAGGCGGAGTTGGCGAGGCGACCATTCGGCTGCCGAGGGATGTGGGAGTGGTGGCAAAGGTGCACGGCGGGTTAGGGTCAATTGATACCCATGGCCTGAAGGAAGAAGACGGAGAATATGTGAACGCCGCGTATGGCAAGTCACCAGCCACGATTCATCTGGTTGTTAACGGCGGCATTGGCAACATCAAACTGCTGCAGCAGTAAGTAGCCGCGCGCTTTTCCCGGTCGCGGCCGATTTGCCCGCGTTTCCCCAGAGTCGTATACTTTAAAGTTTAGGCAGTGTGCGGAAAGCGCGCTGTCTGGGCTTCCCCTTGGCCACGAGCGAAACCATACCCCCTATCCTCGAGCAGCAGGAGGTTTTGCGCATCCGCGGGGCGCGGGTGCACAACCTGAAGAACGTCAGTGTGGATATACCACACAACGCGCTGACGGTGGTTACGGGTGTAAGCGGATCGGGGAAGTCTTCGCTGGCGTTTGACACGGTGTACGCCGAGGGGCAGCGGCGTTATGTGGAGTCGCTTTCGGCCTACGCGCGGCAGTTTCTGGAGCGCATGGAAAAGCCGGAAGTGGATGAAATTTCCGGTATCGCGCCGGCCGTGGCTATCCGGCAGAAAAATTCAACGCGGAACCCGCGCTCGACGGTGGCTACTTCCACGGAAATTTATGATTACCTGCGGTTGCTGTTTGCGCGGTGCGGGCAGACGTTCTGCATCAAGTGCGGCAGCGAAGTGCGGCGCGATTCGCCGGACGAGATCGCCAATCGGGTGCTGGCGCTGAAGGCGGGACGGCGCTTTTACATCTTGTATCAATTGCGAATGCCTGTTGCTGAGACGACCGGCACCGGAAAGAAGACGCCGCGTAAGAAGGTGGCCCCTCCAACTCCCGAGGCCATTCGTTCTGTTCTGATTGAGCTGCAGAAACGCGGATTCAATCGTGTGTATCAGGACGCGCGGGTGCACGAGTTTTCTTCTCCGGAAACGCTGCTGGATGTGAATTTTGCAAGACCGGTTTGGGTGCTGGTTGATCGCCTGGCGGTAAATCCGGACTCGCGCTCGCGCCTGGTGGACTCCATCGAGATTTGTTACCGCGAAGGCGGAGAGGCGATTCTGGAGTTCGTGGCCGACGGCGAGGGGAACCCGGCCGAGCGGGTGACCTTCAATGAACGATTCGAATGCAAAAATGACGGCACTCTCTATCAGGAACCGGAGCCGCGGCTTTTTTCGTTCAACAATCCTTATGGAGCCTGCCCGCGCTGCCAGGGCTTTGGCAATACCATCGATTTTGACTTGAACCTGGTCGTGCCGGACCCCAGCAAGTCGCTGGACGACGGCGCAATCGAGCCCTGGACCAAGCCGAAATACCGTGTGCTGCTGCAGGAAGCCAAAAAATGGGCCAAGGACCGCGGAGTGCCGACGAATGTCGCGTGGCGGCAACTTACCGCGGAGCAGCGGCGGCTGATTCTGGAAGGCGACCCGGAAAACGATTTCGAAGGCGTGAAGGGATTTTTCACCTGGCTGGAACGGAAGAAATACAAGCTCCATGTGCGTGTTTTCTTGAGCAGGTATCGCGGGTATGCGACTTGCCCGGACTGTGGCGGGACGCGCTTGCGACCCGAGGCGCGCGCCGTGCGCATCACGGGACAGTCGATTACCGATCTCTGCAAGCTGACGGTGAAGGACGCGCGGGTATTCTTTGCGGAATTGAAGCTGACGGAGGCACAACGCAAAATTGCCGACAAGATTCTGGAAGAGATCCGCACGCGCCTGCAGTTTTTGGATGAAGTCGGCCTCGATTACCTGACGCTGGATCGGCTTACCTCGACACTTTCTGGTGGAGAATCGCAGCGCATTCAGCTGGCGACTTCTCTTGGGTCGCATTTAGTGGGCGCGATGTACGTGCTGGATGAACCGTCGATTGGCCTGCACCCGCGCGACACGCAACGTTTGATCGACATTCTAAAGTCCCTGCGGGATTTGGGAAACACCGTGCTGGTGGTGGAGCACGATCCGGACACGATTCAGGCGGCGGACCGGGTAATCGATCTGGGGCCCGGCGCGGGAGAGTTGGGCGGCAAGCTGCTGTTCTCCGGAACGTACGAGGAAATCCTGAAGGATTCGAAATCCATCACAGGGAAATATCTCAGTGGCGAAGCGCGGATTCCGGTTCCGGTTACGCGGCACAAGCCGTCGGGGAAATTTCTGCGGCTTTACGGGGCGACTCTCCACAATCTGCAAAATGTGGATGTGATGCTGCCGCTGGGGACGCTGACGGTGGTGACGGGCGTGAGCGGCTCCGGGAAATCCACGCTGGTGCACAACGTTTTGTACCGGGCGCTGCTGGCCAAGCGCAACAGCGCGAGCATCAAGGAGTTTTGCGACAGGTTGGACGGCGATGACCAGATCAAGGAAGTGATTATCGTGGATCAATCGCCGGTTGGGCGCACCCCGCGTTCCAATCCGGCGACATATATGAAAGCGTTCGATGCAATCCGCGACGTTTTCGCAGAGACGCCTGACGCCAAGCGACGCGGATATGCGGCGGGGCACTTTTCTTTTAACGTGCCGGGCGGGCGTTGCGAAACTTGCCAGGGCGACGGGACGGTGACCGTCGAAATGCAGTTTCTGGCGGACGTAGAATTAATTTGCGAGGAGTGCCGCGGGCAAAGATTCAAATCCAGCATCCTGGAAGTGCGCTACCACGGGAAGAACGTTCACGATGTACTGGAAATGACGGTACGCGAGGCCCTGGCGTTTTTTGTGAACGTGCCGAAGGTGGTTTCGAAGCTGCGCGTGCTGAATGAGATCGGTCTTGGCTACTTGCGGCTGGGACAGTCGGCCACGACCCTTTCCGGAGGTGAGGCACAGCGTTTGAAGCTGGCGGCGCATCTTACCCGCTCGGAGAATCAGGGCGTGCTCTATATTCTGGATGAACCTACGACGGGCCTGCACTTTGACGACATCGCGAAACTGCTCGGCGCGTTTCGCAGGCTGTTGGAGTCCGGCGCGTCCTTGCTGGTGATTGAACACAACCTGGACGTGATCAAGTCCGCCGACTGGCTGATTGACATGGGGCCGGAAGGCGGCGACCAGGGCGGCAAAATTATTGCCACCGGGACCCCGGAACAGGTGGCGCGGAACGCGCAGTCGCACACCGGGCGGTTTCTGGCGAAGGCCCTGGCGAATGGGAATGGTGCGGGGAAGCGTTCCGGCAACGGGGTTCCGTCCGGCGACGGGACGGCGAGTGCACGCGGCGAAAGCGGCAAACCAAGTTCGCGGGAGCCGTGATGCCAAATCGCCTGCCGCGGAAGATGCCAATCGCGTTTCTTGTTTTGCTTTCGGTGTTTTGTCCTGCCGCAATCCCTCATGCAATGTTTCAACAAACGCAGTCCCCCTCTGCAAAGTCAGCCCCCGTTAAGACACAGAAAGTTCGAAATCCATTGAACGACTTGCTCGACGAGGCGCAAGCCGCCTTGGACAAGAATAATTTCGAAGCCGCGCTTCCGGCGTTACAGAAATTCCTTGCGGAACAACCGGAGGTGGCCTTCGCGCATTTCCAGCTCGCTTATGCGTTGACCGGCCTGAATCGGGTGGATGAGGCTCGCGCCGAATACGAGCGCTGCGTCGCACTGGACCCGAAGATGGCGGAAGCGCAGCTGAATCTCGGAATCCTGCTCCTGGAAAAAGATGCCGCCGCGGCCGTGGCGCCATTGCGCAGGGCCGTGGACCTTCTGCCTGGCCAGAGCCGGCCGCGTTTTCTGCTGGGTGTCGCGCTGGAACGCTCGGGCGATCTTGGTGCGGCTGCCGAGTCATTCGAGTCGGCGTCGCATCTGGATTCGTCTGACAGTGAGACGTTGACTCATCTCGCTGGAGTGTACCTTCAGCTGAAAAAGCCCGCCGAAGCTGAAAAAAAGTATCGAACGGTTCTGGAGAGTCAACCGAAATCGGAGCTGGCACTGCGAGGACTGGCGCTGAGCCTCGATGCGGAAGCCAAGCCAGAAGCGGTTGAGGCTTACCGGAACTACGTGGCCTTGCAGTCGCAGGACTCCGCGATGCGGGCGCGCTTTGTGCAACTTTTGGTCGCAAATAAACAGTACGACGAAGCGCTGGCCGTCACGGAAAAGTCTTCGAACGGCCAAGCCCCGACACTGGATGCGCTTCGCCTGCGTGCAGATATTCTGATTGGGCAAAACAAATACGACGAAGCCATTGCTACGTTGAAACAAATGGTCGCGCTGGCGCCGCAGGATGCTCAGCTCCATGGCGGACTGGGGCGTTTGTATTTGCAGAAACGCGAGTTTCTTGATGCCGAACGTGAATTGAAAATTGCCATCCAGTTGGACAAAGCCAATGTCGTTTACTGGAAGGATCTGACCGCGACGTTTTACCAGGGAGGGAATTATGCCGCGGCGCTGGCGGGCTACGACGTCGTGGACAAGTTGGAAAAACCCGGCGCCGGCGTGTGGTTTATTCGCGCCCTTTGTTACGATAAACTCAATCAGGTTCAACCCGCCCTGGATGCGTATCGAAAATTTCTGGACTTGGACGCGAACCAGCATCCGGACCAGGTCTGGCAGGCGAACCAGCGGATTCATGTCCTCGAGAAACGGGCGGAGAAGAAGAAATGACGGGCGGACTGGACGGGGCGGCCGGTTGGCTGTCCTGCTAGGGGCCGCGCTGCTTTCCTGTAACGGCGCGCTTGGCGCCGCGGACAAATTGAAAGAGCTGCAAGAACATTTTGATCGGAATACGCACGCCGGGGCGAAAATCAAGGATCTGCAAAAACTGGGCGCGGCGGAATTTGACGCCGCAACGCAGGCGAGCAAGACCGGCGACTTCATTGCCGTGGGCCTGATTTTCGAAAAATACCGGGACAACGTTCGGCAGGCGTTTGAGCTTCTGAGGAAACAGGAGCCGGATGCCGATCGGCATCCGGGTGGGTACCGGCAGTTGGAGTTGGAAGTGCGTCAAGGCATCCGGGAAGTGGAGGATACGCTGCTCGTGGCGCCGGAGGATGTGCGTCCGCCACTGGAAATCGTACGCAAGGATTTGATCGACGTGGACGACGCGTTAATCCGGCACTTGTTTCCGCGGCGAACGAAGGATCCGGAGAAAGCGCCTCCCGCGGCTGCGGCCGAGGCCAAACCATGAAAAGAAAAGCATCCATTGCGCTGTTGAGCGCGGCCATAGTGTTCGGCGCCTGCGGTGTGCTGCCTGGGCGCGCTTTCGCGCAGCGCGCCGACAAAGACTATCTTTCTTCCGTCGAGGCGGGGAAAATCCGCGATGCGGAGACGACCAACGACCGCATCAAACTGTTTCTGCTGTTTGCAGAAGACCGCCTGACGAAATTCCAGTACGAGCTTGACCATCCGTCCTCTAATAAACACGGGGAAATGCTGAATTATCTGATGAATTCGTACATCGGGTGCGTGGACGATGCCGCGGACCTGATTCAACTCGGCCTGGAAAAACAGGACAACATCCGGCAGGGAATTGATTTGATGGCGACGAAATCGAAGGATTTCCTGGAGATCTTGAAGAAATATGCCTCCAGCGGCCCTGAGTTGGAAGTTTATAAAGATAATCTGGACGACGCGGTGGAAGGCACCGAGGACGCGCTGAAAGAAGCGGAAAAGGCCAGGAAGAAGGCGGCGCCACCCCCGATCCGGAGAAAGAATTGAGGGGTCAGCATTGAGGCCGCGCGGCAAAGTTGGCTCGCACGTTTCGGGCGGTGAGGCGCTGTTTCAACGGATGTTTACGAGGATCGGCTGCGAAGGCCGGCCGCCGCATTTCCACGTGGAATTTTACGCATATAGCAGCCTGGTGATTACGCTGCGGCGCCGGGCCGACGTCTACCACGTGCGCTTTTCGGATCTGTTGCGTCGCGCTCCGCAGGCGGTACTCGAGGGCGCGGCGGCGCTGCTGCTGGCGCGCGTGTTTCGCAGGCGGCCGTCGCGGGCGCTTGTGGGGCCCTATCTGGAGTACGCGCGTTCAGACAGGACGCGCAGCCGGATTAATCATCTCCGTCGCCGGCGCGTTCGGCCGGCACAGGCTTCTCCAAAGGGACAGCATCACGATTTGGTCGCTCTCTTCGAACAACTAAATGAAAAATATTTTTCGCAGGAGCTGGAACGGCCGCACATTGCGTGGAGCGGCCGCGCCTGGCGGAGGCAGTTTGGCTGCTACGATCCGGGACCGAATCAGATTGTGCTGAATCGGCGGATGGACCGTCCGGGCGTGCCGCAATTTGTTGTGGAGTACGTGCTGTATCACGAAATGCTGCATGTGAAGCATCCGACGCGGCGGTCCGGGTGCAGCCTGATTTCGCATTCGCCGGAATTTCGTGCGGAGGAAAAGCGCTACGAGCATTTCCGGACGGCAAGGAAGTTTCTGGATCAGATGGCTAGATAGGCTAAATTCGCGGCAGGGATTTTTGCGGGACGGTTGGTGGAAGTGTCAAAAGCGAGAGCTTCGCTCTCGCGCTCAAAAAGTGGCCGTTACAGCTTGTTTTTGTCCTTG
>DASSGJ010000574.1:0-2838 GCA_035693545.1 Candidatus Acidiferrum sp.
GGCCTCTTCTCCAGAGCCAGCGCCACATTCGTCAACGGCCCCAGCGTCACCATCACGGTTTCCGGATGCGCTTCCAGTAATGCAATAATCGCCTCCGTCGCGCCCATTTTTTCCGGCTCCCGCCGCGGCGCGGGGTATCCGCGATCCCCCAACCCATCGCGTCCGTGAAACCAGTCCGCGCTCTGGTGCGTCCGCTTGAGCGGCTTCTCCGCCCCCGTAAACACCGGCACGCCAGACCCGCAAAGCTCCGCGGTGTACAACGCATTATGGCTCGCTTGCCGCACATCCACATTCCCCGCCACCGTCGTGATTCCCACCACCTCCACGCCGGGATGCCGCAACGCCATAATCAACGCCACCGCATCATCCGAAGCCGTATCCGTATCAATCAAAAATTTGCGTTTCATGCGCCGCATCATACCAAACTCACCACTTTCTGCTGCGACCACCTTTGTAGGGGCGGGGCTTGCCCCGCCCTCTTGCCTTTCTCTTCTCTACAACCCGCGACGGCTTCTACCTCGATCCTAAGTAACTCGTCGCAAAAACAAAAAAGGGAGGCCGCCGGCCTCCCCTCTTCCCGTTTTCAATTTTCTAATTTCGATTTTCTAGCTTACTTCCCCTGCAACTCCTTCTGCTTCTTTCTCTCTTCATCCATCCGCCGGATATACTGCTCAAACTTCGGCAACTGTTCCGGGGTCAAAAACGTCCGCATCTCTCCCCGCGTCCTCATTCGCACCACGTCCACCTCGGCTTCGCTCTTGTCGCGAATCCCTCGGATCTCTGTCTGCGCCTCCTTGATCACTCCATCCGCCTTCTGCGCTTGATCCGCGGTCAGCCCGATCTCCTGAGTCATTTCCGCCAGTTTCTTCGCCCGGCGTTCTGCCTCTGAAGGCACCACCGTCTTCGTCGCCGCGTAGCTTCGCCGCGCCAGGCTGTATCCAAACACGCCGCCCGTTGCAGTCCCCAGTACGAATACCAGCACCAGCCAAATCGCCGCTTTTTTGCGGGTATCCGGGTTCATGGCCTGACCTCGCTTGTGGTCCCAAGTCCGTCGTCATACCACGTCGGGGTCGTCGAAGGGTCGAACACCACATCGCCGCCGCGCCGCTCCGCGTTCAGCCCATCTGCTTTTCGCAACTCCAGCGCCCAGCTTCCGCCCACCACCAGCAGCAGCGCGCTCAGCGCCACCAGCCTTGGCGCCAGCCGTCGTACGCCGATCCACACGCCGTCCCGCGCTTCCTCTTCGGCTTCCCTGGCTCCAATTGCCGCCATCACCCGGGTTGCAAACCACGGTCCAGGCTCCTGTACATCCATTCCGGCCAGGGCATTTCGCGTTTCCGCGAACTCCTCCAGCGCTGCCCTGCAAGCCTCGCAGCGGCCGGCGTGCTCTTCTTCGGCCGCTGGCAGCTCCGCCCGCCACTCCTCGGCGCTCTTCCGCGTTCCGCCGTTCAGTGGCAGTTCCTCCAGTGCATCCAGAAAACGCTGGCAATTCTGTTCGTCCCGATTCAAAAGGTTCCCCATTCTTCTCTTACCTCTTTTTCTTCTCGATTCCTGTTCTCCTGGACCCGGTTGCTCCGCCTACGCGCCTGCTCCCCGCCTGCGCCTTGCCCTCTCCGTTATCCGTTGCCGAGCACGGAACAGCCTCACCTTCACCGTGTTCGCGTTGATCTCCAGCAGCTCCGCAATCTCTTCCACCGAAAATCCCTGCACTTCCTTCAGCACCAGCATCGTCCGGTCGCGCTCGTCCAGGCAGCTCATCAACTGTTCCACCTGCTCGCGCACCGCCAACCGCTCTCCTGCGTCCGGCCTGCCATCCGACTGCTGCGAAGAAGCCTGGTAAACCTGGGCCTGCTCTTCGCTTAACTCCGCCTCAAACACCAGCGGCCGAACCTTCTTTTTTCTTAGCAGGTCCCAACATTCATTCACCGTGATCTTGTACAGCCAGGTGCTGAACGCCGCCCTCTGGTCGAACCTTCTTATAGAAAAGTAAGCTTTCAGGAACACCTGCTGGGCTATGTCTTCCACGTCCTCCCGGTTCCTCAGGATGCCCCCCGCCACCGCAAAAACCCGGTTTTGGTGCCTCCTGACAAGCTCCTCAAATGCCGCCTTATCATCCTTTTGCGCGCGTCGTACCAGTTCCCGGTCGTCCCCCCCACGCGCCGAGACCTCTTCCCCCGCCGTCCTGGGCTTCCCCAGTCCTGTCAGTGCCAGAGCCACTGGTTTTGGGACGTGAGCCATCGGTCTTTGGTTACGGTAAATTATTTCCCTTGTCGTTTTCGATGCCTACCCGAGCCTAACCGGATAGCCCCGCCAATTCCACAGGTTCCTACTAGTTTCGACTTGCTACCGTTGACTATCTATGGAATACTCAACCCATGATTATCGGTGATCGTCTTCGCGCTCTGCGCGAAGAAAAGAAACTCTCCCAGGGTGATATCGAGAAGCGTACCGGTCTCCTCCGTTGTTATATTTCCCGTGTTGAAAATGGCCACACGGTTCCGGCCATCGAAACTCTGGAAAAACTGGCGCGCGCGCTCGAATGCCCACTTTATCAACTCTTCTACGACGGTGAAGAGCCACCTCAACTTCCGAACCTCCCCAAGCGCAAATCGTCCGACGATATCGCCTGGGGCAGCGCCGGAAAAGAGGCGCGCTACCTCAACAAGCTCCGCCGCTTGCTGAGCAAAGCCGACGACGAAGATCGCAAACTGCTCCTGTATATGGCCCAGAAAATGGCCAATCGGTAGCCGTTAAGCGATCCTCCCGGCCACGCCTGCGTGGATACAACCTCAACTGCAAAGAGCCGCTCCGCTCTGGCCCCCGAGCGGCTTTTTCATT
>DASSGJ010000575.1:0-2064 GCA_035693545.1 Candidatus Acidiferrum sp.
CGTTCTGATTCAGGACAGTCCCATCCTTCGCGATGATGAATTGGGACTTGGCCAGTATGGGTTGGAGTATCTCTTCCCGGATCCTGTGGTCCACCTTCCCTTCCCCGACGGAAGCTACATCACGCAGTGGCGCGACATGGACCGCACCTGCGAGGAGTTCGCCAAGTTTTCGAAAAAGGATGCGGCGGCGTATCGGCGGATGATGACCGAGTACGAAGAGATGAAGCCGATCTTCGCGGCCACTTCTTACACGCCAGTGGGATTTGGGAAGCCTTTGAACGAACGGCTGGCCGAGCATCCGAAGGGAAAGATCTGGCAGCGGCGGCTGGCCATGTCCGCATGGGAAATTATCCGGGACAATTTTGAGGACGAGCACTGCCGCGCGTTCATGGTGTGGATGGCGTACCAGACCGTGGAGCCGCCGGAAGCCGCGGCGACGGGGCGGCTGGCTTATGCGATTTGCGCTGGACGGCAGCGGTGGAGCTGGACGACACCGAAAGGCGGATCTGGAACTTTGACGCAGGCGCTGGCCCGGCTGATCGAAGCGCACGGCGGGACAATCCTGACGAATAAAACGATTGCACGGCTGATCGTGGAGAACGGGAAATGCTCGGGCGTGGAGTGCAGCGACGGAACTTCTTACAAAGCCGATAAAGCGGTACTTTCCACGATTCATATCAAGCATCTGGTGGACATGGCTCCCAAGGAAGCGTTTGGAGAAGATTTCCTTTCAGGAGTCGAAACGTGGAAGGCGGGGATCACGCTGTTTGCGACGCATTACGCGACAACGGAACCGCCAAAGTTTCCGGTGAAGGGTGGAACCATTTCTTCCGTGGCAGCGGGGACGATGGCTACCCCGGAGCGAGGATTGCGCGTTGGGTACGATTTTGCGATGCAAAACGTGAATGTGGAAGACCCGCCGCTTTTGGTGGTGTGCAGCACGGTGGCGGATCCTTCGCGAGCGCCGGAGGGAATGCACACGATTAAAGTAATCGGCAACCAGCCGTATGAGTTGAAAGAAGGGCCGGAGCACTGGGACAAGATCAAGAATGAAGTCTCCGACGCGAATTTGAAGTATCTGAGAAAGTTCGCGCCCAATTTGACGGACGACAAGATCCTGGCGCGGATTGTGGAAAGTCCTCTCGACCTGGAACGGATGAACGCCCACAATTGGCATGGAACCTGTCATGGCGGCGCGCAGAATGCGGCGCAGTCGGGCGGGTTGCGGCCGGTGCCGGGTTGGGCGCAGCATCGGATGCCGATAGCGGGGTTGTATCAGACGGGTGCGACGACTTATCCGGGCGGATCGGTTTCGGGTGGGCCGGGGAGAAATGCAGCGGCGGTGATACTCAAGGATTTTGGGACGAGCATTGAGCAGGTTTTGAAGTCGAAAGCGTAAAGGGAGCGGGAATGACGAAGTTTACGCGGCGTCGGTTTGTGAAGGGTGCGGCGATTGCGCCGCTGGCCGTGAAGCACATGGCGCTTCAGCAGGCGACGGCGCCGTCTGACCGGTTCGATATCGTGGTCGCGGGGGCTGGACACAACAGCCTGATTGCCGCGGCGTATCTGGCGAAAGCGGGTTACCGGTGCCTGGTGCTGGAGGGACGGCCGAAGATTGGCGGCGGGGTAAAAACGGCGGAGCTGACGCTGAAAGGGTTTCATGATGATTGCTGTTCGACTGCGCACAGTTTTATTCAAGACAACCCGCTGATCAAGAACGACGAATTGAAACTCGGCGAGTATGGCTTGGAATACATCGCCCCCGATCCGATCTTTCACGTGCCGTTTCCGGATGGAAGTTACATCACGCAGTGGAGGGATGTGGACCGGACGTGCGCAGAGTTCGCGAAGTTTTCTAAGAAAGATGCTGCGGCGTACCGGAAGATGCTGGCGGACCTGGACGCGATTCGTCCTTTGCTTGCTGCAGGCTCGTTTACGCCGATTGGGTTCGGGAAGCCGCTGAACGACCAACTGGCGCAGGTGCCGCACGGGAAATTGTGGCAGCGGCGGCTGGCGATGTCGGCGTGGGACGTGATTCACGACACGTTTGAGGACGACCACTGC
>DASSGJ010000576.1:0-4275 GCA_035693545.1 Candidatus Acidiferrum sp.
TTCAGTCCGGTCGCGGTCACGATGATGTCCGCATCGAGTTCCGCTCCCGAGCGCAGCCGCAATCCCTTTTCTGTAAACGCCTCGATCTCGTCGGTTACGACCGAGGCCTTTCCGCTTTTGATGGCGCGAAACAAATCTTCATCGGGAACGAAGCATAGCCGCTGGTCCCACGGGTTGTATTTCGGAGTGAAATGTTTTGCGACATCGTAACCGGGGCCAAGCGCTCTCTGGGCCATGCCCAGCAGCCACTTCTTGATTTTTTCCGGTTTGCTGCGCGAGCGGTTGAAGAGGTACATCGCTATCAGTACGTTTTTCCAGCGCACGATGGCGTAGGCCAATCCCGCCGGGACTTTTCCGCGCAACCAGTTAGCCACAGCATCCTGCGACGGCAAAGCCAGAATGTACGAGGGCGATCTTTGCAGCATCACGACATGCGCGGCGGCGTCCGCCATTGCCGGGACCAAGGTCACCGACGTGGCGCCGCTTCCGATCACGACGACTCGTTTGTTTTTGTAGTCGAGATTTTCGGGCCATTTTTGCGGATGCACAATTTGCCCGCGAAAATTCTCCATTCCAGGCCAGCCGGGCATGTAGCCGCCGGCGTAATCGTAGTAGCCGCTGCACATGTAGAGGAAATTGCAGGTGAACCGCGCGGTCGACCCGTCTGCTTTTGCCGCTTCGACCGTCCACTGTGCGTCTGCTGACGACCATCGCGCCGCCTTGGCCTGATGTCCGTACCGAATCTTGCGGTCGATCCCGTATTCCTGCGCCGTTTCCCGGATATAACGAAGAATCGACGGCCCATCCGCAATGGCTTTGGCCTCTTTCCAGGGGCGGAAGCGGTAGCCGAGCGTGTACATGTCGGAGTCTGAGCGGACTCCCGGATAGCGGAACAGGTCCCAGGTGCCACCGATAGCGGCACGCCCTTCCAGGATGAGATAGCTTTTTTTCGGACATTCCGCTTGCAGGTGATACGCCGCCCCGATCCCGGAAAGGCCCGCACCTACAATCAACACATCGAAATGCTCGATGCCACGTTCCTTGTCCAAGTCAAGAGGGCCACTCTCTACCAGGGCTGCTCGATCCGCCATCCGCCTGCCTCCGTTTCAACGCCTCGCAGTTTACTAATGGCCACCGCGCATTTCCACTGGAGAGAAGAACCGACCTGAAGGCCGGGCACTGCGTTCGCTCGGCTTGTGTTACGGTTTCGGCCAGAATCATACGCCCTCCTCTGCTTGGACGCGCTATCAACCCGTTTGATTTAAGGTGCTACCGGAGGAGAGTAATCTTGTGAGGCCGCCCCAGCCCGCGCTATGTTGCCTTGAGGTCATCATGGTGTTGCAACGAATCGCCGGTTTTGTCGCCTTTGTGCTTTTCTTCTCCTGTTCGCATGCCCGGTCGCAAACTCTTGTCTATTCCCTGACCTACGCGGAGACGCGCGGCAGTTTCCAGGCGCATTTTGCCGGCGCTTCTGTTTTTCCCGGGCGTCGTTCTGACGACGAAAATCTTTCGATGCTGCGCGGTACCCGCAAAACTGAAATCTATTCCCTTTCCTTTGCGACGGGAAAAAGCACTCTGCTGTTTTCCGACGAGGGACCGCATTTCGAAGTCCGCAATCCTTGCGCGCTGGCGAACGGCGGGAGAGCTTATTGCCGCGGAGTATGGCGAGAAAGGAAGACCACGCCTTCGGCGATGGTTACGGCGGAAGAAGGGGTCTACGAGATCTCTCTCGACGGCACGAATCATTTCCGCAAACTATTGGATGCTCAACCCAACCAACCGCCCACTGTCATGAATTTGCAAGGCACAAGAGCGGCGTTTCAAAGCTACAGCGACAAATATGTAGTTTCCATCTACTCCGTTCCCGAATGGAAGCTCCTTCACACCTGGGATCTGAACGCGTTGTTCAAGGCTCATTGCCCGGCGTGTACGCCTGTGAGTTACGGCTGGCTGGCTGACGGCAAACGCCTGTACTTCCAAATCACCGAGGTTGGCGACGACGAAGAGGCCACATCTCCAACGAACAAGCCCGGAACTTATCTCCTCTCGGAGCAAGGTGACGATCTAGGCGAAGTTTCGCCGCAATCCGGTGCGGTGCCTTTCGCCGGCTATGTTCATGCAAATTTCATCGAACCCCAATTTCTCGGTCAATTGCCGAGCGGCGCCAGCCTCTTCCTGGATCATGCGATGAAAGAAGGCGGCCCGGCTTCGGACCTCCGTCCGTATCTCGTCGTCGGCAACTCTGATCCCAAGGCTCAGAAACAATTTCCCCTGAAGTTCTCCATCGGGCGCGCGGTGCCCTCGCCTTCCGGAATGTACCTGGCATTTATCGAAGAGCGCCGCACGCGGGATTACCGGACCGAACTTCACTTGTGGGTTAAGAATCTCGCCACCGGCGAGGACAGAGAGGTCTACGCCGCTCCGCCGCCAAATCCACCGAATTCTCCCGAACCCAATGTAAACCTGGCGCTGCTTGGCTGGCTGAACGACTAGCTTCCGCCGGGAACACCTCTGTAAGTAATAACAAACATACTTTCTCTTGTACGTAAGTCCGGTAACGTGCAATTCTTTATCCGACAACAGAAGACAACCAAAGGCGGTCCCTATGAAAAGAATCGTCCGACTGGCACTGGTAGCGGTGTGCATGCTTGCCGCGGCAACCACGTTTGCGCAAACACAAAAAGCGTTGACCAACGCCGATGTGGTCACGATGACGAAGAACGGTTTCGCGCCCGCTCTGATCGTGAAAGCGATTCAATCGGGCAGCACGGATTTTGACGTTTCCGCCCAGGCGCTGATTGATTTGAAAAGCGCCGGAGTAGACCAGTCGGTGATGGAAGCGATGCTTTCGGCGCAGAGCAATAAACCTACAGCTGCCATCGAGGCGGCGCATGGAGCCGCGACTGCCACGGATGGAGGGGCCGTCGACCCGTCGAAGCCTGCATGTACGGCGAACGGCGGATGCCTGGTGCGCGACAGCACGCCGGTAGCGTTGAAATTTGCGGCGGAGCTGAGTTCCAAAACAGCCCATGAAGGTGATCCGGTGGAATTTCTGCTCGATGAGGATATGAAAGTGGGAGAAACCGTGGTGGTGGCAAAAGGCGCGCACGCTGTCGCGACCGTTTCTTCGGCGAAAAAAGCGGGCATGATGGGCAAGCCGGGTGAGCTGAACGTTCAGCTGCAATATTTGGTCGTCGGCAGCAATCACGTTCACCTGCGCGGTACGAAAGGCCGCGAGGGAGAGAGCAAGACCGGTGCGACCGTTGCTCTGACCGTGATTTTTGGCCCTATCGGGTTGATCAAGCACGGGAAGAACGTTGAAATTCCCGCCGGCACCGCCTTGACCGCTTACGTTGATCAGGATATCTGGCTTCCACCCGCGAAGTGAGCGCCGAATTTTGCTCTGAGCAGCATAAGCTTCAGCTTGTGCTTTGGCGTTCGGAGCGGCGGCATTTTCTTCAACTAAAGATAAAGATGAGGAAGCCCCAAGAGGTGACATGAAAGTCAGCGCTACATTGGGGAATGCAGAGAGGAAAGCTACTCGTCGTCGGAGTCGTTGTTGGAGCCGCCGAGGCCGGTGCGCATGAGTAGGCGGCGGAGTCTTTGCTCGCCGCCAGCGCCACGTTGGGTGCCGGCGATGGTGCCGTCGCGGTCGACCAGGACGTAGATGGGATAGACATTGGCCTGGTACATGGCGGCGAGATTGGTGTCTTCCATCAGGACGATGGGGACGCCGCGGGGGTGGGCTTCGAGATAACGCTTCACGGTTTTTTTGGATTCGCCGACGTCAATTGCCAGAACGATTAGTCCTTTGCCGGCAAATTCCTTTGCGATCTGGTCCACGTACGGGGCTTCGTGGTCGCAATAGCCACACCAAGTCGCCCAGAACTCAAAGAGAACGACTTTCCCCTTGATGGATTCGTTGGTGAACTTTTCGCCGCTGGTGGTGGTGGCATGGAAGCGCGGCGCCGGTTCGCGCGCCGGGTTGGCGGAGAGAAGGCTTGAAGCAAGAGCAAGCGTGGCGAAAAGAAGCGGCACGCTCGAGGGCAGGGTTCGGGTGCGCATGCCGGGAATGTATCACAGATCGGGAGAGACTTGGTTACGTGGCCGGGCGGGTACTGGAAGAGAAGAACCGACCTGAAGGTCGGCCACTACAAAAGGATGGCGCCCGGCGACGGGTGTCGCTCGGGCGCTTTGGAGTCGTTGGAGCGATTCGTCTATTTATGCGGACTTGGCGCGCTGTTTTTGGGCGGCCTGCATTTGGGCGTGGATGGC
>DASSGJ010000577.1:0-31695 GCA_035693545.1 Candidatus Acidiferrum sp.
GTCGGCCCCTGATACCAATCCGTCCGCGAGCTGCGGTCAACGACGTTATCTCCCGCGAGCGCACTAATGGGTATGCACTGCGTATGGGCAATACCGAGTTGAGACGTTAATTGGAGAATGTCCTGCTCAAGCTGCAAGAAAACGTCTTCGCTGAAATCAGCAAGATCCATCTTGTTCACCGCAGCCAGGACATTGTGGATGCCGAGCAGGGAAGCGATAAAAGCGTGCCGCCGCGTTTGGGGAAGGATGCCCTTCGTGGCATCCACAAGAATCACGGCAAGGTCTGAGGTGGAAGCCCCCGTCGCCATGTTGCGCGTGTATTGTTCGTGGCCGGGGGTATCCGCGATGATGAATTTCCGGCGCGGAGTGGCGAAATAACGGTACGCCACATCGATGGTGATGCCTTGCTCACGCTCCGCGCGAAGACCGTCGGTGAGCAGCGAGAAATCGATGGGCCCTGTGGAACGATTGACGCGGCTCTTTTTCACCGAGGCTAACTGGTCTTCGTAGACTGCTTTCGAATCATGAAGCAGGCGGCCGATTAACGTCGATTTGCCGTCGTCGACGCTTCCCGCGGTGGTAATCCGCAGGAGCTCAGTCTGCGGGTACTCTTCGAGAGGCTCCCCGGAACTTCGGTGCGGTTTTTCGTGTGCCGTGGCGATCACTAGAAGTAACCCTCCCGTTTCTTAAGCTCCATTGAACCTTCTTCATCGTGGTCGATGGCGCGGTTCTCGCGCTCCGAACGCCGGAACGAAACCATCTCCTCAATAATCTTCGCGATGGAATCCGCTTCCGAACGGATTGCCCCGGTGCAAGGCATACAGCCGAGCGAGCGCATCCTGCACTTGAGCATTTGCGTTTTTTCACCGGGCAAGAGTTGCTTTGCGTTATGGACCAGGACAATCGAGCCGTTGCGCAGCACCACTTCGCGCTCTTTCGCAAAATACAGCGGAACGATGGGGATATTCTCCGCTTGGATATAAAGCCAGATGTCGAGCTCCGTCCAATTCGAAAGTGGAAAAACGCGGATGCTTTCGCCTTTGTCGATTCGCGAGTTGAAAATGTTCCACAACTCCGGCCGCTGGTTTTTTGGATCCCATTGCCCAAGGGGATCGCGGAACGAATAAATCCTTTCCTTGGCCCTTGATTTTTCTTCGTCCCGCCGGGCCCCACCGAACGCTGCGTCAAAGCCTCCTTCAGAAAGAGCGTCAAGCAGCGATTTGGTCTTCAGCAGGCCGCAGCACTTTTGTGTTCCCAGGGAGAAGGGATTCGCGCCCGCATCCAGAGCCTCTTGATTCTTGTGTACGACAAGCTGAGCGCCAATCTCCCGTGCGTAGGTGCCCCGAAACTCGATCATCTCCGGGAATTTGTAGCTGGTGTCGATATGCAGCAAAGGGAAAGGAATCTTGCCGGGAAAAAACGCCTTCTGTGCCAGGCGGAGCATCACGGAAGAATCCTTGCCGATCGAATACAGCATGACCGGGCGGGCAAATTCCGCCACGGCCTCGCGGACGATATGGATGCTCTCCGCTTCCAGGGCCCGCAGATGATTCAACCGCCGCGGCGCATGCTGCAGCGTACCCTGGCCGGAGGGTGCCGCCGCTGACGATTCAGAGCCGACGACTTCCGTTATGTGCGTCATAAATCTCCGCCCAAAAACAAAAAACCCACCTGCCGGGGCTCCGGCGGTGGGTCGGCTACAATCTTGTATAGAAAGGCTTTTACAAAGCTGGCATTTCACCCATACAAGACACCGCGGCCCTCGCCGTCATTTTCTGACGACAACAGGCAGCGTTCATTGGAGTGAAGCCGTTCACAGGAAATTAGAGTACCTAACACCCTTAGACGTTACAAATCGCCTTTTCGCTTTCGAACTATCGGTATTTTCGATGGCTGGACAGACGGGCTAACCGGAAGTTATTTCGGGAGTTATTTCGGGCCGGAAGTCCGCTTCTGGGAAATTACAAGCCGAGAACGCTACATTTGTCAGAGTTGCACGAGTAGGTTTGACAACAACTTACAAGACCGCCGGGACTGCCAAAGTACGCGGAACTCGTACAAGACATCGTCTGTTGTGGGCTCACTTGACATATCCGACAGGCGTGTCCAATGAGACGCTTGCGGTGAGTATACTTCGTATGGTCACGGGGGTGTGAAATATGGACCGACAGACATTTTTGTTCGTCGGCTTCTTCGGCGTTCGCCGCGGCGCTCATACCGTCAGCGGTCGCGCAGGAAAAGCCACTGGCAACCCCGAAGGCGGCCTCAATTCACGAAGCTCTATCCGCGTTCTTGACAGCTTTCGACAACCCTGATTGGCAGACCTTTCGGACTTGTTTTAGCAGCACCGCGAGCATTTTCCATCCGGCAGCGCCTAACATTAGGCGCATTGATTCGCCTGATCAGTTCGAACGCGCGTGTCTCGCCGTCTTCGAAAGAATCAAGAAAGGCTTCTGGTCGCACATCTTCACCATACACGATTCTAAAACCGCTTGATTTACGTATCGATGAGCTGTCTGAGGACGTGGCGCTGGTCACTTTCCTTCTGATCGATGGCGACACAGTGAACCGGCGCACTCTCATATTCAAGCAGGAGCCTAATGGGTGGAAGATCGTTCACGTTCATGCCTCGAAGATCACCGCGCCATAGCAGAGACAAACCTTCGAACAGAGGATATCGCTGAAAATGGAGGTCCGTCCTAGTAGTAAGTCGCGCCACAGAAACTTAGGCATCGACGCCAAAATCATGGGCTGCCTTATCATAATTCGGTTACCTCCGCCTTGCCCGCTACTTGGAAGCCTACGGTTGTCCCTCGGGTTTCCTATTTGGGAAAGCGTTACGTCGGTGTAAGAACCGGCTTTTTTGTTGTTTGATTTTGATATGGCCCGGTTTTAGCATTGCAATACGTCAACGCATGTCAACCCCCACGATAGCGCCGCCGACTGGACCGGACGAATCAGGTTGGGTCACAGCGTTCTTCCCCAACTCGGGTCGTGCGCGCCTATTGAAAGTGATGGCAGGGATTTTTCTAGCTGCCGGCGTTTTAGGCCTCTTAGATCGTGTGGCGACCATTTCCGCCGATCTGCACGCACGACACGCCTGGCCGAGTGCCGATGGGGCGATCGTGTCCGCGAACCAAACCGACGATGATGCGAATCCTTCGTTAAAGGTGAGCCTCTCCGACCCCAAACGATATTGGGTGGAATACGAGGTGAGATTCGCCGTCCCCGAAGATCAATGCAGAACGGGGATCATCTACACGGGCCCGCCGGAAACGATGCCCTGCCACGGAATTATTCGGACGCGCAGCACGCAATCGACATATCAAGCCTACGCCTGGCTTATCCACGGCTATCACGTGAATGAGCGGGTGAGGGTGCTGTATAACCCGAATGGTCCCGAGATCAAAATTGCCGGCGAGTCCATTTGGCTTCGCTACAACACGGACCGACTAATCCTTAACGCGCTTTGGGTGCTCGTTTTTTTCGGATTGTACGCATCTGCGCAGCGCGGCCTGGCGTATTTCAGACGTCACCCTGAAGCTGAGACGGTGCCAACGCAGCCCGGCTCTCCAGCGGACGACAGAGACACGCTCACGGACCTCGATCTGTCTTAAACCTCAATCCTCCGGCCAGCGCTTACTGCTAGATCGCCAATTTCTGCTCAGCAATGTCCAGCCCAAGGTGCGGGGCCAGAGACGGTTCGGGTGCAAACCGATTCGATTCCGGGGGGTTAGCCGTCAACTCTTGCCTTGGGATTACTTCAGGTCTGCCCGTCATCCACTCAGTGGCTTGCAACCACACCATTTGTTGGTGGCACGAGACTGCGCCCTTGCGAGTGCTCCCGTCTTCACCCGAGGTCGTGAACAAAAGAAGCTCGCCTATCGTGGGAAGTTCTCTACCGTGGATAGAACAACCTAGTAGTTCCACTCGATCCCGCGTCTACTTTGAAACCTCGCGCAGCAAGGCGTGCAGGCCGAAGCCCAGCACAGCGCTCGAGAAGATCAGCAAGATGATCCCCCACCTAGTCGATTTCCTCATCAAATACAACGATTGGGCAAGCATGGAAACGGATAAGAAGATGTTTCCAATCATGGACAACTTGACCCCCAACCGCAGATCAGTTTGCCGATACGATACAAGCAGCAGCACCACCGCAGCTGCCAGCGGGAGTAAGAGCGCCAGCTTCCACGCTAGGGAGGTCGACGCTGACTCTGTAGTGTTTTCCACGATTGACCTTATACCGCAATCCGACCACTAACTGCTAGCAGCGGTAGTGGGTCAGTTTGGGAATTTATCAACGGGTTGGAGGTTCGAACGTCACGCTATGGAACACTTTCAAGTGATCTCACAACAAATGAAAAGTGTGAGTACGAACAGGGCAGAGTGAATTAGCAAACCGCCGCCAGTTTTCAACAATGCCGTGGACGATCACCAAAACAATCGGCGTCTCGGAGCCGGTTTGGTGATTCGCTTCAAGGTGATTCTGGCACCTCAAGGAGAATATCGCTGGGAGTCGCTACGCCGTTGGTGGAGTGAAGTCAGTTAAGTGCGGTTTGATTGCGGGTTCAGGTTTTGGGGCAACGCCCGTTAACCTACTGAAAAGAAATTGTGGGCCGGGGGTGGGCTTGAGCCAGCCACCTCGCCCTTTATCAGGGCGAGTTCCACGGCATTTCGCGCAGGCGAAAGCATAAATCGGGACTTCTAAACATGATTTTAACCTAACAGACCGTCTATCTGATTCGGGATTTCGATCCGTTTCTTGTCAGCATTTCGCAATTCGTGGTTCAGTTTCCTGCGAACCTCAGGGTTCGGCGTTTTCTTCATCTCCCGAACTATGATCGCTGCACTTCTCCAAGATCGAGGTACCTTTGCAACGCCTCGTCAAATTCGTTTCCGAGCTGATCGTTTGTCATTCGGTTCGTCCTCAGGTTGTACTAACTCGACGGCACAAGGGATATTGTGGATTGTGATTGTTGCAAGATGAACAATACGAGTCGTCAGTCTCGGAACCGACTTGTGATTCGCGGACCTTCGGGTTATGAGCACATACAAGAACATGCAGCCCATTGATTCTGTGTGACTTACGTAGTACGGGGAGTCAAAAAGTTCTTTCCCAAATCTTTCCCAAGAACTGAGGTATCTCTTTCTTGGAAATCACAGTCGGTACTTATGAGCCCCTTGTCCGGTTGCGGCGTTAATCAGGCACTTGCCACCAAACCGGCTTTATCCGTGCTACCGTGCCCCCCTGTGACGGCGTCTGTGTAAGTGAGGGACGGACATGAAGACCGTAGTTCTAGCTGTTTTTCTTTTGAACTTCTCTCAGGCCGCTTTGGGACAGCAATCTAGTCCGACTGGCAATACCTCTCGCCCAGACGCCGTTGTCCAACGCGGCGACCATGTGATGGGCTTCTCTCATGACGCCACTACCCATCACTTCCATCTACTCAAGGATGGAGGAGAAATAATCGTGACTGCTAATGACCCAAACGATAAAACGAGCATCGAGCAAATTCGGATGCACCTAAGTCACATCGTCGGCATGTTCTCGAACGGGAATTTCAACGCCCCAATGTTGATACACGACACAAACCCGCCGGGCGTGGCCTCGATGATTCGTTTGAAGTCTGACATCCGTTACACCCTCTCTGAAATACCTCAGGGTGCAAAGATTCGGATCGAAACATCAAGTCCAGAAATCACGGATGCTGTACACGCGTTCCTGCTGTTTCAAATTGTGGACCATAAAACGGGAGATGTTCCTACCATTGGAAACTGAAAAAGATTCCTAGTTGTCCGATGCAGGAACCGCTCGTACACGAACAATGTAAACACTGCGTGTGCTCGAAGCGGTGGCTCGATAGGGTGTCACCAACGCGATCCGCATCCTATTATCCCCGATGGAGATTACTTGCCCAATTCTGGGGAGTGGAAGTTTATCTTCCGGGTCGTCTACTGTATGTAACTCACATCCCAAGATGTCGACAAACCTTAACAGACGTGCCACTTGGTCTCCCGACGATCATCGATAGGAATATCAAGGACGGATCCGCGATTCATTCGCTATCGAATCAGGGCAGAAAACAGTATAACCATGTGAAAGACAAGAATGGCCGATGCTGCGCCAGGCACCGCCGACGCGCAGGTCGCATTCGAATTTTGTGCAGCGGTAGATGCTAGCCTGCCCCCACCATTGGACCACCTGCAACGGGTCCACGAGCGCCTGAAAAACGCGTTCGCGGGGCGCAGCAATACGAATCTCGCTGACGATCTCGTCTGAATTAGGACTTTGTAGGGGTGCGGCCATATTTGCCTCCGGTCTTTTTTTTGTTGATGGCACTGTCCCGACGGCTCGATGTTTCTTTTGCGTGCGCGGCTTCTACGAAGTGTTTTAGGTTCGACAGCTGGGATTGCCAGAAGAGACGATAGCGGCCGAGCCACAGATCGATTGCTTTCAGCGGCTCAGGGTTCAGCTCGAAAAATCGCTGCCGTCCAACGCGGCGTGCTCGCACCAGACCGGCGCGCCTCAGCAGTCTCAGGTGCTTCGAAATTGCGGGTCTAGAGACGGGAAAGCCCTGTGCAATTTGTCCAACTGGCAAGCTCCCTCGCAGCAAGAGGTCCAGGACGGCACGGCGCGTAGGATCCGCCAGCGCGCTGAACGCCGCCTCCGTCGTATACGTAACCGCCCGGTTACTCATAATGCGTAACCATACGGTATCGCATCATGCATGTCAAGCGCCTTCTGTGGGTCTCTACGCCCTCCAAAACAGACGTAGGCAGCCTTTCCTCGCTGTTTCCTGCAGGGCCCCGCATTTGTTAGATCCTGACTAACGCACCAGCAGTGACCAACCAATCGCTAGAGGGAAGCCGACTTCCGGGTACTGATCCGCACGGGTGCCCATCTTGGATTACTTCCGTATAGCCGACAATCGGGAAACCGCACAGAGTATAGGCATGTTTTAAATTCGGTTGGCAGGAGTTGGTACGGAGGCAGGATAATGGTCGGTACATGAAGGTTCAAGATGGGCACTCATAGACAGCCTGCCTCGGGAAGTCAAACAAGAACTTTTGTATCGGCGCCTCGTATTCAGTCGGTGGATGCTCTACGCGGAGCCATCATGATGTTGATGGCGATCGACCACATTCGCGACTATGTCGCCCGAAGCGCCCAGCAGTTCCTGCCAGCTGATCTTACGCGGACGACTCCAGCTATCTTTTTTACCCGCTGGATCACCCATTTTTGTGCACCAGTTTTCATCCTGACAGCCGGCTTGGGAGCATACTTCTGGATGACCCGCGGGCATCACTCGAAAGGGGAGCTGTCGCGGCTGCTGATTAGTCGTGGTATTTGGCTGATTGTCCTTGAGGTCACCATACTGCGGCTGATCCTTTTTTCGCAGATAAGTTTTACGGTGAATCCCGTGATCCTGATCATCCTTTGGGCAATCGGGATTTCGATGATCGGGCTTGCTGGGCTAATTTATCTTCCGATGCGTGTTATTGCGGCGGTGAGCATCGCGATTATTGCCCTGCACAATCTACTCGATCATGTCTCGGCCGAGCGCTTCGGGCGTGCGGCATGGATTTGGGACATCTTGCACCAGCAAAATGTTTTTGCTTTTTATGGAATCAACTTCGTGACCGCATATCCGGTACTGCCCTGGATCGGGGTGATAGCTGGTGGCTATTGCCTCGGGACGGTCTTTGAATGGGATGCGCATCGCCAGCGGAGTTTTCTGCTGCGCACGGGACTGGCGCTTGCTGCGGCATTCGTTGTGGTGCGCGCCGTTAATACCTATGGCGATCCCTTGCCTTGGAGTCATCAAGCGTCGCCAGTTTTCACGGTGCTCTCGTTTCTTAATGTCACAAAATATCCGCCTTCATTGGACTTCTTGTTGATGACACTCGGCCCGGCCATGGTCGTCATGGCGTGGCTGGAAAAATTTCACTTGCATTTCACCAATCCACTGATTGTTTTCGGACGTGTGCCGTTCTTCTACTACGGGGCTCACTTGTTTTTGGCCCATCTGATTGCGATTGGGATGAACTTCGTCCGTTACGGCGCAAAGTCGTTCCTGCCGATTGCGCCGCCCTCCATGGGAAGTCGCAGCGAGCTTTTTCCGGTTGACTACGGGTTCCCGCTTTGGGCGGTGTATGCGGTCTGGGTTGTGGTATTGCTGCTTCTCTATCCTGCATGCCTTTGGTTTGCGCGACTCAAACAGCGTCGACATGATTGGTGGCTGACCTACTTGTGATTTCTTGTGGAGAAACGGCGGCAAGCTCTGCAGTTGTCCGCACCTTCTAAGTCTTGAGCTGGTACGCGGATGACGGGCAATCCAGAAGTTAAGGACTCCCTGAACCACCAAGGATTACTTCCTGCTCGCCGACAATGCAGGCGGAACACCAAGTTTGGGCGATTCCGGTCGAGTCGCGTGGTCACGACGCATCATTGGGAATCAATCAGCGGAAAAGTGAAATAGACCACATTGCGGTGCGCGCCGTCGACCGATGCGTACAACCGCTGCGCGGCTACGTTGTCCTCCTCAGTGAGAACCCACGCTTCGGTGCAACCAAGACTGCGGCCATGGGATAGCATCGCAGCAAGCAGGCGTTTGCCAATTCCCTGACCGCGATGCGATTCGGCTACGCTAACTTCATTGATCCAGAGTTCCGGCGGCTTGTCAGGATGGACATAGTGAACTGCCGAGACGAATCCGACTAAGGTTCCGTCCACAATAGCCGCAACGATATGATGTCTCGCGTCCGCCAAAAACTCGGCAACCAACTCCGGAGATCTGGAATGGTCGAAAACGCCGTTTGCGCAAGCCTGGAGCAGTGCTGCGTCGCCCTCCCCAAGCATGCGAATATCAACTACGCTTGCCATGGCTGTACCCATCATACAGGCTCATACTTAGCAACTTCTCGCAGGGTGTCGCGTACTTTTCAACGAATTGCGGGCCGAGTCACGCGCTATCCTTCCGTAATCCGGTAGGGAAGGTTTGCCGACAACCCTGGAGTCGGCCCGCTTGCGCCAGAGCCCAACTCCGCAGGTGGTTTGCGAGTACTAAGGAAGGTCATCAGCCATATAAGTGAAACACACGGAATCCCGTGAGTCGCCTTGCATATACCACCCTGGTCCGTATGATGACTTGGATGACCACGGAGTCGGAAAGCAAAGGATTTGCGCGTCAATGGGTCGCAGCGTGGAACTCACACGACCTGGACGCCATAATGTCTCATTACGAAGTGGATGTTGTCCTGATCTCTCCCGTCGCAGCCAAGATCTTGGATAATCCATCCGGAACTGTCGAAGGGGACTCCGCATTGCGCATCTACTTCAAGCGCGGGCTGGAACTGTATCCGAACTTACACTTTGAACTCCTGGATGTGATGTGCGGTCTATCCAGTATCGTGGTTTGCTACGAGAATCAGAAAGGCACAAGGACGGCCGAGTTCATGGAGTTCGGCCAGAACGGAAGAATCATCCGAGTAGTCGCAAACTACAGCACTTGACCGGCAGGATTCTTAACTTGCATCGACCCCGCAAAGCTCAGCATTGCGAAGCGTGGAAGCGCCATCGCAGAGCACGCGAGCAGCGGCAGCAGCTGACCATCCCGGCCAAGAGTTGTTTGTAGCCCATGAAATTTCTCCGATAATGCGCGCGTGCGCCCGCAGCGCGTTACTTTGCCAGAATCTTCTCTACATCGGTGCAAGCCATGTGCAAGGATTTGAGTTTCACGCCGTATTCGGTGAGGCCGAGTTTCCCGGGCGTGATTTTATGGCACGTGGTGCAACCAAACTCCTGGAATCGCGCCGCTTTCTCTTTTTCTTCCGCGGTACGATTTGCGGGCTTCACCTGCGCGATGACGTTCATCGAAGTGAGCAAGGAGATGCAGCCCTCGAAATTCTTGCCGACCTCTTTGCCGCGATCAGTGAATCCGAGCTTTCCGCCCTGGCCCAAAGTGTGGCAGGTGTTGCAGCGATGGCGTTCGAAGACATACGCCGCCAACTCGTCGGGAGTCTTACCCGACATTTCGTCTCCACCGTGGGTTTGGGGAGAAGGGGACGATTGGCCCTGGGCTTGTTGCGATTGACTTGCCGTGCCCGAGGACGCCGGACGCGCCACTCCTGCCTGCGAAAATGCAATCAGAAGAAAACTACAGGCAAGGCCCGCGGCAATCCCAAAGACTCTGCCCCACGGCCTTCTTTCCAGATTTCCTTTGAGGCTGCTGTAGGTCTGAAGGATCGCCCCTTGTGCTGTTTTCATTGTTCCTCGTTTCTTGAATTGGACGGTTCGTGCATCCAGACCGCAAGTCCTCAGTCCAATTCTCCGTGCAATGCGTCCTGTCGAGTGGCCGGACCGACTAGCGTCTACCTTTGTCCCGATCGGGTACGGCACCGGTAGTATTTTTTGTTTCTTTGGAGAAAAAGCCGGGAGCGAGAAAAGTAAACAGGCCATTTCGCACGCCATCGGTGACGAATACTTCGCCGGTCTTGGGGTCGATGGCCACACCTGCAGGATGAACCAGGTAGCTGCCAGGGCCCTGGATAATTCCTCTTGGAGGAACGTCTCCATTGTCATTGATATCCCACACGCCCACAAAACCTGGGGCGCCGGTGTTCCAGGGAGACGGCAAATCAACGTCCGGAGCCAAATCTTTTCTGGGCATCTCGAGCGCGTAAGGAGGGTGATTCTCGTTATTGATCGCCGCCACGAAGACTTTTCCGAGCGATGGCTCGATCGCTAACTGCCAAGGTCTCACGATTCCTGTATGCGGTCCCGCAATCACGGCGCGTGGAGGAACATCGCCATTGTCGGTGCGGCCGAAAATGAACAGCCCGGTCGTCCCCCCGCGGACGCTCGAAGCGCTGGCCGCAACGATGCGATCGTGCACCGGATCGACTGCGACTCCAACAATGAAGAGCAAGCCGGTTTTTGGCCCGGTAATGATGCGTTTCGGCGGGACGTCTCCATCGGCATCTCTGGAAAATACCAACAGGCTGCGGCTGCTCGTGTCAGCCACGATAATCTCGCCATTTTGCTCGTCCACGGCGAGGCTGTGGGGGCGAACCAGTTGCGTTTTTGGCCCCTGGATCGAGCGAATGGGAGCCTCCGCTCCGGTCGCCCCGCCACGGAACGTCAACACGGCCGCGCCCAGCGCCACTGGCACGACGACCTCGTCGTGTGTGGCATCGTAGGCAAGACCGTGCATCGTTCTGCTCAAGTGTGTAGCTTGCCCCTCAATGATCCGAACTGGGTTTGAATTTCCGTTTGCCGACCTGGCAAACGCCGCAATACGCGGTTGGCTCACTCAATTCGGAACAAGAAGTTGATCGCGTTTGGAATCGTAGGCGACGGCGTAGGGGTTGCCAAACCCGCCCGTCGGCGTGCCCGCGGGCGCGTTGCGGACGATCCGTTTTGGGGCAGCGTTGCCAGTGGCCGTCCGCGTAAAAACCGCAGCGGTGTGGTCACCATAATTGGCGACCCAGATCTCATCGTTCTTGGCGTCGATGGCGACACCCATGGGGCTTACGATTCCCGTGCGTGCGCCACGAATGATTCTCACTGGCACGGCGTCGCCCTGGGCCGAGCGGCGAAATATGAGCACAGAGTTATCGCCATTATTGGCGACCGCAATCTCTTCGTGCTCGTTGTCAACATCGATCCCCATCGGCCAGTTCAACTGCGTGTGCGCACCTTGGATTGTGCGCAGTGGTTTCGCGTCCGCCTTCGCGGAGTCCTGAAACACAGTGAGCGATGGCGGCAGGAAATGGCCGCCTGCGGACATCGCGCGGCTCGAGACGCCGGCGTCATAAGCGGAGTAAGAGGCAATGACCGAGTAATTTCCGTGGTTCGCGACAACGATTTCGTGATGCGTCGCGTCCCAATGCACGCCGTGGGGGTCGGCCAAGCCCGTGTTGGGACCCTCGATGATGCGCAGCGGGGCCTCAAGCCCTGCTGCTTCGCGGCGGTAAATCGCCACCGTGCTTAGCTGTTGGACGGAAATGGCGAACTGATCCGCGAGGGGGTTCACGGAAATGCCCCAGGCTTGATGGGGGACGTATAGCCGCCGTTTGGGTTTGACGTCGCCGTTCGCGTCATCGTCGAACACGACGATGCGGTCGTCGAGGTCGTTGTTGACGGCGTAGATTTCCTTGTGCCCGGGGTCGAACGTAACACCTGCAATGTAGCCAATCTGCGAATCGGGTCCGATGACTTGACGAAGAGGGGAGGTGACAGCCGAAGACTTGCTTCCGCCCGCGCGGTCATAGACCAGCACGCTCTTCCGGTTCTCGTCGCTCATCAGGATCCTGCTATTTGCGGTGTCGAGGGCGATACCGTTAAATGTGGGGTAAGGATCGGATACAAGCCGAAGGGGAGGAAGTTCTCCTCCAAGAGATGCGGGAGTTTCTTCGGGAAGGCCGGACCCGTCAAATTTCGGGGCCAAGCACAACTCCTCCGGGGAAAAAGTAGCCAGCATAGCTGCGGGTATTTCGGGATCAGGGTGGCGTGGCGCCCTTTCCATGGAGAATGTGGAGGGAAAGAATGCGGCTGCGAACGAGATGAGGACAACCGATACCCAGAAAAGACCGATCCTGTTCACTCTGGATCACTCCTTGCCTTCCAGCCAAGTCTCCCACTAATCTCCACGGAGACGAGCGAGATGTGAGGAAGTACGCGGCCGGATTGTGCCATGTCTTCTACAGCAAAAAGACTCTAGTTGCCTCGCGAAATGGCAGCCTGTAACAGCCCCGAGCGGACCAATACCTTGTCGAGTATCTTGGCCTGCTCCCCATCCATCGAGACGAGTGGCAGCCGCAATTCAGGGAAATCAAGAAGTCCGAGCCGGCTCATCATGTATTTGAGCGGCCCCGGATTCGTGTCGAGAAAGATGGACTGATTCAACTCGAAAAGCTCGGCGTGCAGCTTGCGAGCCGTTGCTAGGTCGCCTTGCTCCACCGCTTCATAAAGGGCGGCAACGCGGGCCGGAGCCAGATTGCTCACGGCATTCATCAAGCCACGGGCACCCACTACCAGCATAGGAAGGCTAAGAGCCTCAAGACCGCAAAAGACGCGAAACTCGGGTCCCAACTCCGTCAGTAATTCGGTCACAAATTCAAGATCGTTGACCGCATGTTTGATTCCCACCAGGTTGGGAAGCCGCTCGGCGATTCGTGCAACGGTCACGGGCTTCACGGAAACGGCCGCGCGCCCGGGGATGTGGTAAATCATCAACGGCAGTTCGGTGCGCTGGCCGACGGAAATAAAATATTCCACCAAACCGCGTTGCGAGGGCTTGATGTAATAGGGCGTAACCACGAGTACGGCGTCGGCGCCCGCCTTCTCTGCTCGCCTGGTAATCTCGAGCGTCTCGGCGAAGGACTGCGAACCAGTCGCAGCAACAACGGGAATGCGCTTCGCGATCACCTCAACGGCAACCTTTACGAGTTCCGTTCGCTCATCGGGCGTCAGGCTGCTGGGCTCTCCTGTCGTGCCGCACACGACTACGCCATGCGAACCTTCCCGTGCCTGGCGTTCCGCCAATTCGGCAAACTTTTCCAAATCGACTTTCCCATCTCGGAACGGCGTAAGTAACGGGGGATATGAACCACACAGAAATGTCTCTTGCATGGGAATCATGATTTAAGATCGCTTTCCTGGCGAAGCGCGCGATCAGCGCGCGCCTCGCTCGAAGAGTGCGGCAAACTACGCCGCGCGGTTGGTGGAAAACCCTTCGTTCGCTCCGAGGGATTCGATGGGTTGATCCAGACTTTCCTGCCAGAGCAACGAGCCCATCCAGATATTCAGTGGGCTGTCCTGAATCGTCAATTCGTAAACATCTTCATCGAGAGAGGCATGATTGTGAACCGCCCATCCGGGCGCGGAAAACATCAAATCCCCGGCTTTCCAGGGATACCGCTTCCCTTCGACGATGCTGAAGCCCTTACCCGCAAAATAGTAATTGACGGCTGCTCCGACGTGGCGGTGCGGCCGATCGACGATATTTTTCGGCCTGATAGTGATGGCAGCAAAGAAATTACTCGTCGTCCCGTTCGTGTGGCCCGTGCTGGGGTTGTAAAGCAAGTACAATCGGCGCCCGAGGTAAGATTTCCCGAGCGCGGCGAGTTTGTTCAATTCCTGCTGCACCCGGCTCCAAGGAAAGTACAAGGGATTGTGCTTCACGACATCCGGGCTGATCAGTTTTTCGTACGGCATCAATTGCGCGCCGTCATCCGAGATGGGGAAGGTTCCAAAAGGGCTTTGCGCGCTGGCATGTTCATCTTTGAACTTCTTCGTTTTTGTGGGTTCGGCCAGGGGGTTCTCGTCGACGATATGCACCTTCATTTTTTCAAGCAGCGGGGCGTTGCTGTAGGTCAAACGCACCTGGAGGTCGTTCGTGTCGTTCACGTGTTCGTAAACGACCCAGGCGGGAGTGGTCCAAACGTCGTACTGCGCATATCGAATCGTTTTGCCATCAACCTTGCTCTGTCCCCCGCCACGAATACAGAAATTCACCAGCGACGAATTGTGCCGGATTGGCAGGGTCCGCTCGCCCGGCTTCAAAACCGAGATAGAGACCTCAATGCCCGGCGCCAAACCGTCACCGACGCCCGTCAAAGGGTTCACCACGCGAGATACCCGTCGTCCGTTTGCCGGCGCGGGCAAGCTCGCAAGCCGCTCGACCTCCGCTTCGATCGCTTCCTTTGGAATCACCACGGGCGGGATGAGTTCAATCTTTTTCTCCGTCGCTCCTGTGCAATCCGCAAAGTAATATTCTCTTGGTTCCATTTGTCATCCTCCTTGGAGAGTTTTGGTCAGCTACGTCGTCCGCAAGCGCGGTGAAACTTTCTGCGGATGTGGAATCCGCTGACCAAGTCCCAATTCCAAAGCCCGCTTGTAAAGTGCAATGCCGAGCGAAAGGTCGGAAACCCCCACGCCAAGCGACTTGAAGAGCGTCAGATCATCGCCTGCCGTACGCCCGGAACAACTTCCGACAACATTTGCAAGAGAGCGGACCGTATCCCAGTTTCCCGGTTGAGATCCGAAAAACTCGATGAGCTCGCGAGAAAGTTTTTGCGCCTGGGGAATGCTATCCGTAACGATTTGAGTTGAGCGAGCGAGAACATCACCGGAGACTTCGGCGCGGCTGGGTACGATTGCGCCCACCGAGTTGATATGCGTGCCGCGATCCACCATGTCAGCGGTCAGGATTGGCTCCGTTGCGCGGGTTGCCACCGTAATGATCGGCGCGCCTTTCACCGCTTCGCGAACGCTGGAAGCGCCGACAACTTCCACCTCAAATTCATTCCTCGCCCGCGTGACAAATTGAGTTCGGCGCTCCTCGTTTGGGCTGAATACTCGCATTCGCCGGATCGGCCGCACCGCCAGGACCGCGGCAACTTGCGTGATGGCCTGTTTGCCCGTTCCGATGATGGCAAACTCGCTGGCATCAGCGGAGGCTAGCCTCCGCGTTGCGACACCAGAAGCCGCGGCCGTGCGCATCTGCCCAAGAGCAAACGCTTCCAGGATTGCTTTGAGTGTGCCGTTGTTGCTGTCGAACAGGATCAGGAGCGGCGTTGCGCCGTTCTTCGTGTGAGGCCAAGTCTTGGTCGCCGCAAATCCATGTTTCGGAAACACCGCGCCGATGGCGTGCAATGTCCCGCCGCCGCCCCACTCCACGTGAGTCTTGATCATGTTCTGCGCATCGCCTTGCGCCTCGGCCTGAAGTCCAGTTTCAAGCGCCGCAATGGCTTCGCTCATCCCCATCATGGACACAACGTCGGATTCGGAAATCCAGATCGCGGGATCCTGTGTTGCCGTCACGGCTTCGTCTCCAGTGGCGACGGCACTGGGGCCGACAAGTTCAAAGCGTTCACGATCATGGCGTGGGACATGTAGCGGCCGATGAGCATTAAAACGGCGATAGTCATGGGCGGACCGATCGATCGAATAACCGCTTCAAGCTCCGGTGTTGTGTCGTGTCCCCTGCGGTCGACTACCGCCACTACCAATCGCTGAACCAGCGCTTCCTGCTCGGAAAGCGTACCCGTGCCATTTGCCGAAAGACTTAGAACCTCACGCACCCAGTTTTCGCCAAATCCAAGTTTCAGGGACAGGCGTTCATGCTGCACCCGCTCGTAGCGATTGTCCGCCAGTTGGGCGACGGAGAGCGACACCACTTCCGTCAAATTATTCGGCAGAGCGTGCTTCAAATGATCGGTGAATTCCAGAAATGACAGCAGGGCCTGGGGCTGGTGGGCCGTGCACTGGAAAAATTCTCCGAGATAACCCAGCCGCACTATCCGGGGCCTTAAGAAGGCCTCCAATTCGGGATGTAATTTTTCCTGAGACAACCTGGGGATAAGCTCACTCATGATCGGCTGTTTCGATGTGGCACTGTACATCTACGATATGCTCCGTCATTACGGCGCGGGCGCGGGCGGCGTCTCCGGTTCGCACTGCCTCAAAAATGTTGCGGTGATACCCCACCACGCGGCTGCGCATTTCCATGCTGCGCTTTGACCGGATAATTGCATCGCGTATCGACTCGTTGACGGCAATCACCACGATGTTGAGGACCGGATTATGCGCAGCCTCTGCCACGCGGCGATGGAATTCCATGTCGAGCTTCCGGCTGAAGTTACCCACCTGCAATTCCTGCTCTTGGGCGAGCACCACCCCTTCGATGGCGCCGATGTCGGCAGGAGTCGCGCGCAATGTCGCAAGCCTTGTGATTTCGGGTTCCAACATCGTACGCACTTCGGTCAAGTGGGCGCTCTTTGCTTGACCCAACTTCACCGCCGTGCTGAGCGAATCCAGCAAAGCGCGCAGGGCATTATCGAAATCGGCCACAAACGCACCACCACCGGATCCGCGCTTGATCGTGATCATCCCCTCTTTCTCGAGGGCGCGGAGTGCTTCCCGCAAAGCCACGCGACTGGTCTGAAAGCGTTCTGCCATCTCGCGTTCGGGCGGCAATTTGTGGCCAGGGGTGAGCAGGCCGCTAAAGATCGCCTGACGGATCTGATCCGCCACGGCCTCGTGGACACGCGGCCGTGCGAGCGCTGTGATCTTAAACGGAGCTTCCAGATCCGAGTGCGACATATGACTCCAAGTCTTGAGGTTGGCCGTGCAGGCGGACTATAACACAGGTCTTATCTTAGACCAACTCCTTTTTCGCATCATACTCGTCCTCGCAATCTTCCACACAAGAATTCCTTTACTTTGGGTTGAGGAGGCTCCCATTCGTGCTTTCCATTTGCTCGCGGTGAGAATGCACTGACCTGCGATGCATCCTGAGGATCCGCGCCCGGCCTACCAGATAATAGGACGTCGCGGCTTGCGTGGCCGGACATCTGTGCTGATTTTCCGCATTTTTCCACCCTCTCTCAGAGATATGCGCGAGTTTGAAGTCACGGCAATAATGAGCCCGGCAGAAGCGCCCGACAACCAGGTAAGCAGTGCCTTCCCGGATGTTGGAGAAGGCGGCTGAAACCGATCGCCGAGGGTCGGGCGTCACCCATTCAGAATTCAAATTTGGCAAAGCAATTCTTTGCTTGACAGTTGCCACAATGGTCTGATATTAAGCCAATACAGAAATTGCCCCGACAGCAGCAGACGTCCCTCGGGGGAGGGCGTGGAGCCAGTAGCTTTTCACCGGCAGCTACACTCGGGCACTTTGAGGCTGTGCATGCGAAGAGCAAACGAACGGTGGGCAATTCTCACCTGTTTATTCGCCGTTCTGGTCCTTCTTCTTGGCCTGAAGGGTGATCCGACTAGGTTTTTCTCTTCCCTCGACAGGGAGGCGAAGATTCGAAGCGCCATACCCGAAACTGAATCTGAGGATACCTGTTCTTCCGCCATGCTTCCGCCATCTTGGACGGTGGAAGCGTCGACGCTTGTAGACGCCGTAGGTGGCGACATCGTTCCAGTGCGCTCTGTCGCTGACCCTTACCCCAGTCTTCACAGCGTGGTTGTGGACCCGGACAACAATCGGGTTCTGATGAGCGACTCCAATCGAGGCAGTCTCTTGTTTTATGACCGACTGGAGGGAAAAAGCTCATCCACCGTGGCCGAGCCGGTTACGCAAGTTCGTGGGCCAGCAACTGGGATGATGTTCGTGGCCGGCGTCGCCCTTGACCCAGCGAATCATGAAATTTTTGCGGTTAACAACGATATCGGGGACCGCATGGAAGTGTTCCCCTACGACGCCGAGGGCAATGTGAAGCCCAAGCGCATCTTGTTCGTGCCCCACGGCTCGTGGGGTGTGGGATTGAATCGCGTCCGCGATGAAATGGCTATTACCGTCGAGCACGTCAACAGGGTTGTCGTTTACCGCCGCGATGCCGCGCTGGGCGAAGCGCCCTTGCGAGTTCTTCACGGACCGAAGACAGGTCTGGACGATCCTCACGGGATCATTTTTGACGAAAAACACAACGAAATCTCGGTTGCCAATCACGGCAATTGGGCGCCCCTGACGCGAGAGGAATCATTGGAAGGGGAACTCAAGGGCGGGCGCTTCGACCTGCCTTCCATCACGACATACGCAGGTGAAGCAAACAAGGATACGGCTCCCCTCCGCAAGATTCAGGGAAAGCGAACGGAACTTAATTGGCCGATGGGCATGAGCCTGGACGCAGTCCACGATGAGGTTGCCGTGGCGAGTTACGGCAACGATTCGATTCTGATTTTTCGCCGCACGGACCAGGGGGACGCCGCGCCCGTGAGGGTCATACACGGAAGGCGGACGGGTATAGCAGGGCCGATGGGCGTGAGCATCGACGCCAAAAACGACGAAATCTGGGTGACTAACTACCGAGAGCATACGGCTGTGGTGTTTCCACGAACGGCCGAGGGAAATGTTGAGCCGAAGCGCGTACTGCGCAATGCGCCTCCCGGCACGCCGGCGGTGGGCTTCGGGAATCCTGGCGCGGTGGCCTACGATTCGAAACGCGATCAAATTTTGGTTCCCAATTGAGTGAGCGTACCCAGAATTCTGGTGTTTGCCAGGTTGGCAAACGGAAACATGGGCCCCGTGAGAGTGATTGAAGGGCAAGGAACGCACCTGAGCCGGACGATGCATGGCATCGCATACGATGCCGTGCACGACGAAATAATCGTGCCCGTACATCTTGCGGGTGCTGTTCTGATTTTCCGGGGTGCCGCGAAGGGGGAGGAAGGCCCGATTCGAATGATTCAGGGACCGCACACGCAAATCCTTCGTCCGGAAACAGTGACAGTGGATGTACCGCACGGCGAAATTATTGTCGGCGAAGACGGCGGCAGAGACATCCTGGTGTTTCGAAGAGATGCCCAAGGGGACGTTGCGCCTCTTCGCGTCATACGCGGACCGAAGACCGGCTTGGACGAAGTTCGGGGCGTTGCAGTCGATCCGGCGCGAAACCTGATCGTGGTCTCGAGCTACAGCCGCAAGGGGACGACGGGAGTTTTCGTTTTCGACCGGACCGACGAGGGCGACGTGCTTCCGAAGGCGATCATCGCCGGCCCTAAGACTGGGATTCGGCGAATTCGGCAGGTCGAGGTGGATTCTGATCGAGGAAAGATCTACGTGGCGGTAAAAAACAACGCCGAATCTTATCGATTCGACGAGGTGTCGCCATCCCCCTGGAATTCCGCGGAGCTCGGCTTTATCGGAGTCTGGGATATTGCCGACAACGGTGATGTCCCGCCGCGCGCAGTAATCAAGGGACCTGCCAGCGGCGTCGTTTGGCCCGCGGGAGTGGCCCTGAACCCAAAGGATCGGGAACTCTACACCATTGATAGTGTCCGAAACGGAATGTTTACGTTTTCCGTGCCGGAATTTTTCCGCGCAAAACCGCGTTAAAGGGGTAGGGGAACAGCCAGCGATTAATTCGACGAGTCCAAGAATAGCCTCACGCCGCGAGTTTCCAGGCGTGATTGCACGGAGAGCAAACCACTTCGTGCAACACGATCGGCGGAATGCGAGGGCCGCCAGATCGTCGACTATCAAGCAGATGGTGGTTAGGGACCAAGGGTAAGGGTTGCCAAGGGTAGAGGTAGGGCCGGAAGTAGGGGTGAGTTATCGCAGATTGCGTGGGGAGGCCACAATATTATGAAGTCGATTAGTGTTTGGGTTCGAGTTGCTTTCAGCCTCGCGATGTTCATGTTGTTGTTTCAGGCGTTCCCGGGATACGTCGGAGCACAGACGACGAATGGAACAATTCTAGGCGCCGTTCATGACGCCAGCGGAGCGGGAATCCCGGGCGTCAACATAGTGGTGAAGAACACCGAAACGGGAGTCGCGCGAAGCGCTACCACCGACGGAGACGGTGCATACGAGGTGCTGAGCTTGCCAGCCGGAGCGTACCAAGTTGAGGCAAGCCTTCAAGGGTTCAAGACGGAATTGCGGCAGGGAATCGCGTTGACTGTAGGCGCGTCGATCAGTGTGAACTTCTCCCTCGCGGTGGGCGACGTGGTGGAAAAAATAGTGGTCAACGAAGAAACGCCGCAGGTGGAAACGACCACCTCCACCATAAGCGGAGTTGTGGGCGAAGCCGCCATCCGCGAACTCCCCTTGAACGGTCGCGACTGGCTGCAACTGGCAACTCTTCAAGCAGGTGTAGTCGGTGGCCTCGAGCAGCAGTCCAGCGCGGTTTCCACAAACTCGCGAGCAGCCCGCGGCAACGGAGAGAATTTGTACATTTCGGGCAACCGCCCGACCGAAAACCTGTATCAAGTGGATGGACTCATCGTCAACGACTACGCGAATGGCAGCCCCGGAAGCGGATTGAACGTCAACCTCGGAGTGGACGCGGTGCGGGAATTCGCGGTGCTGACCAGCGATTACGGCGCGCAATACGGGATTACCTCCGGTGGCGTGGTGAACGCTATTTTCAAATCCGGAACAAACCAAATTCACGGAGACGTTTTCGGGTTTTTCCGGGACAGCGCGCTGGACACGCGAAACGTTTTTGACAATGCGAATCCCTCTGCGGGGCCAACAGGTACCCCGCCATTCCACCGCAACCAATACGGCGGCTCCATTGGCGGTCCCATCTGGAAAGATAAGACGTTCTTCTTCGGAAGCTTCGAAGGGCTCAACCAGGATCGCAGCATCTCGGAAGACACGCTTACGCTCTCCAATGCCGCCCGTAATGGGACGGTGGGAAATCAAACGGTCACCATTGCTCCGAGCATTGTGCCCTACCTTGCGCTTTTTCCGGTCGCAAATGGGGCGGATAACGGTGATGGCACGGCGCATTACATTTTTGCGGGTGCCGAAACGGGCAGCGAATACTATGCCGTGGGCAAACTGGATCACAATTTTTCGGAGCGGACGCGGCTCTCGGCAAGCTTTCAATGGGATACGGGCGCGCTTTTGCAGCCGGATTCCTACAATCAGAAGCTGCTTGGTTCTCCCTCCGGACACTATAATTTCACAACATCTCTGCAGCACAGCTTCACTCCGACGGTGATCAACACTGCGCGCATCGGCGTGAGCCGCACCACTGCGGGCGACTCCGAGGACGTTTCCGCAATTTCTCCGCTGGCTACGAACACACAGCTTGGGTTCTTACCGAATCTTCCCGTGGGAGTTTTTACCGCCGGCCCCTTGTCCACGTCTGGCGGTCTCGGCGCCTCTGGTGCTGACAGCTTCCAGTTCACTTCCTACCAGGCGTCAGACGACCTCAATTGGATTCGCGGCCGCCACACGCTGCAATTCGGCTTTCTCTTCGACAGGATCGACGACAATTTCAACTCCGCCAATCTCCCGCTGGGAGAATGGGACTACAACACCGTCCAGGATTTGCTGACAAACACTCCGCAAGACTTTACCTCAGACCTTCCCGGAACCAACGGAGCACGCGGTTTGCGCAGCGATATCTTTGGGTTCTACGCGCAGGACTCTTTCCGGGTCACGAGCAGACTCACACTGAACTACGGTCTGCGCTATGAAACGTCCACGCCGGTGTCGGAACAGAATGGCAAAGTGGCCACACTCGTGAACCTGACCGATGCCACGCCCAGGATTGGCGGGGCTTTTTTCAACAATCCAACGAAACGAAATTTTGCCCCCCGCGTGGGACTGGCGTGGGATCCAACCGGAAGCGGCAAAACTTCGATTCGAGCCTCTTTCGGGATGTACGATATTCTTCCGTTGCCCTACCTCTTCATCAACCGGACCCACGGCGCTCCGTTCTTTTTGCAAGGAAACGCGAATTGTCCGTGTGTAGACGCAAACAACCAATCCCTCTTCCCCGATGCGCTGAGCTTGCTCCAGGGACCAGGGGCAAAGGCCCGCGTAGCCTACATAGAAGCCAATCCTCATCGTGCTTACAACGATCAGTGGAACTTCACGATTCAGCGGCAGTTGACAGCCAGCACGGCGCTCACGGTTGGTTATGTTGGGTCACACGCAGTCCACGTCCCATTAGGAATTGAGGACCTGGATCAAGTGCCGTTGTCACAAGTTACTTTCTCACCCACCGGCCAGCCCATATTTCCGATCCCTCTGGATCCCAACACAAATCCTCCTCCGACGCTTAAGCAGGAAGTAAAGGCTATCCAGAGAATCAACCCGAATTTTAGCCGCATTGTCGGAACCCTTTGGAGAGATTATTCCAAGTACAACGGTTTGCTGGTAAACGTCAGCAAACGGCTGAGCCACGGATTCGCTATCCAGGGCGCGTACACTTGGTCGAAGAGCCTGGACCAGGGATCGGCCACGTTCAGCGACAACGAATACCTCAACACGGCAGGCCCCTCCTATGCGTTCCTTCCGAACCTTCAAAACGGGGTTTCCGATTTCAATATCACGCATAACTTCACACTGAATGGGACTTGGAATATTCCGGTCTCCGAAGGCCTCCACGGCGCGCCTCGCGCGATTCTGTCTGGATGGGAGGTGGGAAGCATTTTCTCGGCACACACGGGCGTGCCCTTCACCGTAAAGATCAATCAGGACCTAGGACTCACCGGAAACAGCCGCGTCAACAGCAGCGCTGGCGGGCAAAGGCCGGATTTCAATCCTGGACCAGGCTGTACGACGAATCCCGTTAACCCCGGAAATCCGATCAATTACATCAATTACAATTGCTTTTCGCTTCCCACACTTGGAACGCTGGGTGACCTTGGGCGGAACACCTTGCGCGGTCCGGGTTTTGTGGACTTCGATTTCTCTTTGTTCCGAAACATTTCGCTTTACCGGGATAGATATAAACTCCAATTTCGGACCGAAGCTTTTAACGCGCTTAATCACGCCAATTATGGCGCTCAGACCACCCTTTTGGGTTCAGCCCAACCCTTGCCACCTCCCACGCTGACGACTTCGCGGCAGATCCAACTCGGCGTCAAGTTCATCTTTTGATGAGGAGCGCGGCCCATGATTAGACGACTACCTTGTTGGGCCATTGCCCCGGCAGTCGTGCTTTCCTGGGCCGTGCTTTCTCGCTCCAGCGCAGACGAGAGCAGATCCAAGCCTTTCCCGGAGGACATCCCGGCGGCACGGATGGTTGCCGATCCGTATCCGGCGTTGAACGGGATCGCAGTCGATCCGGAAAACAACGTGGTTGTGGCTAGCGACCCGAATCGCAAAAGTTTGCTTCTTTATGACCGGTTGCACAACACCTCTGAGGGTACACAAACCGTTCCGTTGCGCCACATCATCGGGCCCGAAACCTACATCGGTATGGCTGCCGCGGTCATCCTTGATCCTCAACGGCAGGAAATCTACACCGCCAACAACGATATCGAAGATACGGTTGTGGTGATGCCGTACGCAGCCAATGGCAATGCCAAGCCGGCACGCGTCCTATCGGTTCCCCATCAGGCTTGGGGGTTGGCCCTCAGCCGTTCCAGCGACGAACTCGCGGTGACCGCGGAAATCTTCAATGCCGTGGTTTTCTACCGCCGCGAAGCGAAAGGCGTCGAAGCTCCCATGCGGGTCATCCGTGGCCCCAGTACGCGTTTGGCGGACCCACACGGAATCTATTGGGACGATATGCATGGCGAAATCGGTGTTGCCAGCCACGGCAATTTCCGTGGTGTCGTCCAAAATACGGGAGGAGGATGCTCTCCAACTCCAAGCAAGGAGGAGGCGCCGAGCGAAGGCGGAGAGTTCCGGCCACCCTCCATCGCTATATTCGCTTCGAACGCCAAGGATGATCAGGCGCCGCTGCGCACGATCCAGGGAGATTCCACCAAGCTTGATTGGCCGATGGGCATTGCCGAGGATCCGGTGCACGATACCATTGTGGTGGCCAACAACGGAGACAACTCGATTCTGATTTTTGACCGTAAGCGTGGTGGAAACAGCGCACCGGTTCGGGCCATTCACGGGGACCAAACCGGTATCAACCGGCCGATGGGACTCTCAGTAGACGCAAAGAATGGCGAGATCTGGGTTTCGAACTACGGTGATCACTCGGCTCTGGCGTTCGACAGTGCGGCGGACGGAAATGTTGCCCCAAAACGCATCCTGCGGACCGCCCCGGCGGGCACTTCGACTCCGGGTTTTGGAAATCCCATGGCACTGGCTTACGACACAAAGCGGGGAGAAATCCTGGTCCCGAATTGAGTGAGCCAGCCGCGTGTGGCGGCATTTGCCAGGCTGGCAAATGGAAACATGGCGCCGAAGAGAGTGATTACCGGGCAAGCATCAAAGCTGGGCCGAACGATTCATGGTCTGGCGTACGATCCGGTGCACGACGAAATTGTGGTTCCGAACGCGCTGGCGGACGCGATTCTGGTTTTTCGCGGAAGTGCCAACGGCGACGAACCGCCCATTCGATTGATTCAAGGGCCGTGCACCAAGCTTGTCACGCCGCACTCGGTGAGCCTGGACCTCGAGCATGGAGAAATTCTCGTTGCCAGCCTTACAGGGAAACGCATCAACGTCTTTCGCTGGGACGCGAAGGGAGATGTAGCGCCACTCCGGGTGATCACCGGGCCGCAAACGCAACTCGGGCACTTGGTCGGGATCGCGGTCGATCCGGTTCAAAACTTGATGGCCGTGGCGAACTCGGAGGACATCCTCGTATTCAACCGTACGGATAATGGGAATGTTGCTCCGCGCGCGCGAATAGCTGGACCCAACACGGGCATCACAGATGAACCGTGGCAGATGCAATTCTACAAAGGGAGAATCTTCCTGGCTGCATCGAACCATCTTCACGTGAATCTGTACTCGGGCGTGACGCTGAAAGAGTCCTCGAAATCCGTCCCGGACGATCCCTGGCTCAATCCCACGCTGGGATTCGTCGGGGTTTGGAACATTACTGACAATGGTGATGTTCCGCCCCGAGGCATGATTCGCGGTCCCTTTAGCGGGTTGCTCCATCCAGTGGGATTGGCGCTGAACCCCAGGGAGGGAGAGATTTACGTATCGGACAGCGTCAGGAATGGCATTCTGAGCTTCCTGGTGCCGGATTTCCTTGAACCAAAGGATCACAATTCAAGCAATGACCCTCAAGGAGTGAAACATGGAAAGTAGAGATTTGCGTGGTTGGATTCACCAAGCCGAGGAGCTGGGAGAATTGAAGAAGATCGATGGCGCCGATTGGGATGTCGAGATTGGTGCGGTAACAGAACTTGGCCATCACCGCGGAGAGCAAAGCCACGCCTTGCTTTTCGATCACATCAAGGGCTATCCAGCGGGTTATCGCGTTCTGTCGAATACCCTCAACACCACCAAGCGCCTGGCGATGACGCTGCACATGGATACGAACTATACCCGGCTGCAGTTCGTGAAAGACATCAAGAAGCACATCACTGACCTTACCTACATTAAGCCCGAAGTGGTCAAAGACGGTCCGGTGATGGAAAACGTCTTTGAGGGCAAAGACATTGATATGTTCAAGTTTCCCACCCCTAAATGGCATGAACTTGATGGCGGACGCTACATCGGCACCGGCTCCGTGGACATCACCCGTGACCCCGACGAAGGCTGGGTGAACCTGGGCACTTATCGCGTGATGATCCATGATCGCGATAAGCTGGGCTTCTTCATTTCACCGGGCAAGCAGGGACGCATCATGCGGGAAAAGTATTTTGCTCGCGGCCAATCCTGCAAACTCGCGGTTTCTTTCGGCCACGATCCGCTGCTCTATCTCGCTGGCGGGATGGAAGTGCCGTACGGCGTATCCGAATACGAATGGGTTGGCGGCCTTCAGGGCCATCCAGTGCAGGTAATCAAAGGCGAATACACCGGGTTGCCCATTCCGGCCTCCTCCGAGATTGTCATCGAGTGCGAAGCGATTCCTGGCGATGACCACAACGAAGGTCCCTTCGGCGAGTGGACTGGCTATTACGCCAGCAACATGCGCCCGGAGCCAACCATGAAAGTGAAGCGGCTGTATCATCGCAACAATCCGATCATTCTCGGAGCGCCGCCGACCCGCCCACCTTGTGAATTCAACTACATGCGGTGCTTCATGCGTTCGGCACTGATTTGGCAGGAACTGGAGAAGGCCGGCGTGCCAGACGTAACAGGTGTTTGGTGCCACGAAGCGGGTGGCAGCCGTCTTTTGACGATCGTCTCCATTAAACAGCGGTATCCCGGCCACGCCCGGCAAGCTGGAATGATCGCCGCGTACTGCCACGCGGGCGCGTACCTTGGCCGCTATACCATTGTTGTGGACGACGACATCGACGTGACCAACACCAATGATGTTCTTTGGGCGCTGACGACCCGATCCAATCCAGAAGCCGACATCGAAATCATCCGGCGCAGTTGGAGTGGTTCGCTCGATCCGATCATCCCAATGGCCGAGCGCGGCCACAGCTCGCGTGCGGTCATTGACGCGTGCAAGCCGTATGAGTGGATGAAAGATTTTCCTCCAGTCGCAGAATCGAGTCCCGAAGTCCGGCGCGCCGCTGAAGCAAAGTGGGGAAAGATTCTCGCGGAGCCCACTTCCAATGGCCATGGTGTGTGTTCACCAGAACCAGTTGGCGCGCCAAGCGGTGCGCTTGATCCCGCTGTGGAATCCTCCATACAAGGGAAATACTAATGGCCGAGGCGGTCCATGCCGCGACGCAGTTTGGCGGAGCGAAGGAAATTGGCATCTCCACTCGAAAAGTGATCGGCTTTGTCCTGACGATCGCCGTGCCAGCGCTACTCTGGTTCGCTCCGCTAAATTTCGAACCCTCTTCCAAGCACGCGCTCGCGGTGGCGGCGTTCATGATTGTCGCTTGGATCGCCGAGCCGATTCCCCACGCGCTAACGGGTCTCATCGGGTGTTATCTCTTTTGGGTGCTCAAGGTCGTCAAGTTCGAGGTTGCATTCAGCGGCTTTGCAGATCAAACCCCATGGTTTCTCTTCGGGGCGGGCCTCTTCGGGATGATGGCGACAAAGACCGGCATGGCGCGGCGTCTTGCTTACCTGATTATCCAACGAGTTGGTGCCAGTTATTCGCGGCTCCTTCTGGGAATAATTCTTTCTTCCTTCCTCTTGACGTTTCTTGTGCCTTCGGGAATCGCCTGTGTGGTGATCATGGGGTCGGTTGCGCTCGGCCTGATGGAAGTCTTTGGACTCGGGCGGGGCAGCAATGTCGGCAGGGGCATCTTCATTACCCTGACCTACACGGCTGGGTGCTTCGACAAAATGGTCATTGCAGGTCCTTCCACCATTCTTGGACGAGGCCTGATCGAGAATGGTGCAAACATTCATGTGTACTATAGCCTCTGGCTCCTGGCTTTCCTGCCTTGCGCTGTCGCGACGATATTTGGCATCTGGCGCTTGGTCGTATGGCTTTACCCGCCGGAGAACGCCGCACTGGATCGAGGCGCGGAATTCCTTCGCGACGAACTCGAGAAAATGGGTCCGTGGTCGCAGATGGAGAAAAAAGCCCTTTTCTTGATGCTCCTCGCCATCGCTCTCTGGATGACCGACCTGATTCACCATATTTCGCCGGCCGTGATCGGACTTGGCATAGGTCTTTTTGCGTGCGTGCCAAGATTTGGAATCCTCGATCAGGAGGACATGAAACGGCTCAATTATCTTCCCGTGTTTTTTGTAGCTACGGCCATCAGTATGGGAACGGTGCTCGTTCAGACCGGAGCGCTTCGCACCATGACCAGCATCATGTTCGACTGGATGCGCCCTCTCATGGACACCAGTGTTTACGCTCTGGCCGTCGTACCGTACTGGACTGCCTTTGTCTACCACATCTTCCTGGGGAATGAGATCGGCATGCTGGCCACTTCCATGCCGGGCTTGATGAGTTTTGCTCACACCAACGGTCTTCATCCTTTGCCTTTGGGATTGATCTGGGCCTTTGCGGCAGGCGGGAAGATCTTCGTGTATCAATCCGGTGTTCTGGTCGCTGGATATTCCTACGGCTACTTCAATGCGAGAGACGTTTTTCGCGTCGGTCTGTGCGTGACTATCATCGAGTCCCTCGTGCTGCTCGTGACCGTCCCTTTCTATTGGCCGCTGATTGGAATTCGCTGATCCCAAAATTTCGGGGGGACGGTTAGCCGCCGGCCGTTGCGGATAGGCCTGCGGCGCGCTAAACATTATGAACAAACATCCATTCCGATTGATCGTCGGCATAACCGGAGCCACAGGAACTATTCTCGGGGTGCGCCTCTTGCAGGTTCTACGGGAAGCAAAGGTGGAGACGCATCTGGTTCTCAGCAACTGGGGAGCGCGCACGCTGATCCATGAGACGTCTTATACCGTACAGCAGGTTCAGCAAATGGCAGCGCAGCATTATGCGCCTCAGGATCAGGGTGCGGCCGTCTCCAGCGGTTCGTTTGTGACTCAGGGCATGGTGATATGCCCTTGCAGCGTCAGGTCGCTAGCCGCAATTGCGCAAGGTCACGGAGACACTCTCGTTCACCGCGCGGCCGACGTGGTGCTCAAAGAACGCCGCAAACTAGTGCTGGCCGTCCGCGAAACGCCGTTGAGTGACATTCACCTCGAAAATATGCTGAAGCTCTCGCGCATGGGCGTCGTGATTTTTCCGCCCGTTCCGGCGTTTTACAATCATCCGAAGACCATCGATGACCTCGTCGATCAGACCGTCCTGAGAATCCTGGACCAGTTCGGACTTAACTTGACATCCTCCCATCGTTGGGGGGGCGCCATGGCAACCAGTGAAGAGAAGCCTGCTCGCGTTCTTTAACGAGGTAAGTAAAATCGAAAAACTGAGGTGTACTGATGCTGAGGAAAGACACAATGGCAATCTCCAACTTCTGGTTTGCTATCCTTTTTGGGTGCGGACTTGCGGCCCAGGCTCAACAGAAGACTCCGCCCTCCGCGGACAAGCCACTCATTTTGAGCGCTGCCATTCCGCTTCCGAATATCCAGGGCCGCATCGACCATTTCGCGCTGGATCCGGGTGGCCGCGTGTTCATCTGCGTGGTGGGCAACGACACCGTCGAAGTTGTCGAGACACTGACCGAAAAGAGGGTTCACACAATCACCGGAGTGCCGCATCCTCAGGGAGTCGCCTATTCGCCCGAGTTCAACAAGCTATTCGTTGCTAGCCGCGACGGCAAGCTCTTCATCTATGACGGGACCTCTTTTGACCTAATCACTTCCATCGACTTCCACGGCGATGTGGACAATCTCCGTTACGACGCCGCAGCGAAACGCGTTTACGTCGGATTCGGGGACGAAGGGAACGCAGCCATTGGAATGGTTGACGCCGCGACCAATCAACGTGTTCAGGAGGAGTATAAGCTGGGCGCCCACCCGGAGTCTTTCCAGCTGGAATCCGCCGGACCGAGGATCTTCGTTAACCTGCCCGACCTGAAACAGATCGCGGTGATCGACCGCCGAACGGGTGCCATCGCGAAATGGCCGTTAAGCAACTTTGAAGGAAATTTTCCCATGGCCCTCGATGAGTCCAATCACCGTTTATTTGTCGGCACCCGCACGCCACCGCGCCTTGTCGTGCTGGATGCCGATGCCGGCGCGGTGATCTCAGCTGTTCGTTGCGCCGCCGATAGCGATGACCTCTATTACGATTCGCTTTACAAGCGCGTTTACGTCGCCGGAGGCCAAGGATTCATCAGCGTTTTCGCGCAAAGGGATCCAAGCCACTATCAACTGCTGGCGGAAATACCTTCGGTTACAGGGGCGCGCACCGCGGGCTATGCGGCAAGGATCGGGAAAAAGGGCCGCGACCGTTTTTTCCTCGGAGTGCCGGCGCGCGCGGGCCACGAAGCCGAAGTGTGGGTGTATCAAGCGCAGGAGTAAGGGAGGCGTCACCCAAAAGATGTACGAGCCAGATGGGCGTTCCGACGAGGCAGTCCTACCTAGAGTCTCTCATTGGCAGATTTGTGCTCGTTCCACCCCGATCCTTACGATTTCTTCAGCAAATCTTAAGTAGCTTTGGACGACCAGCCGGTATACGAAACTGGGAGTGGCTGAACCTCGCGCGGTGCCGACGGTACTGCTGATTGTGCCCGATTGGCTGCGCTGTTTGAAGTAAGGCCGAAGGGATCCTGTATCGTCCTTGTCGCCAGTCCAAAGAGCCAGCGACAAATCGAGTGAGCGGTAAAGCTGGCCCTAGTGTCAGGAAGTCTCGGTTCGTGCCGGGCGGTGCGCCCGAGTGGCGGGCCAATCGGGAGTTATTCCGAGCCAGAAGTCCGGTTGTGGGAGGTCTGACCAGATAGGTACCGAGAAACGCCCATCTCGTCAGTTGCTTGATTTCCCGACGAGAAGCCGCCTTCGCAGAACTAATTCCGAAACGGCCCAAGCCTGCCCGTTTCATTTTGGAATCGTCGACAGCAAGGCGCGTGACTCGGCGACGACGCGATCCTGGAACTTTGGGTCTCGTACGAGTGCAGAGGCCTCGCATCGGGTGGCCACCCTCGTCGTAGTAGACACCGGCCTATCTAAAATTCGGATTCCAAGAGGGGCGTCCTGGACGCCAGGACGATGGCTTAGGGATTTTTAGATGCTGGTTCGGGACCAGGAGGTCGAAGGTTCAAATCCTTTCGCCCCGACCATTTTAATTCCCGCTCTCATATAGACTTACGCTGCAACTTCTTCTTGCACTTCCTCTTTCAAAACTTGTCCCGACTTGTCCATCAACGGCTGTTCTTCCTCAGTCGGAAGAGTGAAGCCAAGACCTACCTTGGCCGCACATTCTCGCCGCCACTGGACGTTATCGAGCAACTGCTTGCCGTAACGCCCCGACATCTCCCGGTTCGCATGGCCCATCCAAAAATCGATAAGCAAGGTTCGTGCCTCACTCATCTGCAGAATGGACTCACGGAATCGACGAAATGTGTGAAAGCCTGCCAACTCGCGTCCCATCTTTTTGAGTATCGGATGCAAGCTGTCCCTCGCAATGTTTCGCGGTGACATAGGCAAGCCGCTAGCAGTCTCGAACAGGAAACCACTCGTGCGATTGCCGATGAATTTCTTCACCAGTGCAGCTAAGGCGGGGGCCAAATCTATATCCCTGATACCCGCGTCTGTTTTGGGATACTGTTCGATCCCGTGCCCTTTTTTGCTGCGCTGCTGGCGAACGTAAACGATCGAGCAATCCGCTGAGAAGTGTTTCCCTATTTCGAGGCCCAGGGCCTCAGAAATCCGCAAACCGGACCCGGCCAATAGGCAATAGAGCACGCGGTAAAGTTTCTTGACGGCGGCCAAGATAGTTTCTATTTCGGTCGCCTCAAGTGTAGGTGTCTTCTGCGTTTTCTTATCGACTGCTGGCAAGCCGATGTAATTCAAGTCCCACTGACGCGGGAAA
>DASSGJ010000578.1:0-9171 GCA_035693545.1 Candidatus Acidiferrum sp.
ATCGGACTGGTTCCTCGCAGCGAGCGTAAGAAAACTCACGCGCAAATGGCTACGACCGTGCGCGCAGTTCTCGCAGGCTACCGGAACATGACCTACAACGTCCGCCTGCCTTCCGTCTTGGGCGGCGAAGTTTATTTCCCCATCGCCGCGGTAATCCGCGGACCGGACCTCGGCGAACTAGCCGAGATCAGCAAGCAGGTAGCCGGCCGGATGGCGAACTACCCCGAACTGGTAGACGTCAACCCCAGCCTCAACCTCAACACTCCCGAGTTGCAGGTGAAAGTTGACCGCCAGCGCGCAGCCGATATTGGCGTGCGCATGACGGATGTCAGCGACGCTGTCCGCCTGTTCTATTCGGGCGAAGATGAAATCACCCGCTTCAAGGAAGGCTCCGAACAGTATCCCGTCACGATGCAATTGTTGCCGGAGCAGCGCGACAACCCCGATGTTCTCGCCCGCATGATGGTGCCTTCCACAAAACTCGGCCAGGTGCGTCTCGAAAACGTCGCCAGCATCGGACGCGGCGCAGGGCCCGCCAGCCTGCAACGCTACAACCGCGAATTTCAGGTAAGCGTTTTCGCCAACGTCGCTTCAGGATATCCGCTGGACCTCGCCGCCGCCCACACCGTGCAGTCCATCAAAGACGTCGGGCTGCCCGCCGGATACTCGTATCTATTTTCCGGGCAAGTAAAAGTTCTCGAGGAGACCACGTGGAATCTCGTGCTGGCCATGCTGCTGGCCTCCATTTTCATGTACATGGTCCTGGCAGCTCAGTTTGAAAGCTTCACGTATCCCTTCATCATCATGCTCACGCTTCCGCTCAGTATCCCGTTCGCGCTCTTCTCCTTGTGGATCACCGGCCGCGCGCTCAGCTTGTGGAGCGCCTTGGGAATGCTTCTCCTCCTCGGCATTGTGAAAAAGAACGGCATCTTGCAGGTGGATTACACAAATCGCTTGCGCGCCACGGAGGGCCTGTCCGTCCGCGACGCAATCCTCGAAGCGAATCGCGTCAGGCTGCGGCCCATCCTGATGACCACTCTTTCCATCATTGCGGGACTGATTCCCGTGGCCATCGGCATCGGCGCGGGCTCCGAGCAGCGGGCATCGATAGCGGTAACCATTATCGGCGGGCAGACCTTGTGTTTGCTGCTGACCCTGCTAGTCGTGCCCGTGGCCTATTCCTACCTTGCCGAGTTCGAAGCCGCTCCTTGGCGCAAATGGGCTGCGCGCATGCTTGGTCGCTCAAGCCCGCCCGTATTGCCCACGAACAGTGATTGATCGCGGTTGCTCGGCTGACCGTCGCAGCTTAATTCAGCGAAGGAACTCGGGGTCGAGCGTGAATTTGCTGTGAACAGCGAAGCCGGCCCCGTGCATTTCGAATTCCGCCGTATCGCGCCCTGCGCCGAGCAGCGGAGCGCCGTCGACGCTCCGTGGAAAATAGAAATGGACAGCGGCGCTCACCCCGGCTCCAGTGAACTCGACTTCAACCGGGGCGACGCTGCCGCGCCGGGTCTTCAACGTCGCGCGCAGGTTCGGACTTCTCCCAGCTAAGACTGCGAAAGGCTCGAACCCTGCGAAGCCGGGATGATCGACTCTCACGGTAATGACATAGCGGTCCGCGGGAAGCCGCGGCGCCTGCGCCTGAAATGCGACCACCGGATGTTCGCCGAGTTCCTCAAGCCGCACAAACGCCTGGCTCACCGGCCCCGCCGATTCCCAGCGCACCAGAAACGCAGTCGACGGTGAAAGCCCCGGCGCCCCATTCCTCGATTGCGAAGCATCAACCGGCGGTTCCAGCTTCATCCTCTGGAGGCAGTTCCCGTTTTGATCGAGAGCGTCAGGGTCGCAGTGCTTTTTGCCCGTGGCAATGCTGTAGCTTGCTTCAACCTCAGTTCGGCGAAACATCACCGCTTCCACCTTCGCCCAGGGCGAGTGTCGCAACAGCCTAAGCGCCTCGTCATGCGACCACTGTGCGGAAGGCTTCTGCTTCCAGAATTCGTCCGCGCGAACGAACGCGGAAAATCCAAAAATCAACGTCAGTGTGAGGAGAACCGTTCGAATTGCAGTCGGAAGCGGCGCGCGGTGCACGTGCGCCTGGCGTAATTCGTGGATCGCCGGATTGCCTGAAACTTGCATACTTCCACAAGCTCGATTGGGTGGACTGTAACAGGTTCCCTGGTCTCCAACAACTACTCTCTCAGCACCGGGGAGTGTCGCTTGATCCCGGTCGAAGTTCGCGAAGGGATCCATTTATAAATCAGCAACGTCCCATTCGTCGAATGGATTAGGATTTTGGTTGACAAAACCGCCGCCCGGCATAGAATCACACCCAATCATAGTGTAGGTGCACGGGGTGCTTCATTTTCTCGGAGGGGTGTAGTCCTATGCTAACTTCCTATTCGTTCCGCTGTTCCTTTGCACTTATCCTGATTCTCGGCTGCGCACTTTGTCTTCCTGGGCAAATCACTACAGGTGAAATCACCGGAACGGTGATGGACTCGAGCGGCGCCGCAGTCGCGGGCGCCACCGTGACCGCCGTCTGCCCGGAGACGAACCAGACGCGTTCGATCCCCTCCGGCGCCGCGGGCGAATACACGTTTTACGACATGCCCAATTGCACCTATAAGGTTTCTGTTGCTGCTCAAGGGTTCAAGACGACGGTTCGTAATGTCCGAGTTGACGTCGCTCAGACCACCAAGGCGGACTTCCGGTTGGAGGTCGGCCAGCGCACGGAGACCATTACGGTGGAAGCGGCCAGCCCGCTGGTGGAGTTCACGACCGGCGTGAACAACGAAGTGGACACGAAATCTATCGTCGACCTACCGACGGAAGGCCGTGACTTTAAGTCCATCCTCGCCCTTACTCCCGGCGTCCAGCGCGCCCCGGGTGGCGGGTTCCTCGACGTCAGCATCAGCGGTCAGCGCAGCACCACCAACAATTACATGATTGATGGCATGCCCAACAACGACCGCTTCTACGGCAGCGAGGTCATCGGCCAGCCCGGCATACTCGGAGTCCCGGCTTCGGTACTTGGCAGCGATTCCATCGCCGAATACACCGTGCAAGAGCTTCCGTCGGCGGATAACGGTGTCAAGGGGGGCGCTGCCATTAACGTGACGCTCAAAAGCGGCACCAACGACTTCCATGGCACGGCCTTCTATTTCGGAGACTACGACTGGCTGAACGCCAGGAACTTCTTCGCCTCCACCACACTCCCTTATCACAATCACAATTACGGAGCCACGGTAGGCGGGCCGATCAAGAAGGACCGCACCTTCTTCTTCTTCACGTTTGAAGGGCAGCGCAACACCGCGCTGGAACCTTACAATCTGGCAATCCCCACGCAGGGCGATCTGGCTGCGGCTTTGGCGGATTTCGCCAATCCCGCTACCAACCCAACTGGCATCCCCTTGAACACCGCGGGATTGAATCTCCTGAAGTATTATCCGTGTTCAGATGGCGCTGGCGGTATCGTGTCCTGCACACCCTCTGCGGCTAACGCAGCGGTGCCCACCGGCGGCTTTACGCAATCCATTTCTAGTCCCAATACCGATAAATTGAGCAGCTACATCATCCGGATTGACCACAAGATGAACGACAAGATGCAGCTGTCCGGCCGGTATACGTTCGCTGACAGCACCCAGACCGCGCCACTCGGCGGCTATACTCTTCCGCCGGCGCCGGGCAGCGGCCTCCCAGCCGACGCATTTAACACCGTCGCTCCCACACGCGTGCAATTGGCCGGTGCTACCTGGACCTACAGCATGTCTCCTAACAAGATTCTCGACGTGCGGTTCAACTGGTCGCGTTACGCACAGATTCTGGACCCCCTTAACAAGGTTAATCCCCTCAGCTTGGGCATCGACACCGGCCCACTGAACCCCGCCGATTTCGGCGTGCCTCCGGTCTATGCCAGCTCGATAACCTATGGGAACCCCGGGGGAATACAAGGCTACCCGCTGAGCACCCGGCCCACCCAGACCTATGATGTGTCCACCCGTTTTTCGTGGAGCAAGGGCACACATAACTTCAAGTTTGGCGGCAACTATCAGTACGCCTCAACGTTCAGCCTGCGGAATCGGGCGCGGACGGGCCTGTTCAGTTTCCAAACTGATTTTGAGACACTCATTGATCAGTTGCTGACCGGCCGCCTCGACCGGGCTTCCCGCTCTTTTGGTGACACTTCTCGCCATCTCTACCAGCCTTCTGTGGGACTGTTTTTCCAAGACGAGTGGAAAGTCACCCCCCGTCTGACGGTAAGTTATGGCTTGCGATGGGACATCAATGGCGCCTTGGGTGACGCCGACAAGAATGCCTCAAATTTCTTCCCCTGTGCTCCTCCGGAGCCAACCGTCTGCGCTCCGAAAGGGTTTCCAAACGGCCTGGTTCAGGTGCAGCAGGGTTTCCCTCGTCTCTATGACCTGGACCTGAAGGATTTTGGCCCGCGCGGTGGAGTGGCTTGGGACGTCTTCGGCAACGGCAAGACTGCTCTCCGGGTTGGTTACGCCATGGCTTACGACGTCGCGAATTTTGCCGCCATCAGCGCACCTTATGCTTTCCAGGGTGCCCGAGCCGGGGCGTTTACGAACTCCGACCTCGGCGTGTTCTCGGTCACAGCCAACGGGAACGGTGATGCGAGCCTGCCAACTTTGTTCCAAGCGTTCAATGCCAACACTTGCTACAACCCGGCCACCAATACCGCTACGCCCGCCTTCGTCTGCATCGGCCCGCAGCCGGGCAGCGGAGTTGCAGGTTCGTGCGCCGGCGCTGGGACTATCGGTTGCTTCCAAACCTTTGGCGCGAATCCCACCGGCACTCCGCCGTTTAACATTTTCGGAACCATTCCGAATTTGAAGACGCCAAGGATCCAGTATTACAACGCCACGATCCAGCACGAGATCTTCCGAAACAACGCCATCACCGTCAGCTATCTCGGCTCCCACGGATCAGATACCCTTCTAAGCCGCAGCCTGAATAGCCGTCCCGTTGGTTGCTGGGATACGGTCAATGATGTTCAGCTGACGACCGGGAATTGTGCGCGTCCGTTTGATTCCTTGTATCAGTTGAATGGTGTGCCCAACTTCAGCTACGTCATCCAGTTAAACAACGAAGGGTACCTGCGCTACAACGCCCTGCAGGTCACTTACCGCCAGCGCGATTGGCATGGCCTCAATACCATAGTCAACTTCACCTGGTCTAACTGTATTGACAACAATTCCACGAACCGCGGCGGAGGTTCTTTTCTTCCGATCGAGGAGAATCCTTACAATCCCAGCAGTAACGAGGGCCCGTGCGACTCCGACGTTCGGCGGAACTTCAACACTGGTATCACCTACGACTTTCCTCGTGTGCGCGCCCTCGGCCGCTTGGGAGAGGGTTGGCAGACCGGATCCGTGGTAACGGTTATAAGCGGCCGTCCCTGGACTCCCTTGCTAAGCCAGAGCGCCGACGAGTCTGGCCAGGACCTGGTCCAGCAGCGGCCGGACTGTTCCGGAGTAAAACCCATTTACCAGTTCAGTGATCCCAATAGTCCCACCATCACGAATGCATCCGCGATATTCTCAACTCCCGCCCCCAACACCATCGGGACCTGCGGCCGCAACAGTCTGCGCGGACCCAATTTCAGGCAGTGGGACTTTAACCTCAACAAGACCACCAAGCTCACGGAGAGATTAAGTCTCCAGCTTCGCTTTGAGGTCTTCAACCTGTTGAACCATCCTAACTTCTATTATCTGCCGAGCAGTGCCAAGCCCTCGAGCGGGAGCTTCTCCTTGTTCGGATTTACGCCGGATATCGCTACCGGCAACCCGTTCCTTTCTCAGGGCGGTGCCCGCGCTGCTCAACTTGGAGCGAAGGTCATCTTCTAATCTTCGTCCCTGTTTTGGTTCCAAAAAAGGAGTCTGCTACAATGCAGGCTCCTTTTTCATTTATGCGGCGCGCCATCATCTTTTGCCTCTTGCTCTCGTCTCCAGCGCTCGCTGCGGCAGCTACGGACCCTCCCAATGTCATCCTCATCACCCTGGACACCGTCCGGGCCGACCGCATGGGCTTCCTCGGCTCCAAGCTTGGCTTAACCCCGCAACTGGATGCCCTCGCCACTCAGGGCGTCGTGTTCGAACACGCCTACTCCCAGGCGCCCATTACGCCGGTCTCACACGCGACCATACTCTCGGGCACGTACCCGCAATACCATGGCATACGCAACTTCGGCGACCGCCTGCCTCCCAGCGTCCCCTTTCTACCCGATATTCTTCACGCCCAGGGCTACCACACCGGCGCCTTCGTAGGCAGCATCATCCTCGACCCCAAAAACGGCTTCGCCTCCGGATTCGAACGCGGCTTCGATGTCTACAACGCAGGCTTCCATCGCCAGAAAACCGGAGAACGCCGCGAAGCTTCCATGCAGCGCCGCGGCGAAGTCACCCTGAACTTCGCACTCGAATGGGTCGGCCAGCAAAAAGGTGCCCCGTTTTTCCTCTGGTTTCATCTCTGGGACGCCCACGATCCCTACAATCCCCCCGAACCGTTCCGCAGTCGTTTCCCGAACACACCCTACAACGCCGGCATCGCCTACGTGGATTCGATCGTCGGCAAGCTGTTCGACTATCTGCGAGCCCAAGGGCTGTACGACAACACCCTGATCGCCGTCGCCGCCGACCACGGCGAGTCCCTGGGCGACCACGGCGAACTGACCCACAGCATTTTTCTTTACGACTCCACCATCCACGTCCCCCTGCTCCTGAAACTGCCCGGCAATCGCTCCGCGGGCCAGCGCGTCACAGCCACCGCGAGCCTGGTGGACCTGGCGCCAACCCTGATCGATTCGCTCGGCCAAACGCCTCCTCCGGCCATGCAGGGACATTCCCTCCTTCCTTTGATAGGAAACTCGCACCCGGAAAACCGTCCTTCCCTGGCCACCGGCGACCACTCCGAACGCTCCTTCGGCTGGAGCGCCCTCGTTTCCCTCCGCACTGGCAACCAGCTTTACGTGCGAGCCCCAAAGCCGGAGCTTTACGATATGGCCGCAGATCCCGGCGCGAAGACCAACCTCTATGCGACCAAGCGCCCCACCGCAGTCCGTCTGGCTGTTCAATTGGATAGTTTCGTCAAACGAATCAGCGAAGGCGCGCCTCAGGCCTTGCAGGATAACCTCGACGAAAAGAGCAGAGAAAAACTCTCCGCACTCGGTTACACGGCTTCAAGTGCGACCCGCCCGGTCTCTCGCACCGACCCCAAGGACCGCATTGATGTTGCCAACGATATGCACGATGCCAGCCTGGCCATCGAGGAGGGAAAGGAAGCCAGCGTCATCCCGCTGCTACTGAACGTGGTGACCAAGGACCCGCAAGTCCAGGCCGCGCAGTATTACCTCGGCATCGCATACTCGCGGAATGGCAAGTTTGCGAAGGCCATTCCGCCCCTACGCAAAGCCGTCGAACTCCGCCCCGATGCCCTAATGGCGCAATACGAGCTGGCTATCTGCCTCTACGAAACGGGCGACCTCAAAACCGCCGCCGCCCATTTCGAAATCCTGGTGGAAAACCGCCCCGATTGGAGCGACGCCCGCTATTCGATGGCCTCCATTTATGCCCGCACCGGACGGCCGGAGGAAGCGGCTAAAAATCTTCTCATCGTCCTCCAGGGAGAGCCGGACCACTACCGCGCAAACCTGCTGCTGGGGCGCATGCTCTTTCTCAACGGCACCTTCGACGAGGCCCTGCCCTACCTGGAAAAGGCCGCGGCGGTACAAGCGGACTCCAGAGAGGCGCATTCCTTCCTGGCCGACGATTACGAAAAGCTGGGCCGCGCCGAAGATGCCGCGAACCAGCGTGCCGAAGCCGCCCGGCTGAAGCCCCCCACCCGCTAAAGGCAACATAATCGGAAAAATCGCCGACCCGCGATGCGCGCCCTCCCGCGGCCTTTTCTGGACACCCGCAACCCCCAACTATATAATTTGCATCTATTTTCCAGGGGTGTTCCATGGTTCCAAGAAAATTCTCTTTATTGCTATCCGTCTTTTTTCTGGCGGTCCCTCTGTTCGCGCAACAATCAACGGCCTCGAAACCCAAACCGAAGGTTATCGTCCTCGGCGTCAACGGTATGGAGCTCGACATCATCCGTCCGCTCCTGCTGAAGGGCCAGATGCCCAATCTCTCAAAGGTGATCGAGAACGGCGCCTACGGAAAGCTGCGCACCGTCTCCGCCCCCAATTGTCCCCGCGTCTACAGCACGCTCTTCACCAGCACCAATCCAGAGGAGCATGGCGTCACCGGCTTTCTAGTCGGCGGGATCACCGCCAACACCAACATGCTCAAGGAAGAGCCGGTCTGGTCGTTTCTCTCGAAAAGCGGGGTCACCGTCGGCATGGCCAACGTCCCGGCCACCTTTCCCGTCATGCCCGTCAACGGCTACATGATCAGCGGGATGCTGACGCGCGGCAAGAACTGTGAAGACGGCGTGCTTTGTGCCCCCAAGCTCAGCGAAGTGATGGGCGGCGACGCCGTCTATCCGAAGAGCCTTCAACCCGAACTATTGAAGAATGTCGGCGACTTCTATATTGACTGCGAGCGCATGCCGGCCGCCAGCGACCTGAAGGGCCACGAAACCCAACTCATCAACTCCTGGCTCGATAAAGTGCAGGTCATCCGCGACCAGCAGACCAAGCTGTTCGACTATTTGCTGACCACCCATCCCACGGAATTCACTTTCCTGGCCCAGTCATGCGAAGACCGCACCGGCCACTGGCTCTACCCCATCTCGCCGTTCAACGTTGGCTACAATCCCAGCATCAACAGCGTTCGCCAGGATGCTTTCCCCAACCAGTACGTGGCCTTTGACAAGGTCCTCGGCTCCATCCTGAAGCACATGGACGACAACACCTATCTGATTATTTTCTCCGACCACGGCATCAAGCCCTTGCGCGAGTTCGAAGAGAAAGATCCCCACGCGCACATGGACCACGAGAAAACCACGCCGGTAATCGCCAAGCACGACTTCGCCGACGGCGACGATGTTCCGGGCTCGTTCTTCGCCATGGGCCCCGGCATCAAGCATGATTTGCGCCTGATGGGCCTGGGAGCCAGCGTGTATGACGTGGCGCCCACCATCCTGCACATTTACGGCATCGAGCAGCCTAAACAGATGCGCGGCCGCATCCTGACCGAAATCTTC
>DASSGJ010000579.1:0-6690 GCA_035693545.1 Candidatus Acidiferrum sp.
CCCATGAAACGCGTAACCGGCATCGGCGGAATCTTCTTCAAATCGGAAAACAACCAGCAGCTCTATGAATGGTACGAGAAGCATCTCGGCATCCGGCGCGAACCGCACGGCCAGGGCGCGGCGTTTAACTGGCGCGAGCTGCAGGGCCCCAGCGGCGCCCAGCCCGGCCCCGAAGGCTGCACCACCTGGGCTATCTTCCCTCAATCCACCAAATATTTCGGCGCCAGCAAAGCCGGCTTCATGATCAACTACCGCGTCGACAATCTTGATGCCCTGCTCGAAGACCTCCAGAAGTCCGGCGTCGAAATCGATCCCCACCGTGAAAACGCAGACTACGGCCGCTTCGCCTGGATCACCGACCCCGACGGCAATCGCATTGAATTGTGGGAGCCGCCAAAGGAAGGCTGAACGCAGCACCGGCACTTTTCCGTCGCACTTCGGGCCCTCGAACGCACAATTCATAAAAAAGGAGAACTTGATTCTCATGAAGAAGACTGTCCTCACGTTCGGTCTCATCGCCGGCCTCATCATCTCCCTGCTTATGGGTGGCTCGCTTCTCCTCGCCGACAAGATCGGCACCGGCCACAGCATGGCTCTCGGCTACACCATCATGGTGGCCTCTTTCCTGCTCATCTACTTCGGCATCCGCAGCTACCGCGACAACACCCTCGGCGGCGAAATCTCCTTCGGCCGCGCCTTCACCTGCGGCTTCCTGATCGCCCTCATCACCACCGTCTGCTACGTCGCCATGTGGGAGGTCCTCTACTTCAACTTCATGCCCCACTTCATGGACGGCTACTTCGCCGCGCAAATTCACAAAGTCCAGTCCTCCGGCCTTGACCCCGCCAAAACCGCCGCAAAAGTCGCTGAAATACAACACTCGCAGCAGCTCTACCAAAACCCCCTCGTCAACATGGCCTACACCTTCATGGAACCTCTACCAGTCGGCCTCCTCATCACTCTCATCTCCGCCGCCCTACTCCGCCGCAAAAATCCCCCCACCCAAGCAACGTAGGGGCGGCTTTAGGCCGCCTTCTTCCTCCTAACTCCTTTGTAGGGGCCGGGCTCGCCCGGCCCTCTTGGGTTACTCTCGGCTACGCTCCCGGCGAGAACCTCGCCAACTAACCCATCGAAGCTTTCTGTTTTGCTTCTTCCGTCTGCGTGCTGGGTTTGATGTTGTGGTTCATCCGGAAAAAGTTTGTCGGGTCATACTTGTTTTTCAACCCGGCCAGTCGCTCGTAATTGGCCCCGTACGCCTCGCGCGCAACGGTTTCTCCCTCGTCGGACACATAATTTCCGTAAGAACTGGGAGAAACGGCTTCATGGCGTTCCAGCACTCGCGCGTCCATGCAATGTTTGCTTCGGACTCGGATGGGCTCTCCCAGTTCGACCAGATCATCATGTTGAACGAGTTCCGGCGATGGGGAAACGCGGTATCGCCTTCGCCGACCCGTGTCGCCGCTCCATGCCAGTGTTCCAGGGCCGGAGCAAAACTGTACAGCGAAGGGCTTTTTCCAACATATTCGGCAAGCGTTTCAATCGCCTCTTCATTCAATTCACGGAGAAAGTTTGATTTCACGTACGTCAGCCGGCCGGGCGGGAAAAACGGATCGAACATGCTTTGCATCTGGACATACGGCATCACTCCAAAAAGATCGCCGGCGGGCTTATTGAAGTTGCGCAGCGGCTTCAGTATCTTCTCTCCCACTGCTGGGTCTCCGTGGTAGCAACCGACAGTTGCAAATACCCGCCCGGCATCCGGCAGCGTTACCGCGGCGCATTGGATAACCAGTTCATCGGGAATCGTCGCCGCCCAATCGTGAAAAAACCGCAGTACTTCTTTCGCCTGGCTCGGCGGATGGAAAACCGCTCCTCCCAATACCGGCCCCACCGCATGCAAGCGGTATTCCAGTGACGTCACAATGCCAAGATTCCCGCCACTGCCTCGCAATCCCCAAAACAAGTCCGGGTTCTCCGAAGCATTCGCGGTTAGCAACCGGCCGTCGGCAGTGACAACGTCCAGGCTAATCAGGTTATCCAGCGCTAGGCCGTACTTCCCGTGCAAATGGCCCCACCCCGCGCCGAGCGTCAGCCCGGAGATTCCGGTTTTTGAAACCGTGCCAAGCGTCGTGGCCAATCCAAACGCCTGCGTTTCGCGGTCAAATTCACCCAGAGTCAATCCGGCTTCCGCGCGCGCAGTCCGTCGCGTCGGGTCCACGCGGATTCCCTTCATCCCCGACAAGTCAATCATCAATCCGTCTTCGCAAACGGACTTGCCTGCAACGCTGTGTCCGCCGCCCCGAACCGACACCAGCACGTCGTGTTCGCGCGCGAACAGAACGCACGCGATTACATCCGCTGCGCCCGTACATCGGGCGATGACCGCTGGCCGCTTGTTGACCATGGCGTTCGGAACAGTTCGCGTCGCGTCATATCCTGGCTCGCCAGGACAAAAAGACTGACCACGAAGGGATTCCCGGAATTTCTGCAGCGATGCCTGGGGGATCATGGGTAGCCTCCTCCGTAACAAATAAATTTGAAGGGGACGTTGGATGGGGCCTGTTTGGCGCAGTCTAATCCTTTACGGCCAGGGATACTAGTGGTGTAAAGGCCGCCCAGCAGGACTTTCGCCTCGCCACCGCTCACGAATCCACTGATTCACAGGCTCCGAGTAAATCCTCGCCACCACCTCACCCAATAAACCGGCGGCTACAATCACTCCGACGAACAACAGCGGAACACCCCGCATCGGCTTCCCGGCCATCACAAAGAGTCCAAACATTCCAAAGACCACAAACATATGCGTCAGGTAGATCTCGTAGCTGCGTTCCCCCAATCGCAGCAGCGGTCCCAACGCTCGCGGCCCGCTCCAGTTTGTCTGCGCCACCGCTGCGATGACCATGCACGTGCCCGCCGCAAGCACCGTCATGTCCAGGCCCGTTCGGTCCAGCCCCCACTCATCGGCTCGCAGCGAAAAGCACAAACAGAAAATCATCAGAACAACGCCGAGTCCGCCGCCGATCCACAATGCCCTCCGCGGGAAACGGAACCGCGCGACCACCAACGCTGTCAGGCACCCCAACGCGATGGCGTCCATGCCTCCCAAATACGAATATTCTTTCCAGGTTTCATTCCCGTGCGTGAACACCGTTCGCGCAAACGGTCCAAGCGCCACAAATCCCAGCAGAAGCGCGATGAAAAGCTTCCCGCGTCCAAACAGCCGCGCAACCACCGGAAAGAACAGGTAAAAGATCTCTTCCACCGACAGCGACCATAAGATGTCCCAGTTTCCCGGCAGGTATCCTCGCCGCGCCTCCAGTACATTCACGTGAAACGTCAGTGCCGCCAGCAGCGCTCTCCCCAGCCCTCCTGTTTTCGCTGCAACCACAAAATGTTCCACGCCCGCCAGGTGCAACCCGCTCAGCACACCCAACAGCAACACCAGCAACGGTGCGATCCGCGCGAAACGCATCAAATAAAAACCTCCAAGCTTGATCCCCGAAAGCGACCCCCAGCGCCGCAGCGATGTGCTGGTAATCAGAAAACCCGATACCGCAAAGAATATCTGTACCCCCCGTTGGCCGTTCCATACCAAGGAAGTCACCAGTTGCTCAGGAAGCCCGTCAGTATAGGGAATTCTCGCGATCCGCAACCTCATGTTGACGTGATTCATCAACACAAAGAAAATCGCCAGCCCGCGCAGAACATCCACTCCCTCCAACCGCTTTCCCGTGGACTCATTCATCGTTGAGTGCGTCATTCACTCTGCGGCCATATCGCCGCCTCCGCAGTTCTGGATCTGCGCAAACCACTCCGTCAGGCCGCCCATGCTAGCACGCCCTTTTCCCAACCTCCCTTTTCTCTTGTAGGGGCCGGGCTTGTTCACCCTGAGCTGGCGAAGGGCCCGGCCCTCTTGGGTTACTCTCGGCTTCGCCACCGCCCCAACCCAGCACCCTGTCATCCCGAACCCGCGTCCTTCGCGGGGAGGGATCTGCTTTTCCTCCTCCCTCTTCTCAGCGAACTCCGCGCTCTCAGCGCCCTCTGCGTTAATCCTTATTTCTTCTTACCTTCGCGCGCCCTCGGCTCCCCCTCTTGGGTTACTCTCTCCCTTGCAATATTCCAGCCGCCAATCCGTCTCCATCTATAGATGGACGAAGCGCTGCGAGAACAGTGGCGAATGGCAGACCAGGACCAGCGAATCTCCCGGGTCGTGGACCAAGAACGCTCCCGGCTCCTCAATTTCATCCGTCGCCGCGTCCCCGACCCGCGCGATGCCGAGGACATTCTCCAGGACGTCTTCTACGAACTCGTCGAAGCCAACCGCCTGCTGATGCCCATCGACCACATCGCCGGATGGCTCTTTCGCGTCGCCCGCAATCGCATCATCGATCTCTTCCGCAAAAAGAAGCCGGTGCTCTTCAGCGATGCCGCATTCGCGGACGAGAGCGCCGGCGAAGACGACATGCTCCACTTCGAAGACTCGCTCCCTTCGCCCGATGCGGGCCCCGATGCTCTTTACGAACGCGGCGTCCTCCTCGCAGCCTTCGATCTGGCGATCGGCGAACTGCCCCCGGAGCAGCGCGAAGTCTTTCTCGCTCACGAAATCGAAGGGCTCAGCTTCAGGGAAATCGCCGATCGCACCGGCGTCGGCATGAACACGCTTTTATCTCGCAAACGCTACGCGGTTCTCCATCTCCGCGAGCGGCTGCAAGGCATTTTCGACGACTTTACGAAACCGTAGGGAGGCAACATGGCTGGAAAATTGCTCAAAATAATGTTTATTGCTCCGCTGGCGATTCTGGGAATGCTCTTCTTCGCCTTCATCGGCGGCGAAATCGTCCTGCACCTCTGGAACTGGCTGATGCCGCCGCTTTTCGGCTGGCCCATGCTCACCTTCTGGAAAGCTCTCGGCCTTCTCGCACTCTGCCGCATCCTCTTCGGCGGTTTCGGCTGGCATCGCTCCAGAGGTTTCCGCTTCGGTGGAGGTGTGGGAGGCCACTTCGCCCGCATGTCCCCCGAAGAGCGCGAACGCTTCCGCCAAAGCGTCCGCGAGCACTGCCGTCAGTTCGTCCGCGAACACCTCGGCTCAGAGCCGGGCGCTCCCAAGCCCGAGCAACAATAAAAATGGCGTGAACTACGTTTGTGGATAGCCGGCAAAAACCACGGTCATATCCGGGCTGTGCAATATTGAACAGACAAGACTTTCGCGCCGCGATATCTCTTCGGCATGAAATTCTTCAACCTTGTTCCCGCACTCATCGTCGTTTTCGTGCTGGCAGTCATGACTATGAAAAGAGGAACGATTTTCGTTCCGTAAAAAATCGCTTGCTCGATAGCAACGTTCTGCTTAGCTCGCTCCACCCGCGGTTTTAGTTCGGTGAATCAAGCGGTTCGAAGGCACGCTCCGGTCGGCCAGTTTCCTCGCCGTTTCCACTCCCGCGACCGGCAACTTCCCCGCATCCAGCAACCCCAACTGCACCAGCACCGACGCCTGATCCCAATAAATGTGCTCGTTCGCCAGCTTTCCATCGCGGAAATGCACAATCACCACCAGCGGACACTCCACTCGCTTCCCCGTCGGAGCGATCCCCGGCAACATCCAGTCCATCTCCACCGTGTGTGTGAACTGAAAAATCATCTCGTCCACCAGCCTCTCTTCCCCAATCGTGCGCGAAACCGGCACGATCTTCGTGTCCGACGGCATCTTCGGAATAAAATGCTCCGAATAAAATTCCCGCAACTCCTCGTGCCCCACCCCGCCCGTCAGCACCGGAATATGATTCACATAAGCATCCGCCACCATCGTCTTCAGCGTAGCCTCGGTATCGTGGGTCGTGAATTCGTGGCGCAAGTGCTCTTCCCAAAGCTTCCCCAGCGGCCGCTTCACCGCCACTTTGCGCTTCCTCGCCTTCGCTTTCGTTTCCGTTTTGGCCCTTTTCTTTTTACCCATAGCACTTCCCTTTTTACTACGATGTCATCCCGAACCCCGCGGTTTTTGCGGGGTGAGGGATCTGCTTTTCGCTTTTCGCTTTTCGCTTTTCGCTTTTCGCTTACTTCTGCCCGGCCCCGTCCTTCACCACCACAAACTTCTGAATCCTCTTCCCCGTATCCACCTCTCCCGTATAAAGATTCCCCTCCGAATCCGAAGCAATCTGGTGAATCCAGTGAAACTGCCCCGCACTCCGCCCATTGCGTCCCGTCCGGCCCACCACCGCCCCGTCCTCCCGCCGCAGCGTCCAGATCACGTTGTCCTCCCCATCCGCCACCAGCAAATACTTCTGCTGCACATCCGTCGAAAACGCAAACTGCCACACCGACCCCACCCCCAGCGTCTCCGGCCGCACCATAAACTCCTTCACAAACTTTCCCTGCTTCGTGAACACCTGCATCCGGTCGCTCGACCGGTCGCACACATACACCAGCCCGTCCCGCGAAATGTGCACACAATGCACCGGATTGCGAAATTGCTGCGCCGGCGCCACCGCCGCGCTGTAAGCTCCCGCATCGCCATCCTTCGGCGCGTTCCCATACGCACCCCACATCCTCTTGAACGCCCCCGTCTCCGAATCGAACACAATCACCCGCTTGTTCATATATCCGTCGGCGACATAAACCTCGTGCAACTCCGAATCCACCTCGATCCCCGCCGGCCTTCCCAGAATATCCGTCCGCGAACTGTCCGCCGCATCC
>DASSGJ010000580.1:0-2295 GCA_035693545.1 Candidatus Acidiferrum sp.
GACGTGATTGCGCCGGGCGCGCAAGCTCCACAGGCGCCTCGACAGCGGCTGGAGAGCAACCGCGACTGGAATACCGAGGCGAATCGCGACACGCTGAAGGCCGCGATTGCCAAGAATCTGCAGAAGAGAGGTTTGAGACAAACGCCCGATCCGGCTGTGGCTGATTTCTGGGTGGATTATCATGTTGCAGTCAAGACGCAGAATGCGGCGGTCGAACGCGTGTATCCGGGGTATCCCGGCGTGGCTTGCGGGCCGTATGGCTGCTGGTCCGGGTGGGGCTGGGGACCACCGGAAGTGGCGTTCCAGAATGTGCGCTATCACGAAGGAACGTTTGTGATTGATCTAGCCTTGCGCGAGCCGAGGAAGCTTGCTTATCGCGCGATCAGCCGGAAAGAATTGAACAACAAGCACACGATTACACCGTACCAGGCGGATGAAGCGGTGGAGCATTTGTTGAAGGGGCTGAAGACCAAGTAAGAAACACAATTCTTGTCTAGAAAAAACCGGGAGGCCTGTTAAAGGCGCTCCCGGTTTCGTTTTTGAAATTGTGTAGCTCGAAGCGTGCGCTCTTACTTACGACCTTTGGCTAGTTCGGCTGCGGGCTTTTGGGCGCGGCTCTGGAAATCTTCGTAGGTGCCCTTGAAGTCTTCGATTTTGCCGCCCTGGAAATGCCAGACGCGGGTGGCGACTTCGTCGAGGACGTCCTCGTCGTGGGTGACGAGCAGAACGGTGCCCTCGTACTTTTGCAGGGCGATGTTGAGCGCGTTGTTGGATTCGAGGTCGAGGTTGTTGGTGGGCTCGTCGAGCACCAGGAAATTCGGCTTCTGGATCATCAGCTTGCAGAAGATGAGGCGGGCGCACTCGCCGCCGGAGAGGCCGGAGGTCGGCTTCAAGGCATCTTCGCCGCTGAAAAGCATCTGGCCGAGCGCGGCGCGAATTTCCTCCTGTGGCGCCTGGGGCTTGAACTGCCAGAGCCAGTCGAGCGCGGAAATCCCCTTTGATTTGTCGATGGTGTAGCCGAAGTCCTGCGGGAAGTAGCCGACGGTAACTTCGTGTCCCCAGACGACGTTGCCGGAGTCAATTTTGAATTTGTGCTCGTCCGCGCCGATGAACTGGCCGGCGTTGCGGATGATGGACCGCAGCATGGTGGTCTTGCCGGCGCCGTTGCGGCCGGTGAAAGCGATCTTTTCACCGCGCACGATATGAGCGGAGAAATTCGAGATCACCTTCAGGTCGTCGTAGGACTTGGAGAGGTGCTTGATTTCGAGCGGAGCGCGGCCCGAGGGTACATCAAACTGAAAACGGATGTACGGGCGCTGAATGTTGGAGCGGGCCAGTTCGGAAACCTGCAGGCGCTCGACTTCTTTCTTGCGCGAGGTGGCCTGCGCGGAACGCGTGCCGGCGGAAAAGCGGGCGATGAAATCGTTGAGCTGAGAGATTTTCTTTTCGCGGACGGCGTTTTCCGCTTCCATGCGCGAGCGGATCTGCGTCTTGGCGATGACCATGTCGTCGTATCCGCCGGGATACATGATGATGGTTTGATAGTCGATGTCGGCGGTGTGGGTGCAGACGCTGTTCAGGAAGTGGCGGTCGTGGGATATCACGATCAGCACGCCGTGATATTCGAGGAGATATTCCTTCAGCCAGTGGACGGAATCGAGGTCGAGGTTGTTGGTCGGCTCGTCAAGCAGCAGCGCGGAAGGATTGCCGAAGAGAGCTTGCGCGAGAAGCACGCGGACTTTCTGGCCGCCCTGGAGCTCGCCCATTTTTCGTTCGTGAAGCTCGGCTTCGATGCCGAGGCCGTCGAGGAGCACGCCTGCGTCGGCTTCGGCGGTGTAGCCATTTTCTTCGCCGACGATGCCTTCGAGTTCACCGAGACGCATGCCGTCGGCGTCGGTCAACTCGTCATGCGGCTTGGCGTAGAGGGCTTCGCGCTCCTGGAGTGCTTTCCAGAGAGTGCCGTTGCCCATGATGACCGTGTCAATGACGCGGAATTTGTCGAAGGCGAACTGGTCCTGGCGCAGGATACCGATTTTCTTGGGCCGGGTGATGTTGCCGTGGGTGGCATCCTGTTCGCCGGTCAGGATCTTCATAAAGGTGGACTTGCCGGCGCCGTTGGGGCCGGAAATGGCGTAGCGGCGGCCCGCCATGAAAGTGGTGGTGACGTCCTCAAAGAGGACGCGGGCGCCGAAGCGCATAGTGACGTTTTCAACAGAGATCATAACCTTACAATTTTACCGTAGAACGCGGCATTCGCAACAAATCAAAGAATCGATGCTTTACCGCCGCTTGACT
>DASSGJ010000581.1:0-22277 GCA_035693545.1 Candidatus Acidiferrum sp.
TTGATATGTGAAGCTGTCGAGCGAAACGGTGAGTTCGCTGCGGCCTTTGAACTTTCCGGCGGAGCTGGCGTCAACGATTTTCAGGTTTACGTTCAGGCCTTTGGGAATGACGACCGTGTCGCCGACGACGATCGGCGCGTCGAGCGAGGCGCGAAACGACTGGCCGGGGCGGCTTTCGGTGGAGTCGACCGTATCGATGGTGCGCACGGTGACGATGGTGCCTTCCGGAATGGTGACGGTTACCGGCTGCGGCGGAGGCGGGGGAGGCGGCGGCGCGGGAGCGGATGGTTTTTCTGGCGCTGGTTCATGCAGCGGGCCGGGACTGGAGCCTGAAGTTTGAATGGGCGCCGGCGCCGGCGTAGGCGCGGGAGCAGGCGGGGGTGGGGCAGGTTTGCGCGGAGTCCGTGCTGGCTTGGCGGGGCGCGCGCGTGGTGGAGGTGGCGCAAGGTTCTCCGCAGTGACTGCCGGCGGCGGGGGCGCCATGGTGGTCTGATCAACAACCGTTTTTACGCCGGGCGTCGTTGCCGCAATGTGTTGCGCCGCCAGGCGAGCCGCGTCGTCGGGCACCTGGCCGGTGAGAGTGACGATGCCGTCCTTGGCGGCTACATTCACAGAGGCGGATTTCAGCAACGGTTCGGAGTAAAGCTTGGCCTTGATGCTGGTGGTCACGGCGTCATCGCTTGGCTTGTTGCAGGCGAAAGCGAAGAGGAGCGAGAGAGAAAGAGCGGAGAGAAGTAACGTTCGGCGAAGCATGGAGCCTCCGTTAAGTTGAGACGCAGGGCCGCGGACAATTGGTTGCGCGCTGGTTCAGGGACTTTGGCGTGGCGCCCGCGGTAGTCAGATGCGCTCGGCATCCAATTGTTCTACTAAATCTAGCGCGGCGGGAAGAGGATGGCAAATTCGCGAATGATGCGAGCGGGGAACCGAACTCTCGATCCTTGACGCTCTGAAAATAAAAAGGGCGCCCTGGTGAAAGGGCGCCCTTTGAGCCTGCGGAATGCGCAGGGTTAGAAGCTGAGGGTCAGAGAGAACTGGATGATGCGCGGGCTGGTGAGAGTTGCGAAGCCAGTGCTGTCATTGGCGCCCACGTCAACGATTCCGTAGTTGCCCAGTGATCCTCCCTGAGCCTGGGGACCCTGGAACGACGGGTGGTTGAAGGCATTGAAGAAGTCAGTTCGGAAGTTAAGCGCAACACGCTCGGTAATGCGCGTCCGCTTCTGTATGGAGAGGTCCCAGTTCTCTTGGAAGGGACCACGGAAAGTGTTCCGACCGACGTTGCCGATGGCGGCACCCTGAGTAAGTGGATTGCTAATGAATTGCCCCGGGTTCAAAGGATCGGGGATTTGGCAGGGGATCACGGAATTCTGGCTGTCAACGCAGTTTCCGCCAGCCACGAATGCGCCGAAATCAATGAACCCGCATTTCGCAAGACCAGTTGACGGGCAAATTGCGGTCCCGGTAACACGGCTTTGTACGCTGCCGTGCGTCAGCGCACTGTGCAGTGTTTTCCCGGGAGCCAGGGTGGCAAAGTTAAATGCGTTGATGCCGTCCGTGTCTTCGAGGTTGTTAGCGCCGGAGTCAATCATGGTGAACGGAGACCCCGCTTGGAATGTCACCACGCCGTCCACCTCCCAGCCGTTGGCAGCCCGTCCGAATCCCTTATCTTCGATGTGCAGCATTTTGGCGAAGGGGAGTTCGTAGTTGAAGCTGGTGACGAAGCGATGCGTTCTGTCAAAGTCCGCCACGGCACGCTGTCTGTGCTGGTTCAAGTAATCACCAAAGCCAAGCAGTCCGTTGAGTTCATCAGAAAACGATGAGCCAGAACTATTGTCGATGGTCTTGGAGTACGTATAAGCGGCCTGGAAATAGAGTCCAGCCGAGAACTGGTGTCGCAGGGTGGCCTGGAGAGAGTGATAGATGGAATTACCAGACTGAGTCTGGAAGAAGCCACGGGAATTGGCCAAGCCGAGGAAGTTTATAGGTACACGAGCATCCAAGTTGCTAGTGGTGCTGCCCGTGATGTCGATCGAGCCGTCGGCATTCTTGGTCACAAACGGAGTTCCAGGATCCACGGCGACGTTATTGCCTATTCGAGCAGGAATCACGCATGGGCTAGCTAGGGTGCAGATCTGGCCGGGGTTCACCGGGGCACCTGTGCCGAGCAAGGAAACGCCGTGGGTGCCGACATAACCGAGTTCCAGGACCCAATTCTTCACGAGTTCGCGCTGAACCGTGAGGTTCCAGGCCTCGGAGTAAGGCGGATGGAAGTTACGCTGAGGGAAAAAGTAGAAACCCTGCAGCGGGGCACCCGCAGCATTACCGGGTACATTTGAGAAAATGGGGGCGCCTGATGCGCCATCAAATGCGAGTAGGGTCGGCACGATCTGGTCGTTTGGCAATGGAAAATCCGACAGTGGAAGGAGAGACGGGAAAGGATTTTGTGGGGTTACCGTGAACGGAGCGGCGCTGAGGGATTCAGAAAATGGCAAACCGCCGGACGTCTGTAGCAAAGATTGGTTGGAGACGCGCTGGTAATAGATACCATAGCCGCCACGAATGACTGTTTTTGCATCCCCGAGGACATCCCAGGCAAAGCCGAAGCGCGGGGCGAAGTTCTTGTAGCTGAAGCAGCTGTTCAGAGTGCAATCGGTAACTCCGGGTGTGCCAACGCGAGGTGTGCCCGCCGGGTGAACGATCGTGAGCGGTCCGGGGGTTCCATCGTCGTTTCCGGCGAAGTTGGACAGGAAGTTTTGTTTCTCGTGCGCGGTGCTGAGACCTTCCCAGCGCAAGCCGAAACTCAGTGTCAAATGCGGCAGAATTTTGTAGTCATCGTTGACGTAGGCAGCATAATCGGCGGCCCGGAAGTGGAAAGAGGTAAATCCAGCACTAGCCTGGGTTGTCGTAATATGCCCCAGAAGGAAATTCTGGAAGCCAAACAAGGCAGGATCACCGGCCTGGAAAGCATCGGCTTTTGTGTTTGAGAAAGAAACGTTACCGCGTTGGGCAAAGTTGTTAAAGCGGTTCAATTGGTACTGACTGCCTTCGAAGCCAACTCTAATCAAATGCTTACCGTGTGTAATCGAGAGGTCGTCGCCCTCATAGAAGGTATTGAAATGGCCACCGCGGTTGTCGTTCACACCAGTGCCAATGGAGAAAGCGCCTCCACCTGACACAGCCAATCGGTAGGCAGCGGGGAACTGCGCCGAGTTGCCTCGTGTTGCCCCAATGTCCGTCAAAGAGATAGGTTCAGTGGGATCCTGACCAAAGAAGAAGTGGTTGAAGCCCATGCGCATCTCATTAACCACGTTGGATGTCAACGTATGTGACCAACCGGCCTTGATGAAGCGATTCGAACCCGGAAGCAGTTTGGCAAAGGGAAGACTCGAAGCGGTTCCGAATGGGTTCAGTGTGGCATTGTTGGAGAAAAAGGCTCTACCGGAAAGCTTGTCCTTCAAGCCAATCTGTTTGTCAACGCTGGTAATGAATTGATCGTCATTGAAACGGCCGATGGAGGAAGACGTAACGCGGCCGAGGTTGATTTTCCCGCTTGATGAAAATCCGGGAGTCCCCGCAAGGGATGGAATGCAGAAAGTGCCGTCATTGAATCCGGGGCACTTGGAGGCTGGCAGGTTCAGGAAGGCCAAGGCAGTCGGGTCGATATTTGCGGCAGTGTACGGAGTGCCCGAGAGGAAGGTCGAAGCAAGGGTGGCCGCATCGCGTGTCGCCGGGAGAACGGGAATTGTGGTGGAGAAGAACGTACCAGTAGAGATACCGGACGTGGCACGGGTACCCTGGTAGTCCATGAAGAAGAAGAAATCCTTGATCAAAGGCACCTTACCGCCCAAGCCAGCGCCAAACTGGTTTTGCCGGAGGACCGGCCGGGGATTGCCTCCTTGATTCAAGAACCAATCGTTGGCATTCAGGACGTCGTTCCGGAAATATTCCCAGGCGCTACCGTGATAACCATTGGTGCCGGATTTGAGGTTGGCCTGGATATTGCCCCCGCCATTGCGCCCCTGCGAGGCGTCGTAGAGGGACGTCTGGGCCTTGAATTCTTCGACTCCGTAACGGTTGGGTAGAGGAACGTTATCCAGTTGGGGAAGATTGACATCGTTGGTGTTAATGCCCTCTAGCTCGACGTTGTTGTTAACCGGCCGCTGACCATTCACATTGATCGTGACGGCGCCGCGGCCAAGAGCCGTGGCGTTGAAAAGCTCCGTGTTTGCGCCAGCAGAGAGAGTAAGAAGCGTGAAGTAATTGCCAGTGGCGAGAGGCAGGTTGTTGATTGTGTATGAGGTGATCGTCTGACCGGTGGCGGCTGAAGTAAGTTCCACGGGGACCAAAACTTCCGTCACTGTAACGGTTTCTGATATCTGGCCGACCTTGAGGGTAACAATAATGCTCGATGTTTCGGTGACGCGGACGATAACTTTTTCGGCTACGAATCTGGCGAAGCCCTGAGCTGTTACTTCAATTCGGTAGATTCCAGGCCGGAGAAGTGGAACGTTAAAAGTCCCTGCTCCTGTAGAGGTGATTTCGCGTTCTTGAACTCCTGTTTCAACGTTCGTTATGCTGATTTTGGCTCCTGCAACAATGCCACCTTTCTCATCCGTCACAGTGCCGGTTATGGCGCCGGTCGAACCGCCTTGGGCAAAGAGAGAGACAGGAATCAACAACGCAAGCAACAAACAAGCCACCACTAACTTGTTTATGAAATGCATTTCCCCTCCTGGAGGACACCCCTACTTGAGTAGGGATTCAAATACTCACGGAGGCCTGTCAAGACAGACACAGCCACGCACAATTTGGGTAACGCAAAGTCCAAGCAGGCAACCGTAGTTGAGTAAAATTGGTGCAATTGAATTACCATAAGCTACATGTCTTTAGGCACAACCGTATCAATGAGTTAGGAGCTGTTGCTGCCCGCGTGATTGCGCGCGAACCAGTTTTTCGTAGAAGGTTATGGTTTTTTATATAGTGATTCCGAGGGATCTACCGAGATCCAGGTTTGCTGGAAGAGAGCCTTGGCCCAATCGGACTGATTGGAAGCGTTCGATGCCAAGACCTTCTCTGGGACGGATCCGCAGAGTTTCTCCTAGAAGGGATAATCTGTTTTGGGAATGTAGCACGAATAAGGCCTGCAGCTTCCTTCCAAGCTTTGGCTTGGGTGACCTTCGCCAGATCAGTCGAGCTTGAGGTTACTCCAGGTACAGCACAAACAAGAAACGTCTCCTGAGTAAGGCCCTCAGATTGAGGCGAATAGTGGGAATTTGCACTAAACAAATTAAATGGACTTGACCTCGAGGATATCCGCTATTTCGGAGGGGATACGGATAAGCATAGAAGAATATCAGCACGAGCCAGCAAATCTCTTGGGGGGGGATTGTAATTGATTGGAAAAAAGGCGGTTATGATGGAAACAGCGGTCGAAAAGAATTCTTGAATGGAAAACTAATTGCACCTATAACTCTCAGCATTAGGCATTGTCGGTGTTTTCTCCGCGGGTGGGGAAGATTCACGGCAATCGAGAATATTCCAAAATTTGCGTCGGCAGTTCGTGACCGAACTGAATAGGATTCCGCCCATTTCACATCAGTCTGTCCACGAGAAATCTCTCAATTTGGTCCAAGGAGGAAGCATGGACTTCCGCAGGTTAATAAGGGTGTATTGGGTGGTGTGGGTGGTGGTGGCGTTGATCGGGGGATTGGCTTTTGCCGGCCCGGCGTCCGCGCAGGCGCCGACGGTTGCGGTGGTAGGCACGGTGCTGGATCCGCAGGGGTTGCCTGTCGAAGGCGCGACGGTAACGCTGACGAACGTGGGGACGAACTATCCGTACCAGACGTCGACGAGTTCAAATGGGGCATTCCAGTTCGCGCGTCTTGATCCGGGTGTGTACCGGGTGACTGTGACGATGGCGGGTTTCCGGGCCTCGGTGGTGGATGGAATCAAGCTGGACGCATCGACGAACTATTCGGTGCCGCCGATCAAGCTGGAAGTGGGAGCCAAGAGCGAGACGATTACAGTGGAGGCGGGAGCGGAAGTGGTGAACACGACGGACACCGAAGTATCGAGCACCGTCGAGAAGAAACAGATTGAGGATTTGCCAATTCTGGACCGCAACGTTCTGGCGGTCCTTGGGCTGGAAGCCGGGGTCAACAACAGCGGGCCGAACGGGCCAACCACCACGGTGATTGCCGGACAGCGCACGACCTATTCGAACCTGACGCTGGATGGCATCAACATCCAGGACAATTTCATCCGTGAAAACGGGCTGGACTTCAGCCCGAACCAGCCGTTCAGCAGCCAGGCGCAAGAGTTCACGGTGACCGATCAGAACTCCGGAGTGGAAAACGGCGGCGGGTCGTCGCAAGTGAGCTTTGTGACGCCAAAGGGCACGAACACATGGCACGGCCAGGGATTCTGGAACTACCGGACGAACGGCTGGGCGGCGAACGATTGGTTCAACGACGCCAGCGGCGTGTCGAATTCGAAGTTGGTGCGGAACCAGGGCGGAGGGAGCCTTGGCGGGCCGATCCTGAAGGACAAACTGTTCGTCTACGGTTATTACGAAATGTTCAGAAGGAAGCAGAGCTCGCCAAACAACACCACGGTTATCAGCCCGACAATTTTCAACGCTCTTGCGGGCAACGGACCCCTTCCGGCGGCGTGCGCGGGAGTAAGCCCGTGCCTGCCGTTCACGTATACACCGATCGACCCAAATACGGGAAACCCGGATCCCGGAGGGCCAAACACGATCAATTTGCTGAATTTCAATAGCAACAATGGAACGAACTTCAGCTATACGGCGGATCCGGCGATGCTGGCATTGATCAATCAAATCCCAGCGCTGAAGGCCAATAACACCCGCGTGGGAGATGGCGTGAACCTGCTGGGCTACCAGTTGAATGCCCGGAACAACGATACTCGCGACAACTATGGGTTCCGCGTGGACTACAACCTGAACCAGCACAATACCATCAGCGGGACATGGGCCTGGAACAGGGAAATTGTGGACCGGCCCGACATTGATACGTCATACGATACGGTTCCACTGGTGAACAATAATGATTCGGAGAAATTTCTCTCGCTGGCCTGGAGGTGGAGCCCGACCGGAACGATCACGAACGAAGCGCGGTTTGGATTCAATCTGGCGCCTGCATTTTTCTTGACGGCCCAGAAATTCGGCAGCTTCGTCCTGGACGATTCGACCCTGGCCTTCACGGATCCGAATCCTAACTTCCTTCCCCAAGGACGCAACACCAGAACCTGGACAGGACTCGACAATGCCAGTTTTACAAAGGGGAACCACACCATCAAGTTTGGCGGTTCCGTGTCGCGAATTACGATCTTCAACACCGATAAGTTCGGGTTTTATCCTACGTATGCCTTGGGCTTCAGCTCGGCGAACGGAGCTGCATTTTCGCAGAGCGATATGCCAGGAACGACTCCCGGGAACACGTACTCCGGGAGCGCCGCGGACTATGCCAACGCGGCGGCGCTGGCTACAGATGTTGCCGGCATTCTCGCCACAGTGTCGCAGACATTCAATGCGACCAGCCAGACTTCGGGATACCAAGTTTCGCCACTGAACCGGAACTATCGCCAGAATCAATACGGTATCTACGCCGGGGACAGCTGGAGAGTCAGCCCCCGACTGACCGTAAGCTACGGGCTCCGGTGGGATTACTACGGTCCGGTGGATGAGAGAGATGGGCTGGTGCTGCTGCCCGAGGTCCCGGCAGGACAGAGCATCAACCAGGTGCTCTTGGGAAATGCTACCGTTAATTTTGCGGGGGGAAATAGTTCGCGCGGGCTCTATGGAGGACATTGGAAGTCGTTCTCGCCGAACATCGGTGTGGCCTGGGATCCCTTCGGCAACGGGAAGACCGCGGTTCGCGCGGGATTCAGCATTAATTATGTAAACGACGAATTCTTCACGGCGGCAAACAACGCGGCCGCCGGAAACACGGGCCTAAGCGCCACGAGTTCCAATACACAGCTGTTTGGACCGACAGTTTCCAATCCGCTTGGCGCGCAGACAGTAACTCCTCCGCCGTTCCAGATTCCGATCGATTTCAATACAAACGCGATTAATGCGACGTTTACGAGCGGGTCGATCGGAAGCCTTGCGGGATATGGTATCGACCCGAACCTGAAGCCGCCGCAAATTCAGCAGTGGAACCTGAGCGTCCAGCGAGACATCGGCTGGAATACGTCCTTGCAGGTCAGCTATGTGGGCAACCACGGAGTGGGGTTGTTCCGGGCCATTGACGTGAACCAATTGAATTTTAATGCCCCCGCAGTATGTACAGCACCGCCTCTCCCTGCACCTTGTCCTACGGATACGTTCTTCCAAGACTTCCAGAATGCGAGGAGCAATGGGTTTCTGTCACTAGCCAAGAACGGAACCTTCGATCCTACGTACAATCCGGGCATCGCAGGCAGTGTCCCGCTGCCGTTTTTCAACTTCATCTATGGCGGTGGGTTGGGAATTCCGTTCATTAACAACTACATCCAACAAGGACAGATTGGCCAATTGATCGCCACCTATCATGCATTTGAATTTGACACTGGGCTAGGCGCTTTCCCTGGGCAGGCAAATATCGTCAATTGGTTCCCGAACCCCTACATCATGGGCGGAGACCTGCTGAAGAATACGTCGTTCTCCAGCTACAACGCCGGAATCATCGAACTGCGGCGGCGGTTCAGCAAGGGTCTGTACTTCCAGGCAAACTACACATACAGCAAAGTGATGACGGACTTTGCCGGCTCGCAATCTCAGTTTCAGCCGTACCTGGACAACGCGAGGCCGTTCCTGGAGAAGGCGCGGGCGCCATTTGACTTGACACATGCGTTCAAAGCGAACTTTACGTATGAGTTGCCGATTGGCAAAGGCCACAGGTTCCTTGGCTCGCCGAACCGCGCACTCGGTTTGCTGGTGAACGGCTGGCAGACCGGCTCGATTTTCACCTGGCAAAGCGGGGCGCCGTTCTCCATCGTGTCGCAATACGCGACATTCAACCGCGGCGGTTCGCGAGCTTATAATAACGAAGCGATCTCGACGCTTACCCACCAGCAGATCAGCGGTGATGTGGGAACCTTCATACAGTCCAACGGGCAGGTGTTCATTATCAACCCGAAACTGGTCAGCCCGGATGGCACGGGTGCGCCAGCTTCACCGCAATTGGGCGGCTGCACGCCGGCGGTTACCGGTGGTTTTTGCAATCCCCAGCCGGGGCAGGTGGGGAACCTGCAGTCCAATGCATTCAACGCACCCGCTTACTTCGACTGGGACATGACGGCGTCCAAGGCATTCTTCATCACCGAGAAGATGAAACTGACCTTCCGGACGGATGCGTTCAACTTGCTCAATCATCCGGTGTTTGCGGTGCCGGTGGATCCGAACTCCGGGCTGGCCAATTTCAACATCAACAACACAAACTTCGGCCAGGCAACCAGGACCATATCAGCGCCGCGCGTTCTGCAGATGCAGCTTGTGCTGGCGTTCTAGCGATCCGCAGGAAATAGAAGGGCACTAAAATCGGGCAGGCTCTCGAAAGAGGGCTTGCCCGATTTTTTTGGAGCGAGAAATTTAAGAGAAGCAAAGTTTGATAAACGACTATTCCGAACGTATCGCCAGGATCTGCTTGTCCTTGATTTTGATTTCGACGCCGAGGGGCGGGCGAATGTCGCTGCCCTGAACGATGGCGCCGCGCATCCAGACGTCCCCGGGCAGGTTGGACGTTTTAAGCGGATCGTAGAGAGTGCGGCTGCATGGGTTGCCGACCAGCGGATGATTCGCCCGCGGGAAGCCGTATTCGTCGCGGAGGCGTTTCAGGTCGGGGACATACTCGAGCTGGCAGGAACCGTAGGGCGCCTTCCGGGAGAACGCCCAATAGCCCGCGGGAAGAGCCGGAGAGCCGGCCGGCAGCCGGACAATCGTAGCGGGTATATTTTCACCGGTGAGGCGATTGCGGACGAAGAAGTCGGCGGAGGACCAGGGTTTCGAAAGGTCGGAAATATTGGCGATAACGGGGTCGGATTCCGTGGCGTGGGGCAGCAGGGAGGAAGGATCCGGCGGGGGCGAAGGAATCTCCAATTGGGGAGTCTGCTCCGCGCGAGTCTGCTCAACGGGTTTGTTTCGAGATAGCCAGCGGACCCCAATCAGTAGGATGATGCCGAAGACAACCAGGCCGATAATGAGTGGAAACATCGGGTTAGGCGCGGACTTTCGAGGGCCGGTGATGCCCGGTATCTGGGGCATCTCCGCTTTCAAGTGGGCGGGGGTTTGGTGATCAGCCATTATTTTTGAGGGCCCATAAGAGCCCAAATAGCCCAGGAAGGGAGCTGGGATGGGCGCTAGCCGAGCAGGCCAGAAGAGATTGTACTGATGAGCCGGGTGCAAGAGCAACTCGGGAGGACAGAAACCCGGGAATGTATCGGAAATGATACTTATGTTAGTGAGATGGTGACATAAACCGTTGGAATGCTTGTTTCCTGTGGAGAGGCAGCCTAGTTTAGAGATAAGGTTCTACTGAGGAATTCCGCAGAAATGGCCGGAGATACAAGACAGTCGGCTCGCGCGTTTGTTCGCAGCTTGAACATTCTGCTGAAATTTGCGCGCCTGTACGAATTCGGGCACGTGCGGACGATGGCGCAATTCGAAACGGCGTGGAAAGAGTTGCACTCCGCGCTGCAAGAGAGCCGCGACACAGGACTGTTGCTGGGCGCGTCAGGAAACCAGATTCTGCTCGACGGAGTGCCGCTGGGCGCGGCGGCGGCGGAAAAAAGCTTCGCGCAGCTTCTCACCTCTTCCGGAATCGCCAGCATTCATTTCGCGCCGAATCTCACCCAACCGCAATTCGCACGCTTTGTGCGCGCTTTTCCCAGCGGAAACGCCAAGCCCAGTTCGCTTGCGGAACAGCTGAAATCCGCAATGGCGGGCGACCCGAGCATCCGCATCAATGAAATTCGATTCGTCGCGGAAGACGGATCCGTCGCAGGAATCAAAGTTGCGGCGCAACTAACGTCGAAAGTGCTGGGAGCACAGGGCGATAAATTCCGCGAGATTTTTGAAGACCCGCAGAAATTGCTGCAACTGATCCTGGCGGCGGAAAGCAATCGCGGAGGAAGCGGCGGCGGAGGCGGCGGCCTGGGATTTGGACCCGGAGGTGGTGGCGGCGCGGGCGGCGGCGGTGGCTCAAGTTGGTCTGGCGGCACGGGCGGCGGCGGAAGCTTGTGGGAGGCCGGCAAACCTGGCACTGCGACCGGCAGTGGCGGCGGGGGTGGCGGCGGAACAGGGTCAGGTGGATTTGGCGGTGGAGGTGGTGCAGGTGGAGAAGGCGGCGGCACCGGCGGATCAGGCGGTGGCCCGGGAGGTGGTCCTGGAGGTGGCGGTCCCGGAGGTGGGCCTGGTGGTGGACCTGGAGGCGGCGGAGGCGGATTCGGTGGTGGCAGCAGTGCTGGTGGTGGCGGCGGCGGAGTTGGGGGAGGCTCGGGTTCGACGAGCGAACCGGGCAAGTGGCTAGCGGCAACCGCGATGTTGAAGGGAGGCACGCTGGGAGGCGTTCCCGGGATGCCTGGTGGAGCGGGAGCGGGCGGCGCCTACGCCGTTGCTGAAGACGATGTGCGTTCGATGATCGGGCTGTTTGCCCAGCTTGGGAAAGCGCGAAAGGATCCGGATTCGAGAATGGACGCGGCCGCGTTTCAATCGCGGCTTTCGACGCTTCCTGTGCGTGCGCAGGTCACGCTGCAACAGGCGTTGGCAGGACTGGCGGCTCAGGCACCGAACGACAAGCCGGACAAGCCGATGTTGTTGAAGCTGGCGGAACATGTGGCCATTCGCTTTGCGCTGGACAGTTACGAGCGCGGCGAGTTGCGCGTGAACGCCGTGAAGCAGCTGCTTGACCGCATGAACGCCGAAATCGAAGCGCTGCGGAAGATTCTGGGCCAGCAGGAAGAGACCATGGCCCAGGCCGGCATCCAGGTGCAGTCCTACACGGAATTGCTGGACCAGGAATTCTGGGTGCAGGTTCCGGAGGAAAACAAAAAAGAAGTTTTGACTTCGGACGAAGCCTGGTGCGTGCCGCCGCACAACGTACGGGCATTCCTTGAGGAGATGCTGCGTCGCGGCGAATTGAAAACGGTCAACGAAATATTATTGAAGTACGCCGCTTGCATCGGCCTGGAAGCGCCGGAGGCGCGCCGTACAACCGCAATCGGCCTGTCGGATCTTGCGGAATTTTATGGGAGCGGCGACGGCAGCGCCTTGATTGACGTGATCCAGAGGCTGGGGAATCAATTGGCCGTCGAACGGGAAACGGATCTGCAAACACTCGTCGGAGCAGCATTTGTGCGCATGAGCCAGGAAGCCGGCGCCAAGCGGTTTTATCCCGCGATGCAACAGGCTCTGGCTTCGCTGGACAGCGTGGAATCCCTGCGGCCGGGTTCAACCACCAATATCCGGCAAAGAATCGGAACCGAGGAGAGAATTCCGGAATTCATCGAAGACGCGATGCGCGCGGGGCACCCGCAGGACGGTCTGCTGGACATTCTGGGATTGATGCCCAAGGCTTCGCTGCATTACCTGACAAACCGTTTCGCCAATTGCGGGTTCCGGGAAGATTGTGAACTTTTGGGCGAGATGGTGCGGGGTTTGGGTGATGAGGCCTTGCAACGACTGGCGGAAACGCTGCAAACGGCCCCGGCAACCGAAGCCACGGAAGTAATCGGGTTGCTGAGCCAGCTTTCACCGCAGTCTGTGGAACAAGTTCTGCCAACACGGCTGGCACAGTGGCCGAGAACGTCGCACGACCGGACTGTGAGGCAGCTATCCTCCACACCGGTGGAACAGAGGGCCTCGCTGCTCGTTACGATGTACGCCTCTTTGGATCCATTGATCCGGCCGCTGGCGATCGACGAGATGGGAATGAGCGGGCGGACAGAGTGTATCCCGCTCCTGCTGGATCTGATTCGGGACGACACCACGCCGGGATTCACTCGGATCAAGGCGATTGAAGCCGCGGGACGTTTGCGAGCAAGCGCCGCCAGCGGCATGCTGCAGCTGTTTCTCGAGTCAAAACAAGTTTGGCGTTGGGCCTACCATACGGAGCTTCGAATTGCAGCAGCACAGGCGTTGCAGAAAGTGGAGCCCGCGCTGTCCATTGAGAAAATCATGGCCAGCGGGCTGGACCGGAAAGAACTGGTGCTCGAGCCGCTGGATCCGGAACCGAATGTGTCGGTCACCCGGCAGCGGCGGTATGCGCGGCTGAAGCTCACGAAACACGTGCCGGCTATTACCACGAATCTGCGCGAGAACATGCGGCTGACAGTGGCGGAGCTGAATATGGGGGGCGGGCTCGGTGCTTCGGACCGGCACCTGGCGCCCGGCTCGTTGTTGACGCTGAAGTTCTCCCACGGAGTCCGGAGCATCCGGGCGCAAGCAATCGTACGCGGCGCCAGACCGCAAGCAATGGCGTTTGAATTTGTTGACATGGAAATGGACGAACGCTCCCGTTTGCGGAAACTGCTGCTGGAGTTGGGCGGACTGCCGCAACCGTCGAACATCGTGAATCGCAGCAAGCGGCCCGGCCGAATCGCAATAATGAAGTAATTCCCTTCACAAAGCTCTCAAACTACCTGTACGCAAGAAAACGGCCACCGTACGTTCGAGCAGTACGGCACACTGGACGAATGGCGAGCTTACCCCAGGGTCACACGGGACCTCTGTACCATTGAAGGGACAGTTCAAGAGTTCTAGGGTACTAGTGAGAAGGTCCCAGTCGAGTGGCGCGATCGGTCTTGCGCCCCGGAGTTTCACTAGCCTGGATGAAGACGGATCCCAAAGCGACCGCGGCCCGGGCGTTCGTAAGAAGCCTGAACATTCTGTTGAAGTTTGCGCGCCTCTACGGATATGACCACGCGCGCGTTGCCGAGCAGTTGCGAGTGGCCTGGAATGAATTGCGGACGGCGATTCCCGAAGGGGCGGAGACAGGGTTGCTCCTCGGCGCTTCCGGAGCGCAATTGCTGCTTGATGGAGTTCCGCTCGAAGGGTCGCCCGCTGAAAAACAATTTGCGCAGTTGCTTTCCGCTGCTGGTCTGGCCAGTGTGCAGTTCACGCAACAGGTGACCGAGGCGGAACTCGCCCGATTTGTCCATGCATTTCCCACCGGAAAAGCCAAGCCCGCCGAGCTTGCGGAACAACTGAAAGCGGCGATCGCCGATGCCCATGGCATTCGCGTAAACGAAGTTTGCTTCGTGGCCACGGATTCCAGGTTGAAGGAATCCAGCATGGCCGCGCAGATTGCGGCCGCGTCCATGGGAGACCAGCAGGATCAATTCCGCAAAATGCTCAACGATCCGAAGAAATTGCTGGAGCTGATCGCGGCGGCCGAGGGTTCGAAAACAGGAGGAGAAACCGGCGCCGGCGGTGAAGGTGCGGGTCCCGGAGCGGGGGAAGGCTGGGGCGGAGGCGCGGTGCCCGCTGAGAGCATCGGGGGATCGTCAGGCGGAGTGGGTGGTGGGACAGGTGGGAGTGGAACAGGCTGGAGCGCGGGCTCAGGCCCGGGGAGCGGCTCTGGGGGCGGCGGACTTGGCCTTAGCGGCACGCCCGGCCCTACAGGGAGTGGCGGCGGCATGGGCTCGGGCCTGAGCATAGGTAAAGGAACGGGCGCAGGTAGCGGAGCTGGCTGGGGTGGCGCGGGATCTGGAATCGGGCCGGGATGGGGCGCAGGGCTTGGGGGCGGCATTGGAAAAGGGCCAGGCTCTGGCGGACGGATGTTTGGAGGTCCGGATGACGAATCGATTTATCGGATTCTGCGCGCCCTGGCGACGTTTGGAAGTATTGGAACGAGCGCGAATCCATCGGCGGCTACGGTGGAATTTCAGGATCAGGTGTCGCAATTGCCTGGCAAAGCGCAAGAGACGCTGAGGAACGCTTTAGCGGGGCTGGCTGAGCAGGGAAAGAACAAAAAACTGGACGAAGGCGTCCTGGTGCAGCTGGCGGAGCACCTCTCCATACGCTTTGCGCTGGAACAATTCGAACGAGGTGAAGTGAAGGTCAACGCGGTGCGGCAGATGCTGGACCGCCTGAACCAGGAGATCGAACAGCTGCGAAAGATTCTGGGGCAACACGAAGACAAAATGGCAGACGCGGGAATCCTGGTGGAGTCGCACCGGGAAATGCTGGACCGTGTGTTCTGGGCTTCCGTGCCGGAAAGCGCGAAACGCGAAGTGCTTCTTTCAGAGGAAGCCTGGTGCATTCCGCCCAAGAACGTTCAGTCTTACGTAGCGGATCTGTTGAAGCAGGGAGAGCGAGCGGACGCCGTCAGCATTTTGCAGAACTACGCACGGTGCGCGGAGAACGAGGAGCCGGACGCGCGGAAACGCGCGGTGACCGGTCTTTCAGAAATGGCCGGCTTGTACGCGGAAGCCGATCCCAGATTGCTGCAGGAAGCGCTCCGCCACATCGGACTTCGACTGAGTATCGAGCAGGATCCGGATTTGCAGTCTCTGGTGAGCGCGACTTTTGTGAGGCTGAGCCAGGAGGCGGCGACCAACCGACATTACGCCGCAATGTCCCAGGCGCTGAATCTTATGGAGGCAGTGGAAAGCCAACGCCCCGGAATCGGCAAAACGCTTCGGGCGAAAATGGGGATCGAAGAGCGGATTCCGGAGTTCGTCGAGGAAGCGCTGCGTGCGAAGGGATTGGCGGCCGGCTTGACCAGCGTGCTGAAGCATCTCCCACAGACGGCGATGGAGCAGTTGTCTTCGCGATTCAATCGTTGTCAGTTTCGCAGTGATCTGGAAAATGTGGCAAGCCTGGCTCAGGATCTTGGCGAAGAATCGCTGCAATACCTGCGGAGCACGGTGCGCGGCGGGCCGATAGCGGATGCGGCGGAAATGGTGGGATTGCTTACCAGACTGGACACACCAGCGGCAGAAGCATTTCTGCCCGCGCGAATGAAAGACTTTCCCAGGACGGCCCAGGATCGCGTGATCCGGCAGGTCGCAGCCAGCGGCGCGCCCGGCACTTGCCGATTGCTCCTTGCCCTGCTGGATCATGTGGATCCACTTGTGATGCCCCTGGTGATCGACGAGATTGGAATGACCGGCGACCGCGAAGCGCTGGGGCGGCTGCTGACGATCGCGGACGGGGACTTGCCCGCGGACTCCGCTCCGTATTTGCGTGTGAAGGCGTTGGAAGCCCTTGGAAGGATGAGAGCGCCCGAATCGGTTCACACGCTTCGCCGGATTGTGGAAGCGAAGAAAATATTCGGCTGGGTGAATCCGCAGGAGTTGCGCATCGCCGCGTTCCAGGCGCTGGCAAAGATGGATCCAGAATGGGCCAGAAAGTTTCTGCCGGAAAGCGGATTCGAAGCGGAGGATCTCGCTCTGGAGCCCTTGGAGATACCCGTAGAATCGAAGTTTGTCCGGCAGCGGCGGCATGCACGAATAAGGCTGCAGAAGAGTGTCGCGGCCGTGAGCACGAATTTGAAACAAAACTGCCGGCTGGAAATCAAAACGGCAAGTCTGGCTGGGGGGCTGGCCACAACCAATATGCACCTGGCGCCGGGCACCAAGGTGCAATTGCGGATGCAAGTGGGGCTGCGGAATGTGCAGGCCACGGCGCTCATGCGAGATTACCGGGCACAGGATATGTCATTTGAATTCATAGACATAGGTCTCGAGGAGCGGGGCCGATTCCGCAAGTTGCTGATGGAAAGCTTGGGGAAGGGGAGCCTGGAGTAGGGGCCCAGGCCGAGGAGGTAATTGACGGGAAATATGGGCATCAATTTGATTTAGTATTCAAGTAGTAACCATTCGCAAGTACTACAACGCGGTACCTTTGAATCATTTACCCCGCTCAATTGCCGCTTTAATCTGGTCTCAAGTCGTTTAGGTGTGTCCTGGCACGCCCTGTTGCGGGCGAGAAAGTCGAACTGACGGTGGTGTTGACCTGTGCCTGAAGGTTTCCGAATCCGGATATGCGCGGTATTGTGTGCCCTCGCAGCATTGCTGACGGTGGCGCGAGGGCAAGAGTCTCGTTCCGATTTTCCTGACAATCCAAGGTTCACGGTTCAACGGTTTGAGGACCAGGAGGGAATGGGTGCGGTCACTACCACTGTGCTTGGGCAGGATGCGCAGGGATTTCTCTGGATTGGCACGCAGACGGGTCTCTACCGCTTCGACGGAACTCGCGCGAAGAAAATGACCGAGGTCGAAAGCATCATCGGCCACTACGTTGTCGACATGCTGATCGCGCCCGACGGCACGCCCTGGTTTGCGGGAACCCGGGGAATCGCGTTTTACAAGGACAGTCAGTTCCAGAAGCTTGAAATTCCAGCCACGTCGATGCCCCTGTTGAACGGAGTCCAAATCTTTGCCGTGGATAGCAAGGGAGTTGTCTACGTATTGCTGTACAAGCGAGGTCTGCTGATCATTGATCCGAAAAATCAAAGCAAGACGGAGATCATCGCACGGGACCTGAGCAGGTGGGAGACGCCGGAAGGAATTGTTCGCGCAGTTGATGATTCGATCTGGTTCGCGGCGGGCCGGAAACTGGTGCAGCTTGCGCCGGGAACCCGAAAGCTGATTGTGGAGCCTGGACTCCGGCTGCCGGACGAGCGTGTGGTGGCATTGCAGTTCGACGGCATCGGCATGCTGTGGTTGCGAACGGCAACCAGGCTGGCGCGGATAGATACACGCCTGCACAAACTGACTTTTGCCGAAGAAGTGATTGGCGAAGCGAACGAGGAAGAGGGTAAACCCTCTGTTGATGCCGAGGGGAAATTGCTGGTGCCAAGTTCTTCGGGATTGTATTGGCAACAGGATGGGCACTGGCGCCTGGTGAACGTGAAACAGGGCCTGGCAAGCAACTTGATTCAATGCGCGATGGAAGATCGCGAAGGAACACTTTGGGTCGGAGGTTCCGGGACCGGGCTGGACCGCCTTACGGGGGTCCGGGAATGGTCTGCATGGACAACGGCGGAAGGCCTGCCGGACAACTCCACCTGGACGACGCTCCGGGATCGGCGCGGACGGCTGTGGGTAAGCACGGCACAGGGAATTGGAATTTGGGACGGCGAAAAAGGCAGATGGGAAAATGTGCCTTCCCTGCGGGAACATGCCGGAAAGCAGATCCGGCAGATGCAGATTGCGGGCGATGGTTCCATCTGGGCGCTGACCATCACAGGCGCAATCGTGCAGATTGACCCGGAATCGTACGCGACAACCACAACAGCAAATTTCCGGGGCAGAAACTTTGTGAGCATTCTGGCTGCTCCGGACGGCACCATCTGGGCCACCACCCGGGCGCGCCTGGTGCGATTTGTCCCGCGTGGGCCGGCCACAAAGGCGGTGGAGTTGCCATTGCCTGCCGTGGATGGGGCGGAGGTTGAGTACCTGGCATTTTCGCCGAGCGGCGTGTTATGGGCGACAGGACCGGGAACGCTGTACCGTTACGACGGGAAAAACTGGAAAGTCTTGAGGATAAACGACGGCTTGAACGGCCAGACGATGACCAGCCTTGCCGCGCTGAATGACGACGAGGTCTGGGTCGCTTACAACGATGTTGTTGGCGTGACGCACGTAATCCTTGGCCGAAACGGCGCGGCGAGATTTGAATTTCGCAATTGGGATCGCACGGTGGTGGGGCGCGACGCAAAGAACCGGATGTGGTTCAACGGCACGGATGGAATTGTGATCCTTTGGCCGGACGGGCATCTGCAGCGACTCAATCACGCAAACGGATTGATCTGGGACGATCTGAGTCCGTGGACGGGGGCCAGGGAAGAGGCCGACGGCAGTTATTTGATTGCAACATCGCGCGGGTTGTCGCGGTATAAGCCGGTGGGCGAGACGCGAAAAGAGGGTCCGCCAAAGGTGGTGCTGACCACAGTTTCGCTGGGCGGAACCGAACGCAGCGTCAACCAGAAGTCGTTTGTGGACTCGACCGATGGATCACTGATGGTGCAATTTTCGCCGGTGGTGCTGGACACACCGGAGCAGGTCTCCTGCCGCTACCAGTTGGACGGCCTGGAAAAACGGCCGACAGAGACGTTGCAGCGCGAAGTGCGTTATGGCGGATTGCCGCCTGGAAGTTATGAGTTCTGGGTGCAGTGCAAAGAAGCCGATTCACCGGCCTATTCGGCCAAGACGAGCTTTTATTTCCGGGTATTGCCGACCGTCTGGCAATCCAGTTGGGCAAGGGGCCTGGTGGTCATCGGGTTGATGGGCGGCATCTGGGGATTTGTTTCGCTGCGCACCCGAACACTGAACCGCCGCAAGAGCGAACTGGAGAAAGCGGTTGCGCAACGAAGCGCGGAGTTGCTGCAGAAAAACAAGGAACTGGAACAGATTTCCCTGACCGATCCACTGACGGCAACACGAAACCGGCGGTATTTCTACGAAACGATTCCGACGGATCAGGCGCAGACTCTGCGATCGCATCAGAGATTCGGCGACCCGCAAAAGGGAGGGGGATGCGCGCGGGAACTAATTTTTATGCTGGTGGATATTGACCGATTCAAGCGCGTGAACGACGAGATGGGCCACGCGGCGGGAGACAAGTTGCTGCAGGAGATGGCGAAGCGCATTGGATCCGTGATGCGCCGTTCGGATGACCTGGTGCGCTGGGGCGGGGAAGAGTTCCTTCTTGTTTGCCGGACCACCGACCGCGAAAACGCCGCCCTGCTCTGCACACGCGTACTCGAAGCCGTGCGCGACCTGCCGTTTGACGTCGGTAATGGAGTGCAGGTGCACAAGACCTGTTCGATTGGCTGGGCGCCGTACCCCTGGGTGCCCGGGGACACAGAAATGCTCTCTATCGACAACGTGATTGAACTGGCCGACAAGGCGCTGTACCTGGCCAAACGCGAAGGCCGCAACCGGAGTTACGGCCTGGTGCCGGCGCCGACAGCGACAACTTCCGAGAAGAGCATTTCGATCGAAAATTTGCGCGATTGCCCGCCGGAGTTGGTCCAGATCATTTGACCTTGAGGCTTTCCTCTTAGCAGACTGTTTTCAGCCTTCCCAAATAATTCTCATCTAAAACTCGGGAAATTCCGCTTCAGGCTGGCAAGCACTTCGCAACAATCAGAGTGATGTCGTCGTGCTGTTCGTGAGGGCTGAACTGGCGAACTTCATTCACCACGGAAGCAAGCAGTTCGCAGGGTGGAAGGGAGCGATGACGCCGGAGAGCTTCCACCAGGCGATCTTCGCCGAACTCTTCGCGATGCGGGCTGAAAGCTTCGGTGATGCCATCCGTATACAGCGCGAGGGTGTCGCCGGGGTAGAGCTGGCTTTCCTCCACGTCGCAATCCCATTCCTTGAAAGCGCCGAGAATGGTGGCGGTGGATTTAAGACGGTCGAGCGAATCATCCGAACGGAGAAGCAGCGCCGAGAGATGACCGCAGTTGATGTATCTCAAGCGGCGAGCCGAGTCGTCATACTCGGCGAAAAAGAGTGTGGCAAACGCGCCGCCGGCGGTGTTTTGGCAGAAAAGTTGATTGACCGAGCAAAGGAAGCGCTGCGGCTGATCCAGCGCGACCGCAGACTGGCTGCGCAAATTGGCCTGTAAGTTGGCCATCAAAAGAGCGGCGGCAATGCCTTTTCCGGAAATGTCGCCAACGACGAGTCCAAGGCGTTCTCCACCCAGGTCGAGAAAATCATAGTAGTCGCCGCCGACCTGGCGCGCCTGGTGGCAGATACCGGCGTATTCGAGCGTGCGCATCAGGGGAAGTGTCTGAGGAAAAAGGCGGGCCTGCACCTGCTGGGCGATTTCGAGCTCCTGGGCGGAGCGGCGTTCGAGCTCCTGGCGTTCCGCAATCAGGCGGCGTTGCGCTTCAACCGCGTGAGTGACTTCATCGAAACTGACCAGCGAAAACGTGTTGCCGTCGGGGTCACGAAAGCGGCTGAAGACGGCTCCCCAAATCGGCGGCTCATGATCGCCCGAGGCACCGCGCTCCCCTGGAAGTGGCGGCTTCAACTGCAAAGCGTGCTTGAAGCGCCGGAGCCGCGGATTGGAAAGAAAATGAACGCCGCGTTTGCTCCATTCGCGAAATTTTGCGAGCACGTCCTCCGTGACGAAGGTGACATGCGACGCACGACCGATTTGCTTGAACTGTTCGGAGTCGGTGCGCGGAACGATGATGGTGAGGTTGGCGGTGCCGTCGGGTGGAGCGACCACGACCCATGGTTGCCCGCGCTCACCGGGCCGCGAGCGTCCATCAAAGACGATTTGGAAGCCGAGAGTGTCCAGGTAAAACGCAAGGCTCCGGTCGAGGTTCCGGACGTAGACCATCACCGACTGCAACCGGAGGAAAGGCTCCTGGCCCGGGAGAGAGTTGCTTGCGTCTTCCGGGGATTGGGGCGCCACGCTGGCCATGGCTGCATTATATAAGGTCGGCTGATGTTTTATGAGCTGACATGACGCCTGCAGCGGGCTGAAAACTGCGACGGCGGTGCGCCAGCCGGGTGGAAGAGCCTGGCCGGAGGCGCTGCGCGAATGCGCTCATGGCGTTTTATGCACACCTCTCTGTCAGTCATTCTTGCAAGCGCCGCCGCACTGCGGTGCTATAGGGGTAGTGTTTAATTCACTTAAACCGGCAGGTACTGGAAATGAAACTTCTGGCATTCTGGGGCGGCGCGCTTTGCCTTTTATTCTCTTCGGCGGCATCCGCGCAAAATACCGGCCGCATTGATTGCGCGCGAGACAGCGGATACGTCTATCTGTACAGCTCGATGACCACACTCGAGGTGCGGATGACGCTGCAGTGCGGCGACGTTGTCCGCATCACTGGCCGCAGCGACGATTACTACAGCGTGCGAACCGCTTCGGGCGAAGCCGGTTTTGTTCCCCGGACAAGCGTCTTCTTGCTGAAGGACCAGCCGGGTACCGGCCTGCCGGCTCCGGCCGCAAAGTCACCTGCGCGCGAACGAATGCATTACGACCAGCCGGGAACTGATGTGACTCCACCCGCGCACACGGGTGTGGCGGCGTTTTCGCTGGCCAACAACACGCCCATCCGCGTGAAACTGGGGAAAACGATATCTTCGGCTACGGCTCACGTCGGAGATGCGGTTGAGCTTGAAGTCGTGGAAGACGTAATCGTCGATGGTGTCACCGTTTTGCCTGCCGGAGCAAAAGTGAGCGGCACCATTGCCGCGGCGGAGCCCAAGAAGCGTTTCGGCCACGGAGGCAAACTAGCGTTCAGCATCACTTCGATGACGCTGGCCGACGGCGAGCAGATCAAGGTGCGCTGCTATCAGGAAGCTTC
>DASSGJ010000582.1:0-2842 GCA_035693545.1 Candidatus Acidiferrum sp.
ATGAATTGAAACTGGGTGACTACGGGCTTGAGTACATTTATCCCGACCCGGTGTTTCACATGCCGTTTCCCGACGGCAGTTATCTGACGCAGTGGCGCGATCTGGACCGCACCTGCGCGGAATTCGCGAAATTCTCCAAGAGAGATGGCGAGGCTTACCGGCGGATGATCACGGAATATGAAACCGTGAAGCCGCTGCTGAATGCGGTGATGTTTTCGCCGGTTGGATTCGGGAAGCCGCTGAACGAGCTGCTGGCGGCGCATCCACAGGGAAAAATCTGGCAGCGGCGGCTGGCGATGTCGGCGTGGGAAATATTGAAGGAGACATTTGAGGACGACCACTGCCGGGCGTTCCTGATGGGATGCCCGTATTCGCTGCAACCGGTGCTCGATCCAGCTACGGCGCGGGCTGCTTATATTCCGCTGCACCAGCAGAGAGAGAGCCGGCCGCTGCCGAAGGGTGGGTCGGGAGCACTAACCACGGCGCTGGCGCGTTTTATTGAGGCGCATCAGGGAACGATTCTTACGAACAAGTGGATCAAGTCGCTGATTATTGAGAATGGGAAATGCGTTGGCGTGGAGTGCGGCGACGGCAGTTCCTATAAGGCGGAAAAGGCTGTGGTCTCTACGATTCATATCAAGCACTTGGTGGATATGGCGCCGAAAGAATTGTGGGGAGAGGATTTTCTGGAGGGCGTGGAGACCTGGGAGGCGGGGCTGACGTTGTTCGCGACCAACTATGCGACGACGGAGCCGCCGAAGTATTCAACCGCGGATGGCGTGCTTTCGCCGGTGCATTCGGGCTTCATGATTAATTCCGAGCGGGCGATGAGAATGGGGGTGGACTACAAGTCGGGCACGGTGAACACAGAGAATCCATCGCTGCATGTGATCTGCTGCAGCGTGGCGGACCCATCACGGGCTCCCACGGGAATGCATACGGTCAAGGTTGTGGCGTACCAGCCTTACCAATTGAAAGAAGGGCCGGAGCATTGGGACGCGATCCGGCAGGAGGTTTCGGACGCGAATCTGACATTCCTGCGGAAGTTTTCGCCGAATCTTACGGACGACAAGATTCTGGCGCGGACGATTGAATCGCCTTTGGACCTAGAACGGATGAATCCGCACAACTGGCATGGGAGTTGCCACGCGGGCGGGTCCGGGCCGGCACAGTCAGGGGCGATGCGGCCGATGCCGGGGTGGGCGCAACACCGGATGCCGATTGCGGGGTTGTATCAGACGGGGGCGACGACGCATCCCGGGGGATCGGTGACCGGTGGGCCGGGAAGGAATGCGGCGGTGGTGATGCTGAAGGATTTTGGAACGAGTATTGAGGCAGCAGTCGGGAGTCCGTAGTCGGGAGTCGGGAGTTAGAAGACAAGAGAAGAGAGACCCGCGCCCAGGCGGGCGTACAGTGCGGAGCCTAGTGGTAGTTTGGGTGGATTGCTCGACCTCAAAAGCGGCAGCTGGGCTGCCGCACTCCAAAGTTATTCGATCCAGGTTTGCTGGCCAAAGGCGATTTGCCAGTGGTTGTTGTGTTTTTCGAAGAGGCGCGTTACGTGCAGGACTTTGCCGTGGAGTGGCTTGTGTTCGGAACGCATGACCGCGGCGTCTCCGAGGACCCAGACTTTCATTGAAGTTACCTCGGCGGGGATGAGCGTGGTGTTGGTGCGGCGGAGTTCGGTGATCATGGCTACACGATCGGCCTTGTTGAGCGGAGCGCCACCGTCGGGGGTGACGAAAATAAAGTCGTCGGTGAAGTTGGGAATCCAGGCTTCAACGTCGTTGGTTAACACGGTGCGCTCGACCGCCTGCCACATGCAGACGACTTCCTGCTCGGCGGCGGTGTCCGGTTTGTAGGGGACCGACTTGCAGGGGTTTTCGCAGGCGACAGGTAGACCGTTGCTTGGGGCACCGAAGCCGCTGCGTTTCTCCGGGTTCTTTTCCGCCTTGGTGGTTTCCTGATAGACGAGCAGTTGCCAGGCTTGCGGCCGCTTGACCCAGACGCGAAGGAAACGGACGGAGGCGTTCTGCGAAGGGATGCGATGGCTGCCATGGATAAGAACTATTTGTCCGGCGTCGAGCACTTTGACGTCGGCGTCTGCGTCGGCCGCCAGGGTAGCGAGCGCGGGAAGGATCTCGGACTTTGTGCGGGTTTTTCCAGTGCGGTCGGTCCAGGTGAATTCCGGGTCGAGCAGTTTGCCGGCAGTGGCTTGGTCTGCCTTGGCGAGAGCGGAGGGAAAAGAATGGTCAGCGGCGACAGCGTCTCCGTCGGGAGAGGCTAAGGCCAGGGGAGTGCGGCCTGGAGTGATTGCAGCGAGGAGCAGGACAGTGAGTAAAAGGTTGAGACGAGCAAGGTGCACGGGGCTCCTCCAGTGGCTGGGATGCAAGTGGTCTAACCGCCAAACCGCATGGGCGGCAGAGCGAGGAGTATCATAATTTTAAATGGGTTACAACGAAGAAGCGCTTGACGAGGCTAATGTATGGTGGCACAGTAACCAGACCAATCGGTTGATCTAATGCCGGACCAATTCGATATTGTGGTTGCGGGAGCGGGGCACAACAGCCTGATTGCGGCGGCCTACCTGGCGAAGGCCGGTTACCGCTGCCTGGTGCTGGAGAGCCGCGCGCTGGTGGGCGGCGGGGTGAAAACGACGCAGCTTACATTGCGCGGGTTCAAGCACGACGTCTGCTCTTCGGCGCACGTTCTGATTCAGGACAGTCCCATCCTTCGCGATGATGAATTGGGACTTGGCCAGTATGGGTTGGAGTATCTCTTCCCGGATCCTGTGGTCCACCTTCCCTTCCCCGACGGAAGCTACATCACGCAGTGGCGCGACATG
>DASSGJ010000583.1:0-3076 GCA_035693545.1 Candidatus Acidiferrum sp.
GAACCACGAACATCGGCGCGAACGAACTCTTGAAGAAGAGGGAGGGGAGTACTCCCCTCCCTCTTCTTCAACACCACAACATTATTAAAAGTGTCAGGGATGTGCCCGGTCTAAAATGTCAGGCTTGTCCCCGGCTGCACACGTGTGTCGCGCCTCCGGCGCTTTGGAAATGCGTGTCTACGGCGGGCAGGCCTATGCTTGGCTGACCGACCTAAAGGTCGGCCACTACATAGCCCAGGAGGGCACGATTTATCGTGCCCCTACAAGGTGGCGAATGGCCACGTATCGGTCAGCAATCACTTCCTCGGGCAGACGAATGTCAGCGCGGACGGGGGACGGAGGGTGCTCCAGCGATACTTGAGTTTGCGGGGGGCGGCGGCTAGGAGGGCGGCGAGGAGTCGCTGGGCCTGGTTGAAGGGGAGGGAGAGGCGGAAGAGGTCGGCGCGGCGGGCGTGGGAGTATTTTTCGTAGCGGGGGGATTGGCCAGAGGCGAAGTTTGTGAGGACGTCCCAGGGAGAGTGCTTGGCGAAGAGTTTTTTTTGTGCGGCGTCCTGGCGGGTGATTTCTACTACTGTGCGTTGGGCGCCGCCGCCGATATCGAGGAGGACGGCGGTGGCTTCGGCGGTATCGAAGGGGCGGGAGGGATCGTCGTCGGGGAAGGGGAGCAGGAGGCGGTCGATTTCTTCGCGGTCGGCGGAGAGGGCGTCCCACCAGTAGCGGTAGCCGTTGTAGACGACGGTGCCGCTGCGGAAGATTTGCTGGACGCGGGCGGAATCTTTGCCGGCGACGCTGACGACCATGTCCACGAGTTCGTGGAGCTGGAAGGTTTGTTTGACGACGGGGCGGACGCTGACGAAGCCGGCGTCTTCTTCGGTGTAGCGGAGGGGGATTTGGTTGGGGAGTGGCATTGGGGATTGGGAGAACGGAACCGGCCTAAAGGCCGGCCACTACAAAGGTCCATCGCACGGGCATTAGCCGAGTTTGGAGAGACGTTCGCGGACGCGGTCGCTTAGGGCTTTGCCGTCCACGGCTTTGCCGGTTAGGGCTTCCTTTGCCGCTTTCACCACGTTGCCCATTTGTTTCATGGAGGTGGCGCCGGTGTCGGCGATGGCTTTGGCGATGGCGGCGTCCATTTCGGCAGCGCTGGCGCCGGCGGGGAGATAGGCTTCGAGGATTTTGAGTTCGGCGTTTTCCTTGTCAACGAGGTCCTGGCGGTTGCCTTTGGCGAACTGGTCGATGGATTCCTTGCGCTGCTTGACGAGCGTTTGCAGGAGATTGATGGATTCGGTTTCGTCGAGCGGGCGCATTTTTTCTACTTCTTTGAGTTGCAGCGCGGCTTTGACCATGCGGAGGACGCTGAGGCGCATCTCTTCCTTGCCCTTCATGGCGGCGACGATGTCTGTTTTGAGTTGATCGGAAAGGCTCATTTTCGCTCCCTTAATATTGACTATAGCAGAAGCGACAGAGGGCACGGCATGCCGTGCCCCTACACGGAATTGCGGCGCGATTTGACACGCTTGTAGCGGCACAGTAATTTGGAATGTTTCTGGACACTGGGAAGAGGAATCATGAAGGTTATTGTTGCGGACAAGATCAGCGAACGCGGGATTGAACTGCTGAAGCAGACCGGCTGGAACATTGTATTCACCACCAAGGACAATCTGAACGCGGAGCTGGCGGACGCCGACGCGTTGATTGTGCGCAGCGCCACGAAAGTTACGGAGGCGCTGCTGGAGCACGCGCCGCGGCTGCGGGTTGTGGGACGCGCGGGCGTTGGCGTGGACAACATTGACCTGGACGAGGCCACGCATCGAGGCATCCTGGTGATGAGCACGCCCGGCGGAAGCTCGGTGAGCGTGGCGGAGCATACGTTTGCACTACTGCTGGCGCTGGCGCGGCAGTTGCCGAAGTTCGATGCGGCGATGCGGGAAGGGAAGTGGGAGAAGTCGTCGTCGGGCGCCGAGCTGCGCGGGAAGACGCTGGGTTTGATTGGGCTTGGGCGAATTGGCAGCGAAGTGGCTACGCGGGCCGACGGCTTTGAGATGCGCGTGATTGGCTACGACCCGTTTATCAGCGAGGCGGCGGCGCGCGAGTTTTCGGTGGAGTTGGTTCCGCTGGAAAAGCTTTATGCGGAGAGCGACTTTATTTCGCTGCATACCGCGGTGAGTCCGCAGACAAAGGACATGATCAACGCCGCGACGATTGCCAAGATGAAAAAAGGCGTGCGGATCATCAACGCGGCGCGCGGGGAACTGATCAACGAACCGGATTTGGCGGCGGCGATCAAGAGCGGGCATGTGGCGGGCGCGGCGCTGGACGTGTTTGTGGAAGAGCCGCCGAAGAATTGCCCGTTGATCGGACTGCCGAACGTGATTACGACGCCGCATGTGGCGGGTTCGACGGCGGAAGCGCAGGAAGAGCTTGGCACGCAGGTGGCGGTGCAGGTTCGCGATTACCTGGTGGAAGGCGTGATTCGCAACGCCGTGAATCTTCCGGCGCTATCGCCGGAGCAGTACCGGCGCGTGCGGCCGTATCTGGCGCTGGCAGAGCGGCTGGGCTCGCTGGTGTCGCAAGCCGCCGAGACGCGGCCCGCGCGGATTCGCATTCGCTACGCGGGAGAAGTCGCTGAGGTCGGAACACATCTTTTGCGGAGCGCGGTGCTGGCCGGGATGCTGAACGCGATTCTGGATGAGAAGGTGAACGTGGTGAACGCGCCGGCGGTTGCGGCTGCGCGGGGGCTCGCGGTGGAAGAAGAGACGCGGCGCCGCGAGCATGGATTCCCGCACACACTGGAGGTTTCCGCGTTGCCGGACAAATCAGGTTCGCCGGGGTTCACGGCTGAAGGGACGGTTTTGCACGACGGGTCGCCGCGTGTGATTCAGATTGACGGCATTCCGCTGGAAGCGCAGCTGAATGGCACGGTACTCTTCCTGCGCAACCAGGATCAGCCGGGCGTGATCGGCCACGTGGGCAGCACGCTGGGCAAACATGGCGTGAACATTGCGACATTCGCGCTGGGGCGACGCGACTCGGCTCCCGGGGCCGAAGCGGTTTCCCTGATTCGCGTGGATGGCGA
>DASSGJ010000584.1:0-6088 GCA_035693545.1 Candidatus Acidiferrum sp.
ACGAGCCAGATGTCTTCTTCCGTGCCGGCAGGATTGCTGGTGGGATTCGGATATTCGCCGGCGGAATTTTTGCCTTCGCCTCGAACGTATACAACGCCATCGCCACCGGGAAGAATTTGCAATTCGGAAAGTTCGCCGCCGTCGTCGGCGTTGTAATCGCTCAATTTTCGCACCGCGAAGCCGGGACCTTCGGCGGCCCAGACGTTCCATTGGCCGCGGTGGTTTTCGCTCCAGGCCAGACGATGGCCGGACTTGGAGGCGGTCAGCTCATTCATGAATGGCGCGCCGAGAGCCTGGTCGAGAGTGAAGGGCTGCTGTGCATGAAGACTGCAAGCGAAGATAAATGCAAAAAAGAGTGCGCAAAGCCGCGCGCGGTTCCAGGGCATGTTGTCCACGATCCTCCCGATTCGGAAATTCCGGTTACTGCTGCCTTCTTGCCTGCGCCACCGGGGTCAATTCGACCGTGGCGACGGGTTTTTCGAGCAGACCGCGCAATTGAAACAGGCGCGGCGCCGCGACGGATTTCACGCCGCGTTTTTCAGCCGCGGCGGGCGCGAAAGTAAGTTTGAGGTCCTGCGAAAAATCGAGCGCGCCGTCTAATCTCGTTTTACCGCGCGCGTTCTCCAGCGTGAGCGAATCGAAATGCAACGAGCGGTCCGCAATCGTGAACTCCCCTTCGCCGGAATCCCAGCGGGAACTGCCGATACGCAGGGCGCCGGTATCCATGCTGGAGGGAACGTCCCAGCCATGCAGCCCCAGCGCCTTCAGATGCAATTCGCCGGAGCCTGCAAGTTGCGAGACGAGAGCGTCGCGGCCAACGCCGGAAGTGGTCAGGCGCAGCTTTCCCGACGCAGTGCCGCTCCAGTATTCGGCCCAGTGCGCAAACCAGGGAAACTGGGCAAGGTCCGCGCGATCAACTTCGGCCGCGATTTCATACTTGGGAGGGCCGGAAAATACGGCGCTGACGCCGCCGCGAGCTGTGCCGCCCGCCCACTCGGCTTCAGCATCGCGCACTTCCAGACGCAGGTCGTGGAAGGCGACATGCGCGCGGGCCTTCGCGAGTTTTATTTTTTCGATAGAGAGGGAATCAGCTTCAATTTCGCCCTCGGCGGTGACACGGCGCAAAAGTTCGCTCGGTTTGCCGCTGGAGTCGGAATTTCCGAGCAGCGAGGGAAGCAAGCGCTGCAACCAATTCGGCCGGGCGCGCGGCCCAAACCACAAATCGAGGTCCGTCGCGTCCAGATGATCGGCGTGCAGCTGGAATTTCCAGCTTTCCTCGGCGGATTCGCCGAGCGCAGGCGCGTCGTTAATCGAGCCAGACCATGAGGCGCCAAAAGCGCCGACGCGCGCGAGTGTCGCGGTGCGATGGCCATTTTTCCACTCGAAGCGTGCGTCGTCGAGTCTCAATGGCAGGTTCAGGCCCGCGGCCTGCAATTGTGCTTTGCTGAACGTGAGGGCGCCGCTCCAGCGGCCATTGCCGAAGCCATGATCCCATTCGCGGGTGACATTTCCCGCGGTGCCACCGGTGATTTCCCATCCGCGATTCAATATCTGGCCAAACGCAGCGGCAGCCTTGAAGAAGTCCCCGGCATCGTCGAGTTTTCCAGTGACGCGAAGGGAGCCCTTTCCGGCAATAAAATCGTCACGCAGGCGGAATTCCAACTGGTCGAGAGTTGCCGCGGATACGGCAGCTTTTGCCGGCGGTATCTCACTCTTGCCTTTCCTAGAAGATTCCATGGACAACTGCACAGGAAGCAGTTCGAAGAAATTGTTGTGGGCGGCGCCCAGGACCGGGCCGATGCGAAGCGGCTTGGAGTAGCCGGGCAGCCGAAGCTCTCCGGCGGCGCTGGAAATCTGCGCGTCTTCCCAAGACAAAGGGAAGCCGCGGAGGGCGAAACTCGCTTTATATAGTTGCCTGGCGTCGAGGGCTTCGGCGACGCCGGGTTGAAACGCGCGGTACCACGCCAGAAGATCCTGCGCCTGGATTCCGGAATTTTCGATACGCAGATTCCAATCGGACATTCCGGCGGTTTTCAGCCGGGCAGTCCCTTCAAAGCGGGAATGCGGAAGCTCGAGCGTGAGGGTATCGGCGTGGGCTTCGCCGGCGGCGACATCCCAAAGACCTTTAAGGTTAAGGCTGGCGCCCGGATTGTCGGCGCGTTCCGTAAGGTCCCAGCGGTGAATCGTGGCGGCGGTTGCGTGCAGGGAAAATTTCCACGCGCCCGGTGGGGCTGGTTCGCCGGAATCGGGTTTCCCGATACTGGCGTTTCCATCCAAAGAGAACGCGCCGCGGACGCCGTAATCGTTGCCGGTGATCATGCGAAACAGATCGGCGATGGAAACTTTGCCCCAGTGGACTTGGATTTCGGCGGGCTGCAGGCGCGCGGAGGTGCCAGCCACTTCGCCGCGAACCTGCAAAGTGCCGGTGGATTGTAGAGGAACACCGCTGCGCCAGGGCTGGGCTTCAAGGCGCAACTGCCAACGGCCCGGTCCCATCTGCTCGACACTGCCGGATACGTTGGTGAACGCAAACGGGCGCTTTTCATCGCCCGTCTTGAAATTGATGCGGCCTTCGTCGAATTCGATTTTTTGCAAATGATTGCCGGAATCGGCGGGGCTTTGCGGGCCGTAAGCGATAGCCGCCGAAGATTTTGTCTGCGCCGGCGGCAGCCAGCCTTCCAGGTTCCAGCGGCCCTGCTCGTTGCGCACAAGAATCAGGCTGGGACGCGAGAGCGAGATCGTGCCGAAATCGAAGTGGCCCTGGAGCAGCCCGAGCCAGCGTACATTGGCCGTCAAGCGGTCGGCACGCAGGAAATATTCACGGCCGAACGCGGGATTTTCATTGATGCTGACTCCTTCCACGTCCACACGCGGAAAGGGAAGGATATCCATCGAAAAGCTGCGGGCTTCGACGGGACGGCCGAAGGATTTCTCCAGATGCGCGAGAAGATACGTGCGCATGCGGCGGGTTTGCAGGAGAAACGGCAGACCCAATTGCGCAAGGACCAGCACAATCACCAGCGCGCCGATCCATTTGCCGTAAGTGCGGAAGCGAGGCATGCCGTTGAAGTTTCTCAAAAGTGCCGGGGAAAGAACAGAGTCATGGGGAATCGCGGGTGTCAGTGCACGGTGTGGAGCATGCGGCTCCAGCGGGTTCGGGCGGGAAGGTGGGTGAGGGTGTCGAAGATGGCCAGGATGCGTTGGCCGAAGGAAGCGTCCGAATAATCGCTGCTGGTGGCGTCAACGGACCAGTAAATCAGAAAGGGGCGGCCCATAATGGCTTCGCGGTCCACGAAGCCCCAGTAGCGGCTGTCGGAGCTGTGGTCGCGGTTATCACCCATGGCGAAATATTTTCCTGGCGGAACAACCAGTTCGTCGCCCTGAATGTATTTGCGGATTTCGTGCGCCCACTCAACCTGTACGGGCGGGATGAAGAGCTGATTGCTGGGAGGAGGAAAAGTGTAGTTCAGCGGATCGTAACCGGAAGCGGGATCGTGGACGACGTAGGGTTCGCTGAGCAGCTTCCCGTTGACGTAAACCTGCTGGTCAACAACTTTCAAATGGTCGCCGGGCAGGCCGATGACGCGTTTCACGAAGTGAGGGTGGTCCTGATACGGATATTTGAAGACGATGATGTCGCCGCGCTCGAGATCGCGGTAGGGCAGCAGCTTTTCATACCACTGGCCACGCCCGCCAAAGATGAATTTGTTCACGAGAAGATGGTCGCCGACGAGCAGGGTCTTTTCCATGGAGGGCGAAGGAATCTTAAACGCCTGGACGACGAAACTCGTGCCGAAGAGCGCGAGGATCACGGTGACCAGCAGGGATTCCAGATATTCGGCGAGCGTGGTGTAGGTTTCGTGGAGCGGCTCGGCCGCTTTCGGAGCTTCCTGCACAGGAGTGGACGCGGTCTCCGGCGCAGCGGCGGGTGTATCGTGCACCAGCGATTCATCCGGCATTCGGGCCGACCTCTTCTCCCTGTTTGGCTTCGGCGCTTAACAGTTTTTCCAGGGCGCTGCGGGCAGCCTTCTGCTCCGCTTCTTTTTTGGTGGTGCCTTCGGCGCTGGACATGAATTCGCCCTTTACCCAGACTTCCACGCGAAATCTCTTCTGGTGATCCGGCCCGGTTTCTCCTGCAAGACGATATTCGGCGGGCTGGTCGCCCTTGGCCTGCAGAAATTCCTGCAACGCGCTCTTGCGGTCCGACTCGGAAATGCGATCGCCATCCTCCAGCGCCTGCTCAAAGACAGTTCGTTTCAGCAAGTCGCGAGCCGGGGCAAGGCCTCCATCAAGATACATTGCCGCGACGATAGCTTCGAAGGCGTCCGCCAGCAAAGCCGGTTTGTCTCGGCCGCCGGTCTTTTCCTCGCCGCGGCCGAGCCGCAGATGCTCGCCCAGTTGCAAACCACGCGCTGCGATTTCAAGTGAGTGGGCGTTGACGATGCGCGCGCGGCTTTTCGAAAGCTGGCCTTCGGTCCACTCGGGATAGTTCAACAACAGATATTCGCTGGTGAGGAGTTCCAGCACAGCGTCGCCCAGGAATTCCAGCCGCTCATTGTCCTGCACGATGGAGCCGCTGAAAGCGATGTCCTCGCCGCGGGCCGCGCGAAGCTCCGGAATGGCGGAACTGTGCGTTAGAGCGCGGTCCAGCAGGAGCGGGTCGCGAAAGGAGTACCCGAGGCGTTCCATCAACCGGTCATCTTCACCGCGGACCATGGTTTCCGCTCGATCCCGTGCCGCGGCACGGGGGAATTACTTGGGAGCGCTCAACTGCGTAGTCGCCAGTTTCTTCGCTTCGTCGGCGCTCGATTTGCAAGTGGCCTGCAGCCCACCGGGGACGGCGGCGCACTTGGTGAACGCGTTGGCGGCATCCTCGAAATGAGAAGTTTTCTGGTTGGAAATGCCCAACAGGTAGAAATTCACCGGATCAGGAATCGGGTCCAGCTTGACGGCTTGCTCGAAATTGGGGATCGCTTCCGCAAATTTCTGCCGGCGGAAGGCAACGATTCCCAGGCCGCTATAGGCCATCGCGGAGGTTTGGTCCTTGGCCTTGAGGAAATCCGTATCGCTCAGGTCCTCCGGTTTCACGAGCGTGGGCAAAACTTCCAGCGCTTTCTTGGAATACTGTTCAGCCTTCTCCAATCGCTTCTGCGGTTCCGGCGTGGAGGCATTCATCGCGCGGGGTAGCGTGGAGCCAAGAATGGCCAGGGTCTGGGCGTCGTCCGGCTTCAGCGCGACTTCCTTGTCGCCAACGGCCTCCATCTTGTCGAGTTGGCCGAGGCTTAAATAGCCACGAACCAGCAAGGAGTACACTTCGGGGCGGTAACGGCTCTCCGGATATTTCTGCAGGAACTCTTCGCCGAGTTGATCCTTCTTGGCCAAATCGGTGATGGGGGCCGCGCGGAAGGCTTTAATGGCTGCGTCCTCTTCGGCGCTGACCGGAGGAGGAGCGTTGTCGAGCGTGAGAGGGGTTACCTCGGCAGGCTTTTCCTGTTTTTTTTCGGGATTCAACGTGGGGGCTTGTTGCTGAGTTGCCTGAGCGGAACTGCGTGCTCCGCAAAGGAGAACCCCTCCGGCGAAAACCAACGTTGCGATTTGCACTGATATTTTCATAGCGATTTCTTCCTCCCAATTACGGCCGCTCGGCAGATTTCCTGAGATTCAAGTCGCCCAGTTCCTTTTGGGCCGCTTGTTGGGCTTTGGCCGGGGCACCCTGCACTGCGAGCGCTGCCTGATACTCTGATTTTGATTGCTCCAATTGGCCTTCTTCGTCCAAAACTCTTGCCAGATAAACGTGTGACCATGCCAGAACCATCGGGTCCTGCGCGGCGGCGTGCTCGCCGGCGGTGAGGCGGCCGAAAACTTCCTTGGCGCGGGTGCCGTCGTGATCGAGCAGCGCAACCAGGCCAAGCCCGTACCATGCACGAATCTGGTCCGGGTATTTGGCCAGCACATTCTTGAAAGTGGCTTCGGCGGCGCGGGGATTGCGGTCGGCGATAAAACGTTCCCCATCCGTCAACTGAGCGATGGTGGCCGGGTCATCCGGCAGAGTCGCGGGGGTCGAGCGGCGCTTGCGATTCAAGTCTTC
>DASSGJ010000585.1:0-10541 GCA_035693545.1 Candidatus Acidiferrum sp.
TCCTCCTGCTGCACGTGCGTGCAGGTGTGGTGTCCCCGTGACGTGGGGAGCGGCCCGCGGTGAGGTGGGCTGGCGCTGGCGCGCGGACCTGGATGCCGCTGCGAACGGCGGCCAGGCGGTTGGGGAGGAACTCCAACCTGAAAGAAAGAGTAGTGGAGAATCGGAGGAGGGCGCAAGCGAGTTGCAAGGATATTTGTACAGGAAGGCACCGGCGAGCGAGCCGGGAGGGCATTGTACAAGCACTCTGATTTGCGGGGCGAGGAAGTGAGAGTACACTTTCCGGCAATACCCATGAGGGGCAATCAGGCCGAACCCGGGGGACATGAATGAAACCGCTTCGTCGAATTCCGCGCGTGATGTTTCTGCTGTTGCTATTTCCTGTTTTTATCGCTCCGCAGCTTTTCGGGCAAAACAAACCGGTAGAAAGTACCCCGCAAGCGCCGACCATCAAGGTGCGGACAGGACTGGTGCTGATACCGGCGGTCGTGACCGATGCAAAAGGCAACCGGGCAGCCGAGCTGAAAAAGGAAGACTTTGCCGTATTTGAGAATGGCAAGCGGCAGGAGATCGCGCTTTTTGAACATGTCGCGACAAAGGGTGAAGTCATGAAGCCGGCGGAGGTTCCAGAAGGAGTCTTTACCAATACTGTCGAACGCGGCCCCGACCGGGTTACGATTTTTGTTCTGGATCTGCTGAATTCCCGAAGAGAGGAGCAGAAGGAAGCCCGCAAGCAACTACTGGAGTTCCTGTCCAAATCACTGGATGAACGTGAGCCGCTCTGCCTGATTACGGTAGATGCCAGAGGTGCCTGGCTAATTCACGGGTTTACGTCCGATCCCAAGGTGCTGGTGGAAGCGCTAAGCAAGGTGAAAGAAGAGAAGAGCGAGCAGGACCGTCCGGCGAAGAACCCCGAGGAAGAACTCTACAAAACACTGGAAGGCTGGCATTCAAAGGACGCGGAAAGGGCCGTGGCAGGAGAAGAAGCGCGGCTGAGAATGCTGCGCTCTGAGATCGGATTCCAAGATGCAAGCGCGGAGGAGAGGATTCGCCTGACGCTGATGTCGCTGATGGAAATCGCGGACGCTTTTGCGGGAATTCCGGGCAGGAAGTCCATGATCTGGGCAACGGCGGGATTCCCGTTCGAGGTAAATGACGCTTCGGCATTCGCGAAAGGCGGGGCGCAGGAGAGCTTTGGGAATGCCGGAATGCTCACGCTGTACGAGCAGACGTGGCGAACATTGGAAGCAGCGAACATCGCGGTCTACCCACTGGATGTTAGCGGGCTCATAAATCCTGCCTATGCGAGTGCTGGAATGGGAGAACCGCTCCCGCAACATGTGCACGTGGATATGAACGTGACGAACTTGGAGAACTTTGCGGACATGACCGGCGGGAGATTCTGCGACCGGAGCTTGGACGCGAGAAAGTGCTTCGAAGTGGCAGCAAGCGATTCATCGGATTACTACCTGTTGGGAATCTATGACAAGAGTGGAACCGAGAAACCCGGCTGGCGAAAACTAAGCGTGCGGCCATTGCGGGAGGGAATGCACGTGCGGGCCCGGAGCGGGTATTACTTAGGGGCAGGTGCACGCGAAGCGGATACGGACGCCCAACTGATGGAAAAGGCGCTGTTTTCAAGTTTTGAATATACGGGGCTGGCGGTGAATGTGCGAATGCTGCGAACGGAGGCAGGGAACAAACCGGGAATGCGGAAAGTGAACTTCGAGTACTCGATTCCAGCCGGAGCGGTACACGTCAACGAAGAGGGCGAGAGTCAGATGAAGATGGAGTTCGGGGCTGCGGCCCGGGATTCCACGGGAAAAATGGCGGGCAGCTTCAGCAAGATTTTGGGAGGCAGGCTAAGCGAGCCGCAAGCAAAACAAGTGCGGGAGAAAGGGATTCTGTTCCATGGCACGATGGAGCTGGCGCCCGGGGAGTACGAACTAAGCTTTGCAGTGATGGATCAGGTGAACGAGCACACGGGAAGCGTCACAGCGCCGTTGAAGGTGGAGTGAGCTGCAGCGGATTTTGACGATGAGATGTGTGTGTTAGACTGAAAGTGCAGTCGTGAAGATGGAGCGACTGCCGAATCGTGGAACTTCGGGCTTCGTGCAACGAGGTCCCGCGAACCCCGCCAGGCCCGGAAGGGAGCAACGGTACCGGGTAAGCCGAGTGTGCCGCGGAGACCCCGAAGTTCCTCGATTTGAATTGCAGAATGTAATCAGCGATCAGTAATCGGTAATCAGCAAGAGCGACCAGAGAGCAGATAACAGTTAGTAGGAAGCGGTTGGTTGCTAGTTCCCCAGCGGTAAATCCCTACAAAAACCATTTTGGAGTATTTTGCCTGCGCGGATGGTGCGGCTTCGGGTTTGCCGCGTGCGTAGCGTCCACCTTCAGTTGGACGCTATATGGGATTTTGGGTTTTGACTTTTGCGGAGCGGGCGCTGAAAATGAAGCCACGATTTGCTGAAATGGCGAGGAGCACGGCTCACCGACACATATGACCTATCAAGTGATTGCACGGAAGTGGCGGCCGCAGACGTTTGCGGATCTTGTGGGGCAGGAGCACGTGACGGAGACGCTGGCGAACGCGATCAAGAAAGATCGCGTGGCGCACGCTTACATTTTTTCGGGGGCGCGCGGTGTTGGGAAGACTACGGCGGCGCGAATTCTGGCCAAGGCGCTGAACTGCGTGAACGGGCCGACGGCGGAGCCCTGCGGGGTTTGCGATTCGTGCAAGGAAATTGCCGCGGGAAGTTCGCTCGACGTGATCGAAATTGACGCCGCGTCGAACCGCGGCATTGACCAGATTCGCGAGTTGCGGGAGATGGTACGGTATGCACCGGCAGCGTCACGGAGCAAGGTGGTGATCCTCGACGAAGCGCACATGCTGACGGGCGAGGCTTCGAACGCGCTGCTGAAAACTTTGGAAGAGCCGCCGGACCGGGTGATCTTCGTGATGGCGACGACGCAACCGGAGGATCTGGAAGATACGATCCGCTCGAGGTCGCAGCACTTTCATTTTCGTGCCCTCACATTCAATGAGATTACCGATCGGCTGAAATATATTGCGTCGAAGGAAAATTTGAAAATTGAGGACGGCGCCTTGGCGGTGATCGCGCGGATGGCGGAAGGCAGCATGCGCGATGCGCTTTCTCTGCTGGAGCAGGCGCGAGCTTACTGCGGCGACGATATTCAGGATCAGGCCGTGCGGGATCTGCTGGGCGTGGTGCCGGAAGATGCGTTGAATGAACTGGTGCAGGCGATTGCGGAGCAATCGGCGGAGCGGGCTCTGGGACTGGTGCACCGGTTCCAAAAAGAAGGGCGGAACCTGCAGCATTTTTGCCGCGAGGCGATCCGGCACATGCGCAACCTTCTGATAGCGCGAGTTTGCGGCGCGGACTCTGATTTGCTAGCGGCGACACCGGATCAGCGGCCGGGTCTGGCGAAGGCCGCGGCACTTTTCAGCGAAGAAGATCTGACACGATATTTTCAGATTTTGCTGCAGACGGATGATGCGTTGCGCCGGGCGATGGATCCGCGCGTGCATCTGGAGATGGGATTGCTGCGGCTGGTGAATGCGGCGCGATTGGCTCCGTTGGAAGAACTGTTGTCGGAAGCGAAGAGCCTGAGCGGGAACGGGCCGGGCGGAGGATCTGCGCCGAGGACGACGGGTTCCGGCTCTCCGACACCATCCTTCCCTTCTCGATCGGCTACGGCGGGTGCAGCAGGTTTTTCTAGCGCGGCAAGTGTGGTTGGACAAAAAGCGTCCTTCTCGCCTCCTTCGTCAGGACAGGCAGAAGGCGGGGCCCATAAAAGTGAGGAACGGCTTGCCGCGAATCCGGGTGGCTTTGCGATGAGTGGAGCGGCGGCTGCGCCAGCGTTGGAACCTGCGGAGAAAAGCGCACAATCCCTTCAGGCTTCTTCAGGGCAAGCAGGAATAGCTGTGCCGAAGACTGCGGCTTCGCCGGCGGTGAAAGAGAAATTCGTAGAAGTTGCGGCGGCGGGATTGGATGCGGCGCAAGTGGCGGAGATCAAGGCAGGGATACAGGCGCAACAGAAATTCATCGGCGAATTGCTGGAACATTCTTCGCGCTGGGAACTGGAAGGAGCGGAATTGCGGATTTATTTTCCCGCGGAAAGAAGTACGTTCGCGGGATTGATCGAAGGCCGGGACACGCTGGAGAAAATCCGTAACGTTTCGGGCAAGGTACTAGGGCGATCGGTGCGCGTCTGTGCTAAGCTGGAAACTGGTGCGGCAAAGGATGCGAATGCATCGCGAGCCGCAGGCAGCACACAGGAAATTCGCGCGCAGTTCGAAAACGACCCGATGGTGAAATCGATGTTGCAACGGTTCGGCGGGAGAATTTCCGAAGTGCGGCGGCAAGGCGAGGAATAAGCCACACGGCAAAGTGAGGCTGACATGAACATGGAAGTGAACGCCCTACAACAAATGCTTTCGCGGCTGCGGCAGGTCCAGGAGGATTTGCAACGGCAGGTGAATTCGGTTGCCGTGGAAGCCTCGGCCGGCGGCGGCATGGTGACCGTGAAGATGAACGGGCAGAAACAAGTGCTGGAAGTAAGGATCGAGCCGGAAGTGTTTGCGGGCAAGGATCAGGAAATGCTGCAGGACCTGGTGCGCGCGGCGGTTAATGAAGCGTCGCGGCGGGTGGATGACGAACTGGCGGACCAGATGAAGAGCCTGGCCGGTGGAATCCCCGGCATGGCGGGAATGAAGATCCCGGGATTGTTTTAGCAACCTACCGAAGCGTCGAAGCAAAATTCCAGAACAAAAGCTGAAGGTGTAGCGAAGTCTCGCGAATCGCCGCGCCTGTCCGTCCCCTTGTCAAGTGCGGGATCGATGACTTTGCTTAAGAGATTGCTACGGGTGGAAATTCTCGACGAGCATGATGTAGACGAGCGGCTGGTCAAGGAGACAGATCGTCAGCGTGCGGCCGTCCGGAGAAATGCCGAGCGCAGGTGCGCCGTTGTCCGGCTCCTCTTTATCCACGGACCATGCCAACGAGCTCGATTGTCTGGCAAACGAGTAAAAGAAGAGTCCTCCTTTGCCGGGAGTGGAAACATCCGGATAATAAATGCCGTCGGCGGTGACGGCAAAATATCCCCAACCGCCAACCGGCGGCGCATCGAACATTTTGAGTTCTTCCCCACCCTCGACGGGCACGCGCCAGAGTCCAGGCAGATCCCGGCCCTTTGCATAGTACAAATACTTTCCATCCAGAGAAGGAAGGGCCGCGAAGCCTCCATGGCGAGTAATTTGCCTGGCAGAATTCCCATCCGGCGTAATCTTCCAGACTTCCCAGGTTCCGCTGCGGTTGGACGCAAAATAAATCCACTTGCCATCCGTAGACCAGCTGGCCACGCCGTTTTCCGAATCTCCTTGCGACACCTGGCGAGGCTGGCCGCCTTCGGCGTTGATGACGAAAATTTCGGAGTGACCCGCGGGGCGCGAGTCGAAAGAAATCCACTTGGAATCCGGCGACCAGCGGGGAGTTCCCGTCAAATTTTTCTTGAAGTGCGTCAACTGAATGGGATTTGAACCATCGGCATCCGCGCGCCAGATTTCGTGGTACCCGGTGCGGTTGGATTGAAACACGATGTGTTTGCCATCGGGAGAATACTGCGGGCCTTCTTCGAGACCCGTGGAAGAAATGAACTTTTCCAGAGGACGGATGATTTTATGATCCGGAGTCAACGAAGCCCGCCAGAGCGAAGAAGAGTAAGTGACGCTCGTATAGGCGAGACGGTTTCCTTTGCGGTTGAGGGCGGGACGCATCGCCCATCCCGCCCCGGCGATGGGCAGGCGCTGCGGCGTTCCGCCTTTGGCCGAGACACGCCAGAGGCTTATAGGTCCCTGCCGCGATGAAGCAAAAATCAACTTGTCACTTTCGGGAGTCCAGGTGATCCCTTGAATGTCGGCGTGATCGAAGGTGATTTGTTGGGGAGGACCGCCGGAAAGAGGCAGCAGGTAAATTTCCCGAACATCGAGAGTATCGCGAACGAAGGCCAGCGATTTGCCGTCGGGAGAGAACGCCGGGGTCGTGTCCCCGAGCGTGCCGGCAGGAGGAGAAGTTACCGGGTGAACTTCCAGGGTATCGAGCGAAAGAAGAAAGATTTTAGAGGCTTCGCTGGGCGAGGCGCTGTCGGAGAATGCCAGATATTTGCCGTCAACGGACCAATCGAGCGCGTCCACCTTGCGGTTGGACTTCACATTATAAAGACGGCGTTCCGAGCCTCCGAGTGCAGCGGTGACATAAATGGCGAGGACTTTTTCTTTGTCATTGAAACGGAAAAAGGCGAGGTAGTGGCCGTCGGGCGACCAGACCGGGGCGAATTCGAAGGTACCCTCACCGGTGCCGGTGATCTGACGCGGGGAATCGGTGGCGCCAATTTGGGAAACGTAGATATGCGCGAAGCCGCCTTTTTCCCCGGCCCAGACGAAGGCGACTTGATTGCCATCGGGAGAGAATGCGGCATCACTTTCACGGGGGAGGCCGTTCAGCGGAGCGATACGAATTTCGGAGGGTTCAGCGGCACTGCGGTAGTGCGAGAAGAAATACCAGGTGACAAGAAGAGCGGCGCACAAGAGCAGCAATGCGGAAGCCGCGGCAGAGGTGGAGAGGCGACGTTTGGCCGCAAGGGCAAAGGATGCGTGGGAAGAGATGTCCGGAGAATTGGCAGGAGAAATTCCCGGAGACGGAAAAGGAGTTGGCACGTTCGTGGACGCGACGGCGTGGAGGTGCGCACGCGGAACCATGCTGGCGGAAACGGGGGCGATGAAACGGTATCCGCGCTTGGGGAGAGTTTCGATGAAGCGGGGATTGTCGGCTTCGTCGGAGAGAGCGTCGCGAAGTTTGTTGATGGCGGTGTTCAACCCGTGTTCGAAATCGACGAAGGTGTCTTCGGCCCAGAGGCGCTTCTGGAGCTGCTCGCGCGTAACGACAATGCCGGGCTGTTCCAGAAGGATGGCCAGGATTTGGAAGGGACGATCCTGAAGTTTGAGGCGGATACCTGATTTGCGGAGCTCGCCGGAGAGCAGGTCGGCTTCATAAGCGCCGAAACGGACGACCGAGGGAAGCTGGGGCGAGGTGGTCAAGAAAATCTCCTGTTGGTAAAGACGGAACTGTAGCACAAAAAGTTTGCTCTGGCGTGTATCACTCGCGGTTGAGAGAGATAGCTAAACTACGCGTTTTCTGTGTCTTGGGCGGTGAGATTCCTTTTCCCTCTGGCTTACCCCGCGCGCATTGTGGGGCGGGGCGGGTTCTGTGAAATTGGGCGCGTTCCCGAACAACGGGAACCAATTTCAACCGAGGAGAACGGAAAATGAAAAACATTCTGAGGAGCGTCGTGCTGGTGGGTTTGGTAATGGTCGGAAGCGGGGCTGGAGTTCGGGCACAGCAGGCGAATCGAGTCGTAAAGTTTGAAGCGCCGTTTGCGTTTGAGGTGGAGAACAACAAGCTGCCGGCCGGAGAGTACACCGTGCTGGTGCAAGGGGGCTGGCTGCAAATTCAGGGGAAAGACGGGAAGGCAGCGGCCCACGCATTGACGATTCCGGTGGTCAGCCGAGGGGAGAAGGCGGTGGCGAACTCTCATGTAGTGTTCCACAACTATCAGGGCCGCTATTTCCTGGCCGAGATCTGGGCGTCCGGGCAGGAGAAAGGCCGGGAGCTACTGGAAACACGCGAAGAGCAACAGTTGGCGAAGCGGCAGGAGATGGCGGCGGTGAATCTGCCTCTAAGTTCCGCCGGCATGAGGTAATGCGCGGCGATGTTGCATGTACCTGAACGTTCGGCCAGTTGTGTCTGATTGGAAACCGCCCCGGCACAATAGTGGCTGAATGGAATTAGGACGCCTTATCCTGAATATGTATGGGCGATCAAAAACCGACCAAATCAACGTTATGGCTGAAAAGCCGGCGCAGCCGGCGAATTGATTTGGACGTTCCCGTTGTGGTCCACAGGCCGCGATCCGAGGGTCCGCAGTTTTATGAAAACACGAAGACCCTTGTAGTGAATGCGCATGGCGCGCTGCTTGCCCTGAAGGGCATGGTCGCTCCGAAACAGAGACTCTTCTTGCAAAATACCGCCACCGGACAGCAAGAGGAATGCCGCGTGGTTTCCGTGCATAAGGAAATGGCAGGACCGCCTACCGTGGCGGTGGAATTCTCAAAGCCCTCACCAAGTTTCTGGCGCGTGGCTTTTCCGCCTCCTGATTGGACTACCACCGGCTAGGTCAGCAGGACCCGGCTTACTCGTTTGAGGCTGATTGTCGTTGCGTCGCGAGTCGGGGAAACACGACCGAAACCGTTGTGTCCACTTCGACCGGCGCGCCATTGACCAACGTCGGCTTATATCGCCATTGCAACACGGCCCTGATCGCAGAGTCTTTGAGATTGGCCAGGCCGGAAACATATCGGGCGCTCTTCACGGCGCCATTCTGGCCCACAATCACACCCAAAACGACCGTGCCATCCATGCGCTTGCCAAGAAGCGGTGGATATAGTGGCGAGACCTGATGAACGAGTTTTGCTTCTTGAACCGCTTCGTTGACGCGAATTCTGTGTGGCTGCCGTTCCTGGGCGGCGGGTGCCGTCTGCGATCTCTTGCCGGCTTCAAGTTTTGACGGGTCTTGCTTGGCCACGAGTCCAGATGTACAGAAAACCGCAAGACATAGCGCGACACGATTGAGTTTCAAGAGTGCACCTGAAGCATTGACACCGGCTTGGGGAAGAAGGTGCCCGATCGGGCTACTTTTCTACTTCTTCGACGGGATGAATTTCCCACCAGTGCGTGCCGACTTTGGCGTCGTAGCGGGTGATTCCCTTCACGGTGACGGGCTTGCCGACTGGCGGCAAATCGCAAGGAAGCCTGGAAATGCATTTGGCCACGATGCAGCGCGCGCGATCCATGCCTTCGATTTTGGGGTTTTCGCAAATGCGGACGTCCGTGTCGCCATCGCTTCCCTTTGCGACCTGAGTAATGAACCCGCTGACGGCGGCATGAGCAGACATTTTGTCGGACCAGCGGTTGGCATCCTCGGCGATCAATTCAGTGATCGTTAGTTCCGCATAAACAATTTTGGCCGATGGCGCCGCCGGCTTCGGCGCGGCGTTCGAGGACTTTGCCGCGGAGGTCGTACTCTTCTTGGAAACAGGTTTGGGCTGCGGGTTTTGGCCGGCACACAGCACGGGAATAGCTAGGAAGGCGCACGGCAAGACCCAAAGGTGTTTTTTCATTTTGAACCTCTCGAAAGACTTTTGGGGGAAATTCCTGCTTCCATCATAAATGCTGGGCGAGGCAGAACCACAGATTGGAAGGAGGATTGACTCTAATCAGTACCCGGACAGGAGGACAGGAGCGAGAGGGAGCCTGCGCCCAAATTAGAGTCATTTGCCCCGGAAGGGCGTCATGCGCCGAATGACGTTCGAGGAATCCGACACTGACCCCTCGGGCTATTGCCCCGCCCGGGGCGGCTTGCTATATTCGCGGCATTCCCGCCCAAATTCGTGTTCTTGCGAGTGGTCAAATATCGGGTTTGAGTTCTTGGAAGCAACCTCCAGCCGTTGCATCCTCACACGATTTTTTGTTCCCATGCTTCATCAAGCGAGGTGAGTTGCGATGAAAATCAACCTTCCAAAAACAGCATCACTAGCTGTGCTTCTCCTCTCCGTCCTGGTTTGGCCGGGCGCAGCCGTGCCGGCACGAGGCGCGACCTTGGTAGCAGATGACGACAAGGTTGAATGTCCGAACGCAGGGTTCACGCGTATCCAGGATGCGGTCGACGCCGCCTCTCCGGGCGATACGATTCACGTTTGCAAAGGCATCTATGTCGAGCAAGTTGCGATCCGCAAGTCTTTGACTATTGATGCGGACAACGGCGCAATCCTGATGCCCTCCGCGATGCAGGCCAACACGGCCAGCCTGTTCGACGCTGCTCCGATCGCGACCGCGCTGCTGGTCGCAGACACAACCGGCGTTTCCATCTCCGGGCTGACCGTGGATGGCATCAACAGCGGCATCTCTCAGTGCGCGCCGGACCTCATCGGTATTTCGTTCCAAAATGCTTCTGGAGACCTAGATCATGTCGCTGTCCGCAATTTCAAGCTCGCTGCTGCGCTCAATGGCTGCCAGAGCGGCACCGGCATCTTCGTGCAAAGCGGCGGTGGCGGCGTCTCGAAAGTCGAGATCGAGCACTGCACGGTTCACGACTTTCAAAAGAACGGCATCACCGCGGATGAAATAGGCACAGCTACCATCATTCGCCGGAATGTGGTCACAGGCATCGGCTCAACCACCGGAGCGGCGCAGAACGGTGTTCAGATTGGCTTTGGGGCAACGGGCTCGATTCTCGACAACGTCGTGACCAACAATGTCTGGGCGCCGTGTACCGCCGTGGCCACCTGCACCGCCGTTGCCACCAACATACTGGTCACGCAATCCGACGGTGTGGAGGTCTCCGGCAACACTGCCGGCATCAGCCAGGTCAACATCTTCGTTGACGGCAACGATGCTGAGGTCAAG
>DASSGJ010000586.1:0-20105 GCA_035693545.1 Candidatus Acidiferrum sp.
ACGCCATTACGGCATCGGGAGATTGGAAATGACAAGTTGCCCATCGTGCGGGAGCAGAAGGATGCACCAGTCCAGGCGCGCGGGATTCCTGGAAAAAACAATCCTGGCGACGATTTTCGTCCGGCCGTTTCGCTGCGAGAAGTGCGATTACCGATTCTTCCGTTGGTGCTTCAGCACCAAGCCCAACGCTTCGCCAGCGACAAGAGAGCCTGCGGGTTAAAGCCGAGATGCCTGGGCTTTCTCAACTCTTTTCCCGCGTCCGCGGTTCGCTGGGGTTCGTGTCTGCTTTGGCAAGGAAGATTGCAGGAATGAAACCGCGAGGGAACGAGTTCGCGCCACAGCGGATGTGCCCCTTTTGCGGGCTGATCACGCCGCGCGGAAAATTGAATTGCCTGGAATGCGGGAAGTCCTTCAAGCCAGCTTAGAAATCAAAATGGAAAGGGCGACCCGGTTAAGAGTCGCCCCATTGCAAAGTCAGAAATCTGCCAAACTAAGGATTGCAATCCAAGGCCACTGTAAGCCGGCGTTGGGTAGATGTCCAGTGCTATTCGGGATCCTCTACCAAGTGCTCCCTGAGCTCTTCCGATCAGTTATGCGGTTGCGACGGTCGAAAGACCGAAGGACTTAAGGGCTTCCGACTCGTCGTCTCGAATGTCGAAGACGGTATACAATCTCGTGATTTGCATCAGGTCGTGAACTTTATTCGTGAGTTTGAGCAACTTCAGCTCTCCCCCTTGCTTGCGCACCGTTGTGAAGGCGCTGACCAGATGGCCCAAGCCCGAGCTGTCGATGTAATTCACTTCCGCAAGATTGAGCAAGATTTTATTGTGGCCGTTGCTCAGGAGATCGGAGACCAGAGATCGCAGCGAGGCGCTCTCTGCCCCGAGCACTATCCGGCCGCTGACGTCTACGATGGTGACGTTACCTACTGTGCGGGTGGTTGTTTTCAAGTCCATTTGGAGCCTCCTGTCCCGGAGGCATTGTGACAGGAGGTCCAATCGCAATACTGTGCAAAATCGCACAGGAAAGCCCAAGGGCGGTCATCTTATTTTTCGGGGCGAGAAATCTTTTGTGCTTGCGAAGGAAGAAAAAGCAGGTTCCTCACCCCGTTCAAAAAGCGAACGGGGTTCGGAATGATACGTTCGTGTGGTTATGCGCGGGGAAGCAAATTTAGAGCGTCCGGGATTTCGGGGAGGCGTTGGTCTACGGCTGGGCGATAGGGATAGGAGGCGAGGGTTTCGCGCTTTTCGGTGGAGAGCGAGGCGGCGGTGATGCCGAGGGCGATGGAGTGGAGGACGGATTTGTTTTCGCTGAGGCCGACGGCTAGGCCTGCGTTGAAGGCGTCGCCGGCGCCGACGGTGTCGATGGGATTAACGCGGAGGGCGGGGATTTTCTTCTGTCCGCTTTTGGAGGCCCAGAGGACGCCTTGGGCGCCACGGGTGATGATGACGTGTTCGGGGCCGAGGGCGAGGAGGGCGGAGGCGAGTTCTTCGTCGGGGGCGGGATCGGCGGCGGGGAGGCCGAGGCAGGTGCGGGCTTCGGTTTCGTTGGGAGTGAGGGCGAAGACGGAGGAGAGGTCGGTTTGGCGGAGATCGCAGGCAGGGGCGGGATTGAGGATGGATTTTACGCCGTGTTGTTTGGCCAGGCGTGCGCCTGCTAGCGCGGTGTCGAGAGGGATTTCCAGCGGGGAGACGATTACCGAGGATTCGCGGATGGTGTCGAGGTGGGCTTCGAGATCGGCGGGAGAGAGTTGGGTGTTTGCGGCGGGATCGATGGCGATTAGGTTTGTGCCTTTGGAGTTGAAGAGGATGATGCCTACGCCGGTGGGGAGCGTTTCGGAGTAGAGAACTTTTTCGCGATGGACGTTTTCGCGGTCGAGCATGGCGAGGAAATCGGAGGCGAAGGAGTCGCGGCCAACTTTGCCCAGAAAAACCGTTTCGGCACCTAGGCGGGCGGAGGCGACGGCGGCGTTGGAACCTTTGCCGCCGAAGGTGGTGTGGAAGTCGCGGCCGACGACGGTTTCGCCTTCGATGGGGAGGCGGTCCACGTCCATGACGAGGGCGACGATGTAGCTGCCGATGATGGTGACGCGGCGGGGTGTGGGCACGGTGGGGATTAGAACATGGATGGGTTGAATCGGAAAATGGAAATTGGAAAATGGGAAGGCGAAGAGAAGATTTCACCACAGAGTTAGCAGAGGAGAGCAGAGGGCACAGAGAAGAGTGAAGAGAGGAAAGTTTGTGGCGTTAGATCGTAAGAACCCACCCTTCGCAAAAGGCGCGAAGGATGGGGCACCCTCAAGTTCAAAGGTTGAGCGGCGTAACTTGAGAGCGAAGAACACAGGCTGAAGCCTGTGCTACCGGGCCGCTACAGGTTGTGTTGGGAGGCGAAGAGGCGGATGGCGTTGGTGGGGACTTGGATGAGGGGTTCGTAGTTGCCGTAGTCGCGGACGCGTTTGTAGGGTTGGTTGGCTACGGTGTTGTAGGAAGCGATGTAGTTCCAGCGGCGATGGTCGGAGCGGTTGGCGTCGGAGCGGTGAAGGAGATTGCAGTCGAAGAAGACGGAGTCGCCGGGGTCGAGTTCGAGATAAACGAGGGGGAAGCGGGCGAGGGCAGCTTCGACGTGTTCGGGATTGGCCATGGTTTGTTCGTTGATGCGGTCGTGATTGACGCGGCCCATGGCGTGGGAGCCGGAGAGGACCTGGAGGCAGCCGTTTTCTTTTGTGGCGCGATCGACGGCGATTAAGCAACTGAGCATGGACGGAACGAGGCAGCCGTAGTCGTACCAGTAGCCGTAATCCTGGTGCCATTCCCAGGCGCCGCCTTCGCGGGCGTTTTTCATGATCATTTTTGCGCTGTAGAGATAGACATCGGCGCCGAGAAGCGTTTCGACATTTTTTACGATGCGTTCGTTGCGGGAGAACATGCCGTAGATGTCGTCCTGCGGGCGGTCCCACATGGCGAGGTTGACGGGATTGCCGGCGCGGTCGGCTTTGTTGAGGATGTTGGCGCCGGCGAGATTGCGTTCGGCTTCGCGTTTCAGGATTTCGATTTCGTCGGGGGAGAAGAGGGAGGGTTGGATCAAGTAGCCTTGGGATTTGTAGGTGGAGAGATCGGCGGGGGAGAGTTTTGGGTAGGTTTCGGTTGCGGGTTGGGGATTTGTGGGCATGGGTGCCTGCCGTCGATTGAAGATGGGGACAGTTTATGACGGGTTGGGGGAGAAGCAAAAGGGAGAAGAGGAAGAGTTCACACAGAGGACACAGAGGAAGAGCACAGAGGGCACGGAGAGAGGAGTGAAGAGAGGAAGGTTTCTGCTTTAGATCGTAAGAACCCACCCTTCGCGCAAAAGGCGCGCGAAGGATGGGGCACCCTCAAGTTCAGTTATTGGGTGATTTAGCTGGGATCGGAGCGCACAGGCTAAAGCGTATGCTACGCGCGGTTAGTTGCGGATGGCGGATTCCTTGGGGAGGTCGGAGGAGGACCAGCCGCCGCCGAGGGCTTTGATTAGGAGGACGCTGGCGTCCATGCGGCGGCGCTGGATGTCTACGTTGTTGCGTTCGTTCTGGAGAGCGATGGTTTGGGCGTTGATGACCTGGAGATAGGTGTCTACGCCGCCTTTGTAGCGGTTGGTGAAGAGCTGGAGAGATTCCTGGGCGGAAGTGGTGGCTTCGGTTTGCTGGCGATCTTCGTCGTCGAGGATGCGCAGGGCGGCGAGATTGTCTTCGACTTCCTGGAAAGCGGTGAGAGTGGTCTGGCGATAGGTGGCGACGGTGCCGTCGTAATTGGCCAGAGCGGTTTCGGAGTTGGCGCGGCGGCGGCCGCCGTCGAAAAGAGTTTGCGTCAGTTGCGGACCCACGGCCCAGAAACGGCTGGGCCAGTTCAACCAATTCAAGAGCGAGGTGCCTTCGAAGCCCGCGGAGCCGCCGAGGGAAAGCGTTGGGAAATAGGCGGCGCGGGCGATGCCGATTTGTTGATTGGCTTCGGCCATGCGGCGTTCGGCGGCGGCGATATCGGGGCGGCGCTCGAGAAGTTCGGAGGGGAGCGCGCCGGGGATTACGGGCGGCTGAGCATTCAGGGGAGTTGGTGGGATGGTGAGTTCGGCGGGAGGCTTGCCGATGAGGATGGCGATGGCGTGTTCGTATTGGGCGCGGGCGACGGTGACGTCGGTGTCCTGGACACGCGTGGTGTCAAGCTGGGTTTGGGCTTGCGCTACGTCGGATTTCGGAGCGACTCCGCCCTGGAAGCGATTGAGTGTGAGCTGGAGGGCGTCGGTGTAGGCCTTGACGGTGTCGTCGAGGAGATGCTTCTGGGCGTCGGCGCTGCGGAGTTCGAAATAATCAATGGCGAGTTCGGCGTGAAGGCTGAGGCTGGCGGTGGCGTAGTCGGCGGTCGAGGCTTGCGCTTCTTCGCGCGCGGCAGCGATGCTGCGGCGGACGCGACCCCAGAGATCAACTTCGTAGGAGAAATCGATGGGGAGAACGAAATCGCCGGTGTTGCCGGTGGTGTGGACGTAAGGGCGATTGCCGGAAGCGTGGACGGAGCTGATGCTGGGACCGGCGGAGATGGTTGGGAATTGAGCGGCACGATTGAAGCGGACGGCGGCGCGGGCTTCGCGGAGACGGGCTTCGGCAACCTTGAGATTCTGGTTGGAGACGGTGAGCTGCTCTTCGAGAGAATTTAATTGCGGATCACCGAAAGCTTCCCACCACTTGCCGCGCAGAACCTGGTCAGAGGGTTGAGCGGTTTTCCACTGGCCGGCTTCCTTGAAGGAGTCGGGAGGCTGTTCCTTGAAGTTGGCGGACGTGGGGGCGGTGGCGCGAACGTATTTGGGGCCGACTTCGCAGCCGGAGAGAACGAGGGCCAGCGTGACGGCGAGAAATGGGCGAAGGGATTTCATGGGTTAATCTCCCGCGTGCCGGTCGGCGATCTTCACGGGTGTGCCGCTGATCAGGGAGTCGGGCGGGCTGAGGATGACGGAGTCAGAGCTGGTGACACCCGAAACGATTTCGACGGAGTTGCCGTAGTCGCGGCCGATCTTGACCGAGACGAGTTCGACCTTGCCATCGCGGACGACGCCGACCTGGAGGCCTTCCTTGCGGAACAAAAGAGTGTTGGACGGAATGGTGACGCTGGTGACGGATTCGGGAAGCTTGAAGTGGACGAAGACGTAGGCGCCGGGGCGGAGGCGGCCCTTGGGATTATCAACGTCAACCTCGGTGAGCAGGGTGCGATTGGCGGCGTCGAAGGCGTTGGCGTTGCGGACGAGGGTGCCTTTGAAGATTTCGCCGGGAAATTCGTCGAGAGTGAGCGTGGCGGTGGCGCCGTTGCTGGCGGCGCGGGCATAGACTTCGGGAATGGCGACGTAGACGCGGAGTTTGTTGATGGACGCGAGGTGGAAGAGTTCCTTGGGAGAGTTGCTGCCTGCATCAATGAGTTGGCCCACGTCGGTGTTGCGCGTGGTGATCACACCATCAAAGGGGGCGCAGATTTTTTCGAAGGATTGCAGCTCTTCGAGGCGGCGGACGTTGGAGGCGCTGGAATCGGCGGCGGCCTTTTTGGCGGTGAGGTCGCTCTTGGCCTGATCGGTTTCCTGCTGGGAGACCGAGCCGGTGCTGACGAGAAATTCCCAGCGGGATGCAGTGATTTTGGCGATGTTGTAGTTGGCCTGAGCGGTTTCGAGGTCGGCGCGAGCCTGCTGCAACTGCTGGTCTACTTCGGGCGTTTCAATTTCGGCTAGGAGCTGACCTTTTTTTACGGAGGAACCGATGTCGAAGTACCAGCGCTTCAGGTAGCCGTTGGTGCGGGCGTAGATGGGCGCGTCAATGAAAGCGGCAGTGTTGCCGGGAAGCGCGATTTCCTGAGCCGGAGCGTCGGCGACGGGGTGGACGACGTTGACGACGGGGATGGCGGCCTCGTGGGTGGCGCGGGCGACGCCGGCTTCGGCGTTCACACGGGAGCGAATGCCGAAAAAGATGACGAGAACGACGACGGCGACGGCGCTGACGGGAACCCACCATGGCACGCGCACCGGTGCGGGCTGAGCAGCGGCGGCGGGCTGGGCCGCGGCCACCGCTGCCGGCGCGGGATTGGGAGATTCCGTTGCGGGCGTTTCAGAAATTGTTGCAGGCTCGCGATGATTGGATTCGGCATTCATTGATGCTCAAACCTCCCTGGGGTCTTCATGCGTGCACTTCGTCTAATTCTGTTTCTTGCGGAAATTCCGTTCCCGGATGGCGTTTCGAATGCAAGAGACTGAAAACCGCGGGAACGAAAATCAAAGTGGCAACGGTCGCGAAGAGCAGACCGCCGATGACGGCGCGGCCGAGCGGGGCGTTTTGTTCGCCGCCATCGCCGAGTCCGAGAGCCATCGGAATCATGCCGATGATCATGGCCAGAGCGGTCATGAGGACGGGGCGGAAGCGGGTGAAGCCGGCTTCGGTGGCAGCGGCGACAGGATCGCCGTGGTGCAAAAGGCGCTCCTTGGCGAAAGAGACGACGAGAATGCTGTTGGCCGTGGCGACACCCATGCACATGATGGCGCCCATGAGAGCGGGAACGCTGAGGGTGGTGTGGGTGAGGAAGAGAAAGATGACGATGCCGGCGAGAGCGGCGGGCAGCGCGGTGATGATGATGAAAGGATCGAGCCACGACTGGAAGTTCACGACGATGAGCAGGTAGACGAGGATGACTGAGAACACGAGGCCGGTGAGGAGGCCGGTGTAGGAAGTATGCATGGTCTGAAGCTGGCCGCGGACGCGGATGAAGGTGCCGCGCGGGAGCGAGGAAGTGTTGGCGGCGACGATGCGATTGATGTCGCGGCCGACGGCGCCGAGGTCGCGGTCCTGGACGTTGGCGTAGATATCAAGGATGCGGCGGATGTTGTAGTGATTGATGGTTTCCATTTCGCTGGTGCGGTGGATGGAAGCGACATCGGCGAGGATGGCGGGCCGCGTGGAGCCGGCGGCGGTGATGGGAATGTTCTGCAAGTCCTGGATGGACTGGACGGCGTATTGGGGAGTCTGGGCGACGAGGTTGTAACTTGTGCCGTTCTGGTAGTTGAGGAAAAACATGGGGGTGACCTGGAAGCTGCCGCTGAGCGAGTTGAGCATGCTGTTGGCGACGTCGCGTTCGGAGAAGCCGGCTTGGGTGGCCTTGGTACGGTCAATGGTGACGTCGTATTGCGGGTAGTCGAAGGGTTGCTGGATGCGCGGATCGGCGATGCCGGGGACCTGGCGCAACTCGGCAAGCATTTTGTCGGCGACGCGGCGATTCCCTTCCGTGTCCGCGCCTTCGATCTGGATGTCAACGGGAGCGGGAAGACCGAAATTCAGGATCTGGGTAGTGATGTCGGCGGGGAGAAAATAAAAGGTGGTGCCGGGAAACTGCGCGGGGAGTTGCTTGCGGAGTTCGCGCATGTAATCGGCTGTGGGGTGATGATTTTCGTTGAGGGAGACGAGGATGTCTGCATCGCCGGCGCCGATGAGGCCGGAGGTGGCGTGCATGAGGTTGATGGTGCTGTAGGGGAGGCCGATGTTGTCGGCGATGGAGTCGAGTTCGCGATCAGGGATGGTGCGGCGGATGGCGGTTTCAACTTCGTCGCTGAGCCTGGCGGTTTCTTCGATGCGGGTGCCGGATTTTGCGCGAACGTGAAGGGTGAATTGCCCGCTGTCCGTGTTGGGGAAGAAATCCTGACCGAGCCAGGGAATGAGCAGGAAAACGGCAAGGCACGCGAGGAGGAAGGCAGGAATGAAGATGCGGCGATGGCGAACGACGCTTTCGAGAAGCGAATGATAAGAGTTGCGGAGGTTTTCGAAGGCGTGCTCGAAGGCGCGCTGGAAACGGACGAAAGGATTGCTGGACGGCTTCCCTTCCTCTTCGTGTGTCTTCAAGAAATACATGGCCAGGGTGGGAACAAGAGTTCGGGATAGGAGGTAGGAGGCCAACATCGCAAAGACCACGGCTTCGGCAAGGGGAACGAAGAGGTAACGGGCAACACCGCTGAGAAGGAACATGGGCATGAAGACGATGCAGATGCAGAGAGTGGAAACGAGGGCGGGAACGGCGATCTGTTGCGCGCCGTCGAGAATGGCATGCACGGTCTCCTTGCCCAGCTCCAGATTGCGGTTGATGTTTTCGATTTCTACGGTGGCGTCGTCGACGAGAATACCGACGGCGAGGGCGAGGCCGCCGAGGGTCATGATGTTGATGGTCTCGTGGATGAGGCTGAGGACGATGATGGAAGAAAGAATCGAGAGGGGAATGGAAACGGCGATGATCAGGGTGCTGCGCCAACTGCCGAGAAAGATGAGGATCATGATGCCGGTGAGGCAAGCGGCGATGACGGCTTCGCGGACGACGCCGCTGATGGCGCTACGGACGAAAACGGACTGGTCGGCGAGAGGGCGGATCTTGAATTCCGGGGGGAGAGTTTGCGCTACGCGTGGAAGGAGGCCGCGGACGCCTTTGACGACGTCGAGAGTGGAGGCGTTGCCGGCTTTGAGGATGCTGAGGAGGACGCCGCGATTGCCGTCCTGGCGGGCGATATTGGTTTGCGGGGCGAAACCGTCGCGGACGTTGGCGACGTCACGGAGATAAATGGTGGAGTTTCCGACGATGCGGATGGGGAGGTCGGCGAACTCGGGAACGGTGCGCAGGCTGGAGTTCACGCGGACGTCGTACTCAAATTCACCGATTTTCGCGGTGCCGGAGGGGAGGATAACGTTCTGCTGCTGGACGGCGAGAAGAACATCCTGCGGGGAAAGACCCTTGGCCTGGAGAAGATTGGGGTTGAGGTCGATCATGATCTGACGCTGTTTTCCGCCGTAGGGAAACGGAATTACGGCGCCGGGAACGGTGACGAGTTGCGGGCGAAGAAAATTCTGGCCGAGGTCGTTGAGTTGCTGCTCGGAGAGGCCTTTGCCGGAGAGGCCGAGCTGGAGAATGGGAACGCTGGAGGCGCTGTAATTAATGATGAGCGGGGGAAGCGCACCGGGAGGCAACTGGCGAAGAATGGTTTGCGAAACGGCAGTGACCTGGGCGTTGGCGTTTTCCAGGCTGGAATTGGGCTGGAGGAAAATCTTGACGATGGCCTGGCCGTTGACGGTGGTGGATTCGATGTGTTCGATGTTGTCCACGGTGGTGGTAAGGACGCGCTCGTAGACGGTGGTGATGCGGCCTTCCATTTCTTCTGGGTTGAGGCCGGTGTATTGCCAGGCGACGGCGATGACGGGGATGTCAATGCTGGGAAAGATGTCGGTGGGCGTGCGCATGAGCACGACGGGGCTCATCAGGAGGATGAGCAGAGCGAGAACGATGAAGGTGTAAGGTCGATCGAGAGCGACGCGAACGATCCACATAACGAATCTCCTGGAAGGCGCGAAATCCGCGGCCTGCATGCGAAGGGCTGGCGCGGCAAGAGGGAGGGGCGAGCCCCTCCCCTACAAAGGGCGAGCTAGCTGGCGCTGGCGGAAAAGACGGCCTGATAGGAGCCGCGGCGCGAGGCCTGCGAATTCGAGAACAGGGACAGGGAGACTTTGCCGCGCCGGGCGCCGAGGCGCTTGGCGATTTTGTCGCGCAGCAAACGGCGTGCGCGGAAGGTGCGGGCTTTGACGGTGCCGACCTGGATGCCGAGGGCCTCCGCGGTTTTTGTGGTGGAAAGCTCTCCAATTTCGGAGAGATTGACGACGGTTTTCAGGATTGGACGGAGTTCGTCGATCGCGCCGGTCAGAACCTTGCGCAGTTCCTTATCGCCGTATTGTTCTTCAGGCGTGACCGCGGGGTCTTTGATTTCGAGGGCGAAGCTTTCTTCGTCTACGGTCTGGTGGCCTTCGATGGAAAGATGGCCGGGGCGGCGCTTGCGAAGAAGCATCAGGGCTTCATTGATGGCGATGCGGGTGAGCCAGGTGGAAAATCGCGACTGGCCCTGGAAGCTTTTCAGGTGAACGAAAGCCTGCTGAAAGGTTTGCTGGACGGCGTCTTCGGCATCTTCCGGATTCTGCAACCGGCTGAGAGCGATGCGAAACATTTTCTGGTGGTAGCGCTCAAAAAGAGTTTCGAACGCGGCGCTGTTGCCACGGACGACTTCGGCGACGAGGATTTCGTCCTTTACACCGGGATCGCCGAGATCGAGGGCGACTTCTACGACTGGCTTTGGTGTTCCGCTTTTGACTTCAACTGGCATGGTTGCGTCTCCTTCGAGATTTGCCGCTGCTGTTGCTTCAACGATTCCAGAACGTGTTTCATGTAGGCCCGGTTGGCGCGGAGCACCGCTCCCTCCGAGGCCATCTGCAGGAGCACGCACTCGCCTTTGGCGTCAACGAAGATCACGTCTTCGAGATTGACGGCGCACCTGCGGCCTTCGCGGGTGCTCCTGGTGGAGAGCCACTTTTCGTGCAGGTCCTGCGCCCACCCGCCGCAAAGGCGCCCCTGCAAGACCCATTTCTGTTCGAACGGCGTGTCCGTGATCATGGTTCTCAGCACAGCTGGTCTCCTGGGAACTAATTCCTTACTGGCCGGCGGCCATGGAAACCGTGGAGCCGGTGCCAGTGGTGAAGAGATCCAGCTGAATCTGAACTTCGTTGGCGACGATGTGTGCGGCGTCACCGAATTTTTGGTGGTGTTTCGCGGAGAGGGTTCGTCCCTCATCCGGAGTAACTATGGACGGAGCAACCTGGGTGCAGACTTCGCCGGAGAAATCCTCGCCGACGTTGGATGGCGCATCGCAGTTGAGATCTTTGCGAGCCGCGACTTCCACGCGTTCACCGGTGCAGGCGGAGCCGGAATAATCTTCACTGCCAACGTTGGATGGCGCGGCGCACTGCTCGTCCGCAACGAAGACTGGCCAGACTGTGGACGCGACTGCGTTCAAAAGCTCAGGAAAATCTTCGGCGGAAATGGTGCTGGAAGCGAGCCATTCTGCGCTGGCCGTGCTGCCGGAAGGAATGGCGCGGTGAAATTCGAAGGAAGCGGGCTGCGTCTGGGAGAGGGTGACGGACGGGCCGTAGGCGGGGCCGGAATAGCCTTCATTCGGGTCGTAGGAGACGGTGCGCTGGACATAGGTGAGCGTAAGGTCACCGGAGACGCGGTAGGCGTCGGCCGCCAGGGGAACAACGCGCCGGGACTTGAAAGCAATGACCGTGTAGTCAGTCTTGGGCTGGCGGCGGTTGGCGGCGAGGGAAGGATTCTGGTCCGCGGGATAGATGGTGAAATCAAAATCGGGAGCGGCGGAGTTGCCGGAGTTGAGTTTGACTACGCCGGAGGCGCGAGCAACGCCAACGTTGAGATTGCGGTCGGGGTTTCGCGTGGAGGCGAGGTATAGGCGCGCGGTGGAGTGCTCGGAGTCAATCTGGTTCACGGAATTCTGCGCGAAAACGGGAGTTACGGCGAAGAGCCCGGCGAGGGCGACCAAAGCAAACTCGAAAAATTTCTTGGACATCGGGATTCCTTCTTTCTGCCTGTACTGAACGTTGCTTCTTTACGCGGGGATAGAAAGGCAAGGGGCGGGCCAAACAAAGAAGGTCGAGGAAAGATGCGGAAGTGATTGAAGAGACGGAGGTTCAGGGAAAAGCGGGGAGCCGACAGCGAGGAGGTGTCACGGTGTCATAGGGGTTTGACAGTGTCAATCGTTGTGGCAGTGACAGTTGCGGCGTTGATGCGGTGACGCTTCATCTGGGCGATCAGAGTGGTGCGCTTGAGGCCCAAGAGGGCGGCGGCGCCATCTGTGCCGCCGACGCGGCCGCCGGAATCGCGGAGGGCTTGTTCGATTTGCTCGCGAGTCAGAGGGGGGACCGTGGTGCGCACGCGCCTGACGGGCGCGGGCGAAGAAGCTATTTCCGCGTTGACGGGAGCGGAGGCGGAAGAAGCTCTGAGTTCGGAGGGAGAGACGCGAAGGACACCGCGGGAAGAGAGGATGACGGCGCGCTCGATGACGTTTTGCAGTTCGCGGACGTTGCCGGGCCAGTCGTAGCTCATCAAGGCGCTCATGGTGTCGGCGGGGATGGATTGAATGGGCTTGCCCATGCGGCGGCTGAAGATTTCGGTGAAATGGCGGACGAGGAGAGGGACGTCTTCGGGGCGTTCGCGGAGGGCGGGAACGCGGATGGGAAAAACGTTGAGGCGGTAGAAGAGGTCGGAGCGGAACTTGTGTTCGGCGACGAGTTCGGAGAGATCGCGATTGGTTGCGGCGATGAGGCGAGCGTCGGTTTTCAGGGTGCGGGAACTGCCAAGACGCTCGAACTCGCGCTCCTGGAGGACGCGAAGGAGTTTTGGCTGGAGTTCCAGGGGGATTTCGCCGATTTCGTCAAGGAAGACGGTGCCGTGATGGGCGAGCTCGAAGCGGCCGATGCGCTGGGCGATGGCGCCAGTGAAGGCGCCGCGTTCGTGGCCGAAGAGTTCGCTTTCGAGCAGGCCGGTGGGGATGGCGGCGCAATTGACTTTGACGAAAGCGTTGTCGTGCCGGGAGCTGAGATTGTGGATGGCGCGGGCGATGAGTTCTTTGCCGGTGCCGGTTTCGCCGAGGATGAGAACGGTGGAGTCGGTGGGGCCGACGGTTTCGATTTCCTTAAGGACTTTCTGGAGAGCGGCGCTCTTGCCGATGATTTCGTCGAACATGGAGGTTTCGTCGATTTCCTGGCGGAGGGCGACGTTTTCCTGGAAGAGCTGCTCTTTGAGGGTATTGATTTCGGCGAATGCGTCCTCGAGGGCTTTGCGGGAAAGGCGCTGCTCGGTGACATCCACATGAGTGCCGAGGAATTCGGCGACCGAGCCGTCTGGTTTGCGGACGGGATGGCCGAGAACGTGAAGGTGGCGAATGGAGCCGTCGTCGAGGATGATGCGGTAGTTCAATTCGAAATCGGCGGAGTCAGTAATGGATTTTTGAATCGTTTCACGAGCGGCGAGACGATCGTCAGGATGAATGCGGCCAAGAATCATCTCGAGAGTGACATTGGTGTTCGGATCGAAGCCGAAGATGCGATAGCTTTCCTGGCTGAAATAGACGTCGCCGCTGGTAACACAGCGGGCCCAACTGCCGGTGTGGCTGAGGCGCTGGCCCTCGGAAAGATAGGCTTCGCTGCGGCGGAGGGCTTCCTCGGCGCGTTTGCGCTCGGTGATGTCGCGGTAGATGGCGTAAATCTCGGGGGTGTTTCCTTCCACCTTCACGGGAGCGGCGACGAAGGAGACGGTGAGGCGAGAGCCGTCTTTGCGTTTGTGAGTGAGTTCGGCGTTGACGCGTTCGCCGCGACTGAGGGCTTCGCGAAGTTTCTCCGAGGCTTCCCATTGAGCTTCGGGAACGATGAGGTCGGCAATGCTGCGGCCGATGACTTCTTCAGGAGTAAAGCCGTAGAGATTGGTGAATTCGCGATTTACGCGCAGGACGCGATTGTTGATATCGCGAAGGACGATGGCCTCGGGAGCGAGTTCAAACAGTTTCTCGAAATGGGCTTTCTGCTTGCGGAGCTCTTCCTCGGCGTTTTTGCGCTGGGTGACGTCCATCGTCGTGCCCATGAACGCGATGAGATTGGAGGCGTCATCGAAAACGGGGCGGCCGATACCGGAGACATATCTGAGGGTGCCGCCGGGAAGGATGAGGCGAAACTCCTGCTCGAATTCCCGCTTGTCGGCGACCGCTTGATTGACGAGTTTTTCGAGCCCTTCCCGGTCGTCGGGGTGAACGCGATTCCAAAAGAGCGCGGCGCTCGGTTTATCCTTCTCCGGGTCGGCGGCGAAAATCAGGAAATGCTCGCGAGACCACTTGATTTCGCCGCTCGAGAGATTCCACAGCCAACTGCCGGTGTGGCTGAGCTTCTGCCCTTCCTCGAGGAAAAGTTCGCCAGTGCGCTGCTCTTCGTCGCGGAGAGCGTTGTCCACAGCGAGGGCAACCTGATCGGCTACGAGAGAGAGGTAGCGGACTTCGTCGGAAGAATAGGTGTTGGGGCGGCGGGCGCCAAAGCCCAGGCTGCCGAGACGACGGTAGGCCGTGGTGAGGGGAAGGATGCATGCGGACTCGAGACCGGATTGTTCATACAGCTTCATCATGTGCGGGAAGCGGGATTCGGATTCGCGGGAAGAAATGACGACGGGTTGCTGGTGATTGTAGATCCACCAGGTGATGGTTTCTTCGGCGGGGAAATCTTCGGGGATGAGGAAGTCCGGGCCTTCGACGGTTTCAAGCAGGGCGGTACGGACTTTATTTTTCTCGGCTTCGTAGAGAAAAACGGCTACGAAATCGAAGGCGACGACCTGGCGAAGCTCTTTCGCGAGGACGCGGAAGAGTTCCTTGGCGTTGCGGTAGACGCCGATGGCCTGGGAGACGCGGAAGAGGGCTTCGAGGCGAGCCGGGGAGGACTGCTCAAATCCGAGTTGCTGAGCTTCGGACACTTTTTCGTCTACCTCGAAGTTCTTCACGGTTATGAGCCTACTTTAGCGAACGAGCCGGACACACCGCAAGATTCCGGGCACACCGGGAGGGCACGGAAACGGCAGTTGTTTGATGCGCGAGACGGGAGAATGGGTCTGTTGGGAGATTGGGGAACGACTTGAGAAATAGCCGGTTAAATTGGATGGAGGAGTTGAGGTTGAGGTCCTTCGCCCGCCCGAGGCGGGCGCGAAGGATGACAATTTTTCGAGGTGGAGCGGTAACCCAGGAGGGAGGGGCAAGCCCCTCCCCTACAAACAAAGAGAGAGAAATTCAAGAGCACAGGCCCTCAGGTAATGAGAATTGGTTGCCGTGGTCCCTCCGCTACGCGGCCCGACGCGCCCAAATTCGGCGCGGGAGGAGGAAATCGGGCCGCTCCGGTCGGGATGACAGAAGAGGACAAAACAAAGGGAGCGGGGTGAACCCCGGTTCTACGGAGACGAGAGGGGGCGGAGGGCGGGTTGAGAGCCGCGATAGGTGCGGTAGGCAAGGAAGGCGAGGGTTGCGGCCATGCCGAACCAGCCCAGAGTGCGGACGAATTGGCCAATTTTCAAATCGAGAGGGAGAAGATTCCATTGGCCGAAGAGGAGGGTCCAGTCACCGATTTCGGAGTTGACGAGCGGGAGGGCGCTGGCGCGGGCGTCCTTCATGTAGGTGCCGATATAGAGAAAATTTTCGAAGAACCAGAAAGCGGAGAAAGTGAAGCCACAGGTTTGGCCATGGAAATAAAAGTAGACGGCGCAGAGGAGTGGAACGAGAAGTTCGCCGAGCGTGCCGCCGAGAAGCATGAGGGTGTTGCCGCCCCAAGAAAAGAAGAGATGGCCTGCCTCGTGGATCATGAGATTGACGAAGTCGGGAAAGAGGAAGCCGGTGGTGTCATGGAATGCGTGGAAGAGGAAGAGAGCGTAGACGACGAGCCAGGAGATGCCGGCAATGCGGGAGACGGGGTCCCAGGGTTGGGTTTCGGGGAGAGAGAGCGGCATGGGGTTAGAGTAGCAGCGGAGAAGGTGACGCGAGCGAACTCGCTTGAGTACGTTGCTTCGAGGGAACGAAGATCGTTCAAATTAAGGCGAACTCCGAGAGCACAGTCAAGAATGACCGTGCCACGAACGAGATTGTGATCTTGCCGTGGTCCCTCCACTACGCGGCCCGACGCGCCCAAATTCGGCGCGGAAGAGAAAATCGGGCCGCTCCGGTCGGGATGACAGAATAAGAAAAGAGAAACCAAGAGGGAGGGGCGAGCGTCGCGCCTACATTGGGTGGGAATGGGGCGGGTCGCTGGTGGATTCTCCGGTGATGAGGCGGGCGGTGCGGTTGAAGCTGAGGTAGAGAAAGCCCCACTGGATGAAGACGATGATGCGGCTTTGAAATTCGACGATGTAGATGAGGTGGATGAAGAGCCAGATGAACCAGGCGATGAAGCCGGAGACGTGGACACCGAAAATATTGGCGACGGCGGCGGCGCGGCCGATGACGGCCATGTCGCCCTTGTCGAAATACTTGAAAGGAGGAAGAGTGCGGCCGGCGAGGCGGGCTTTGATCAGTTTGGCGGCGTAGCGGCCTCCCTGGATGGCGACCTGGGCGACACCGGGAAGCGGATTGCCTTTTGCGTCGAAAGAGATGGCCAAATCGCCGAGGACGAAGATTTCGGGATGATTGGGAACGGTGAGATCGGGCTTGACCTTGATGCGGCCGTTGCCGTCGGTTTCGGCGTTGAGACGTTCGGCGACTTTGCGTGCGAAAGGAGTGGCGGTGACGCCGCCGGCCCAGAAGACGGTGCGAGCGGGGACCGTGCCGGAGGTTTCACCGCGTTTGTAGCTGACACGATCGGGACCAATGTCGGTGACGAAGGCTTCCAGCATGATTTCGACGCCCAGGTCTTTCACAAGTTTTTCGGCCTTGGCGGAGAGATCTTCGGGATACGGGGGGAGAACGCGTGGGCCGCCTTCCATGAGGATGATGCGGGCTTCCTGAGGACGGATGCGGCGGAAGTCGTGCTTTAAAGTGTGGTGAGCGATTTCGGCGATGGCGCCGGCAAGTTCGAGTCCGGTGGCGCCGGCGCCGACGATGACGAAGGTGAGCCAGGCGCGTTCCTCAGCTTCGGATTCGGCACGCTCGGCGCGTTCGAAGGCGTAGAGAAGCTTGTGGCGCATGCGGGTGGCTTCCTCGATGGATTTGAGGCTGGGAGCGTTCTCGCGCCAGTGGTCGTTGCCGTAGTAAGAGGTTTGGGAACCGGTGGCGATGATGAGGGTGTCGTAGGGAAAAGTGTCGCCGTCGGCGAGAAGAACTTGTTTGGCTTGGGGATCGATGTCAACGGCTTCGCCGAGGAGAACTTCGACATTTTTCTGGCTACTGAGAACGGCGCGGATGGGAGCGGCGACTTCCGCGGGAGAGAGAGAGCCAGTGGCTACCTGATAGAGGAGGGGCTGGAAGAGGTGGAAGTTGCGCTTGTCGAGGAGGGTCACGTCCACATCGGCGCGTTTGAAGGTTTGCGCGGCGACGAGACCCGCGAAGCCTCCGCCAAGGATGAGGACGCGGTGAGGGGATGGCATGGAGGCGAGTTCTCCTTTGAGTGGGATGGGATTTAGATGATTTGCGGGGCCCGTTGATACCATGATTAGTAGAACATATTGGGGGATAGGAGAGCGGAAGGAGTTCAAGAGTTCAAGAGTTCAGGAGTTTAAGAGTTTGGGAGTTCAGAAGGAATGGGGACGATGGAGAGAGACGAGGAGTTGCGGCAGGAGAGGCAGGCGTTGCGGTTGTTGTGTTCGAATTTGATTCGGGCGGGGACGCGGGTGGAGCTTTGTAATCTGCTGGATAGTTCCCTTTTTCAGGATGAGTTGCACCGGGTAGCGTTTGAAGAGATTCGAGCCGCCGGAGCGGTGCCTGCGAAGCGGCTGCGAGAGGAACTGCCGGGAAGAATCACCAACCGGGGATTTCCCGACTTTGAGTTGCTGGAATTTCTGGGAAAGGACCTGGCTTCGGAAGATGAGATCGAGGAATTGTTCATGAGCGTGTTGCGGCTGATTCAGGAGCGCCACGAGAGCGATGGGAGCGAACTGGAGAATTGATGGCGGCTGAGCGGGCGGGTCGCGGATGGTATTTGGCGGAGGCACTGGCATTTGCGTCGCTGGTGGCGATGTACATCTGGAAGTGGCAGGAGGCATCGCCGCGGTCGTGGTGGATTCTGGCGGCGTGGATGCTGTTGAGCGCTTTGGTGCGAAGGGATACGCCGAAGACGCTGGGGTGGCGAGCGGATAATCTTTGGCGGGCGACGCGTAGGGCAGTTCCCCTTTTTGCGATTGCGTCGGTAGCGATCTGCGGCGCGGGAATTTTTTTGGGGATGCTGCAACGATTGCCGGCGCATCTAGTCGAGCCGCGGCGATTTGGCGGGTATCTGGCCTTTTGCCTGCTGCAACAGGTGGCGTTGAACTCTTTTTTAACGAACCGGTTGCTCAGCTATTTTGAAAGGTCCTGGCAAGCAGCTGGGCTTGCGGGGATGCTGTTTGGGGCGCTGCATTGGCCGAATCCAGTGCTGGTGCCGCTGACGCTGGTGGGAGGGGTGGCGATGGCGTGGCTGTTTGCGCGGGAACGGAACATTCTGCCGCTGGCGTTGGGACAAGCAATTTTAGGGGCGCTGGTGTGGTGGGCGTTCCCGCTGGCGTGGCATCACTCGATGAGGGTGGGGCCGGGATACTGGGCGTTTCATCCATAGATCAAAGGATGGAGCGAGAGACGCACAGAGAACCGGATTGGGAAGGCAAGCCAAAGCGGTATGGGGTCACAGCGAAAAGTGATGAATGTCACACAGTTCTGTGCGATATGACGCTATTTTCAGGAATGGCAACTGCAGCAAACTGGGACAGGTTGTACCACGCCCGAATTAACCTCTTCTAATTGAACATTTTGCAAGGAGTGAGTGATTTTTCGCCCACACGTCACAATTGGCAGGCGATTTGCCTTTATAGGTGTGTCCGGAGAATACAAACAGGACAGCGGTTGAGAAAGGATACCAAAAATGGCCAGCTCAATGGTTGCCGAAAGACTTCAGACGATCAGTTACCGGGCAGTGCCCCAGCCTGCGAGAAGGCCGAATACGCCGTACGGATTGGGGGCGGCCGAGGGCTGTGCGACGTGCAAGATGCAGAAAGACAATTTTTTCTGCCGGCTGCCGGAAAAGGCCATGCGGGAGTGGGACCGGATCAAGCATGTGACCACGTATCCAGAGGGTGCGCTGCTGTTCATGGAGGGCGAGGCGGCGCGTGGAGTGCACATCCTGTGCCAGGGACGAGTGAAGCTGCTGACGGCAAACGCGGACGGAAAGACGTTCATCCTGAAGATTGCGCAACCGGGGCAGGTATTTGGATTGAACTCGATCGTCACGGGGAGGCCGCATGAGGTGACGGTGGAAACGATGCAGCCTTGCCAGATCGCTTATGTGAGCAAGGAAGATTTCCTGCGGTTTATCAAGGACAACGGAGAGGCGTGCCTGCGGGTGGTGCAGCAGTTGGGGCAGGAGTGCCATTCGGCGTATGAAGTGATCCGGTCGCTGGGACTGGCGAGTTCGGTGTCGGAGAAGCTGGCAAAGTTCCTGGTGGGCTGGTCGGCGGAAGGGCGCGAGAGCGACGGCGCGGTGCGAGTGAAACTGGCGCTGACACATGAAGAGCTGGCGCAGCTGATTGGCTGCTCGCGGGAAAGCGTTACGCGGACGTTGAGCGATTTCAAGCGGCAGAAGCTGGTGGAGCTGAGCGGATCAACGCTGCTGGTGTGGGATAAGGCGGGATTGGAAACGTTAGCGTTGGTGTAGAGAAAGAACCGATAACAGATACCAGATAACAGCGAACAGATAGCAGACGGCCTGAGGGGCGCAGTGCAGGCCATGTTCGCGATGGACGACTTGCTCGGGTGGGACGGTGCTGACTACAAAAAGCGGAGGGTTCCGCTTTTGCAGTCGAGAGGGGCACCTCCCCTCCGAGTACTAGGCTTAACGCCAACATCTGTGAGAGATTGGTAGTGACAAAGGCTGCTTTTGCAGCAAGTTAACCCGGTTCGACAGGACTTCCCTTCTCCATCTCCGTGGCTCTTCCCGCCCAGACTGTATATAAGGTTGGAACTTTTATGGGCACATTGCCGTATTGGTAGGCAAGGAGTGTGCCATGAAGACTTTCCGGGGAATGTTTGGATTGGGTATCGCGGCGGCTTTGGCGGCGGCTACTTTTCTGCCAGCGCGGGCGATCGCGCAGGACACCACAACAACTACGGCTTCGAGCGGTAAGTCCGAGCAGTGGATCCACGTGCGCGTGGAGAGCAAAGAAGACCGCGGGGAGACGGTGCGCGTAAACGTACCCGTGGAGATGGCAGCGAAGGTGTTGCCGGCAATCAACAAGGACAATTTGCATGATGGGAAGGTGCGGATTGATTCCAAACATACGAACGACGTGGACTTGCGGGCGATTCTGGAAGCTGTCCAGACTTCGCGCGACGGCGAGTATGTGACCGTGCAGGGCAACGACAACAACGTGCGGGTGGCCAAGAGCGCGGGATATTTGTATATCCATGTGACCGACAAATCCGAGGGGAAGAAGGCCGCCGCGAAGGACGGAAAGCCGGAGGCGAAGGCTGCGAGCGGGCGTGAATCCAAGGTGGAGATCAAGGTGCCGATGAAGGTGGTGGATGCGCTGTTTTCTGCCGGC
>DASSGJ010000587.1:0-3521 GCA_035693545.1 Candidatus Acidiferrum sp.
CGGTGCGGCCGGCGCCGGGAATGGGATGGGCTTTCAGGCCGAGGGATTCGATTTTGTCGCAGACGGAGCGTACTTGTTCGTCTGTGGCGTGGGATTGCATGACTACCAGCATCGGTGTGTCCTTTTGGGAGCGCGGAATGATCAGTGTACTAAAGCGGAATGAGTGGGAGCAAATGCGTGGAGATAGAAAATGGAAATTAGAAAATTGAAAAAGGGAAAGAAAGAGTTCACACAGAGGGCACTGAGCAGGAACACAGAGTTCACAGAGAAGAGGGGCGGCAACCCGGAGAGGGGAGCGCGCATCTATTTTTTCGAAAGCAGAACCTCGCCCAGTTGAGGATGAAGTGGACTGTCCAGCCGCTGCTTTCGATTGCTGAAAATCTGCACGGAGGAGAGACGCATGAAACGCATGTTGCTGCTGCTGTGCCTGGGGGTGTTGTTGGTGCCGGTGGTGCGGGCCCAGGGAGATCATGTTGAGGCGGGAGTGTTTGCGGATTATTTCCGGATGTCGCAAACGGACAACAATTATCTGGGGATTGGAGCGCGCGCGGGATTGAAAGTGTTTCCGCACGTGAAGCTGGAAGCGGAAATGGCGTACGACTTCGACCAGGGATTCGGCGAATTGACGACCGGCACCGGCGGATCGATTGTCGTGCAAAACGCAAACATTCACATCCTGCATGGATTGTTCGGGCCGAAGATTGAATTGGGGCACCGGAGAATCCGGCCATTTGTGCTGGTGAAGGGCGGGTTCGACAAGTTTTTTGTGAACTCGTGCCCGACTTCGTTCAGTTGCGTTTCGAGCCAGATTGCGAACCTGCGCGCCAGCAATGTGAATGGCGTGTTTTATCCCGGCGGGGGATTGGAAGCGCATCTGGGGCCGGTGGGATTGCGGCTGGAAGCGGGCGACGAAATGTATTTCGCCAGCGGAACGCACCACAATTTGCGGATGGCGTTCGGACCGTATATCCGGTTTTAGAAATGGAGAGAGGATAGGGACTGTGACGTTTGATCGGAAGACCCCACGTGCAAAATCGGCACGTGGGGCACCCTTCGAGATTCACTCAGGGTAAACCCTTCGGGACTCGCTCAGGGTAAACCCTCAAGATCAATTGTTGAGTGGGGCGGCGGAAGAGGACTAGAGTAGAAGTAGGAACGATCCAGCCCGGGAGGAAACATTGCAAGTATGGATGACCGTGGCTACCTGGGACCCGCAGTTTCCGCTTACCGGATGGCAGATGATGGTGGCGGGCGGAGGATTGTTGTTTGTTGCAGGATTGCTGATGGGCTTGCAGCGAAAGAATCGCGTGGCGCTGCAGAAGTCGCAGTTGACGGATGAGGCGCTGATTTACCTCAGCCGGATTGCCGATGCGGTGGAGAGGCATGCGGACCGGCCGTCGGCGCAACAGATTGCGGACATGATCGAGCGGCGGATCGCGGAACAACGGAATGCGGAGACGAATACGGTAGCGGCTGCGGCGGCTGCTGGCGCCGCTCCGAAGTCGCGGGCCGTGCCGTTTTCGATGTTTGGGAGGGAGTACCCGGAAAAAGGTTGATGCGTCGGGAGACGCTCTGTGGGAGAAGAGGCGCGCTGCTGGTTGGCGCGCTTTTTCTTTTGGAGGGAAAGTTATCAGTAATCGGTAATCAGTAATCAGTAAGAAGCCAGGGGTTGGGATAGAATGCTGGGCGTGTTGTGGCGCGAAATCATTTGAAAAGAGTAGGGAGGAACATTGTGGGTGTGAATCGGATCGTCGCGGCGGCTGTGGTTGCGTTAGGGTTGATGATTTTGTGCGCGGGGGCGTGGGGGCAGGGGAAGACGCCGAGTCCGGCGCTGCTGGTGTTGAGCAAGGAGGAAAGTTTTCTGGCGATTGTGGATCCGGCGACGCTGAAGGTGGTGGGGAAGGTGGATGTGGGTGCACATCCACATGAGGTGGCGGCGAGCGCGGACGGGAAGATTGCCATTGTTACGAATTACGGAAACGATCACGCGGGGACGACGATGTCGGAGGTCGACCTGGCGTCGCGGACTGAAGTGGGGAAGGTGACGTTTCCAGGCCTCGTGGGGCCGCACGGGATTGCGATTGCTGGCGACAAGGCGTACTTCACGGTTGAGGGAGACAAATCCATCGGGGTGTTTGATTTTGTGGCCAACAATATTGATCTGCACCTGGTGTTGGGGCAGAAGCGGCCGCACATGCTGGCGCTCACGAAGGACGGGCGGACGATGTGCGTGAGCAACGTTGAGTCGAACACGGTGTCGGTGGAAGAGATGAAGAAAAAGATTACGGAATGGACCGGGACGAATGTGAAGGTGGGCAAGGGGCCGGAGGGAATTGATATTTCGCCTGATGAGAAGGAAGTGTGGGCGGCGAATTCGGGGGACGGGACGGTGTCGATTATTGATCTGGCGTCGAAGAAGGTGACGGCGACGGTGGATGTGAAAACGAAGCACTCGAACCGGTTGAAGTTTACGCCCGATGGAAAGCTGGTGCTGATTTCGGATTTGGGCAACGGGGATTTGGTGGTGGTGGATGCGGCTTCGCGGAAGGAAGTGAAGCGGTTGAATCTGGGGAAGAGCACGGAAGGGATTCTGGTGCAGCCGGATGGTGCGCGGGCGTTTGTGGCGGTAAGCGGAGACGATAAGGTGGCGGTGGTGGACTTGAAGACGCTGGAAGTGACGACGACGTTTGCGATCGGGAAGGATCCGGATGGGATGGCGTGGAGAAGATAGAAATTGGAAAATAGAAAATGGAAAATAGAAAAAAATAGCGCAGCGACGTAGGAGGCACGAGACCTGGGAGGCAGCAATTCACGCGCTGCGTGATTTCCTTGCCGCAGCGCTGAGCGGGCGTTTTTTGTTGGGCCAGTTGCCGAGTTGGAGGGCTACGGTCATGCAGGCGTCGCGGAGATTGTCGGCCAGGCGGCGGTCGGCTACGGCGCGGGCTACGACCATGCCGCCTACGCAGAGGGCGGCGATGGCTTGGGCGGTGGTGCGGCGGGGTTGGCCGTTCTGGATGAGGCTGCGTTCGAGGACGCTGACCATTCCTTTGAAGACTTGTTCGAAAGCCTGACGGGCGCGGGGGTTGCTGCGCGCGACGTCGGTGGGCAGAGCGACCATGGGACAGGAATTTTCGACGTTTTCGAGGTGCTGGCGAGAGAGATAGGCGCGGACGATTTGCGCGCCGACGTCGGTGGACGAGAGATCGACGTGGACTCCTTTCCAGCAATTTTTCCAGTTCGGATCGGTGAAGAAGCAGCCGAGGACTTCGGCGTAGAGATCGCTTTTGCCCTTGAAATAGCTGTAGAAGCCGCCGTGGGTCAGGCCGGCGCCTGCCATGATTTGCCCGATCGAGACATTTTCAAAGCCGTGGCGATTGAAGAGTTTGCGGGCGCTTTCGACGATGTTCTTTTTGACGGCGGCGCGGTGGCCGGCTGGGTAGGGCATGGGGCCTCCTGAATGCGTGCGTGTGAGTATGGCGCGAATCATTGTGGCAGCGAAGCAGAATATTATCTTGAACATA
>DASSGJ010000588.1:0-5981 GCA_035693545.1 Candidatus Acidiferrum sp.
CACTACTAGCTTCGACATTCCCATCAACAATGTCTCGCAAAATCTCTTCTTCAACGATTTCCCGGTCTACGGCCAGCCCGCACGGCCGACAAGTTGCGACAGCTCCAATCAAGGCTTGTACTCCTGCCCTACGTTGAGCGGCCTGGGTGTCGTCAACAAAACCATCGGCAGCCCGCGCCAGATTCAAATGAGCCTGTGGCTCAATTTCTGAAGTTTGCTTTATAGGATAGGGAACTCCGCGGCTTCCTGAATTTCTGGATTATTTGTCGGCTACTGTTTCCGCCGCAAGCGCGTCAGCGCCAGCATGACCACTCCAACGCCAGCAGCGAGGCCCCCAAACGCACATTCATATTTACGCTGCGGAGTAATTTCGCGAGTCACCCAATCTCATAAAATCTCTCCTCCGCCACCGGCGTCATCCTCCGGAGAGATAATGAACGCCCGGCAACTGCTTCAAATGGCTGGCCGCCTCCTCTGGCGTGATATCCCGCTGCGGCCCGGCCAACATTTCGTACCCCACCATGAATTTCTTCACACTGGCCGACCGCAACAACGGTGGAAGGAAGTGGGCGTGAAAATGAAATCCTGAAGAACGCCCCTGTGCCGGCGTAATCTGGTGAAATCCCATCGTATACGGAAAAGCGGTCCGAAATAAATTGTCATATCGAATCGTCAATGCTTGCAGGATTGTGGCTAGCGACACGCGTTCCGCTTCATGCAGTTCACTCAGGCAAGCGACGCGTCTCCGGCTGACCACCAACGTTTCGAACGGCCAAACCGCCCAGAACGGCGCCAGTGCCGCAAAATGGTCATTCACCACCACAATCCGTTCCTGTTTCTCCAGTTCAATTGCCAGATAATCTTCCAGCAACCCAGACTTGTGCTTTTGCAGATACTCGCCGAACGACTCGCACTCCCGCGCCAACTGATCCGGAATCGTCTCATTCGCCCAGATCTGCCCGTGGGGATGCGGATTGCTGCAGCCCATCATCGCGCCGCGATTCTCGAAGATTTGAACGGACTGGATCCCGGGTTGTCCGGATAGTGTAGAGAATTCCTTTGTCCACGCCTCCACTATGCGTTGGATGTCGGGAACGCCCATGCGCGCCAGCGTCAAATCATGCCGCGGCGAAAAACAGATCACCCGGCATCTGCCCTTTTCGCTCCGCGCCAGCAGCAACTCCTTCTCTCGATACTCTCCTTCCGGAGTATCAGGCTGCAGCGCCGCAAAATCGTTCTCGAAAACAAATGTCCCCGTGTATTCGGGATTCTGGGCTCCTCCCGCTCGCGCGTTTCCCGGGCAGAGATAGCATTGCGAGTCGTACTGTTCGAGCCGGTCGCTCGGGGCCGCTTCCATCTGTCCTTGCCACGGTCGCTGCCCCCGGTGGGGAGAAACCAGCACCCACTCCCGGGTCAACGGATTGAACCGCCTGTGCGGGTGATTCTTCAAAACAAACTCGCTCATAAACCGCCTGTGCTCACGGATGCCAATCGGCCAGCGCCATCCGCCGCAGCGGAAACGTAAATTTCCGGCGGTCGCCCCGTGGCGCTCTTATAACCCGCAGCCACATTACTTTGGAACGCTTTCACGTGATCAGCCTGCACCAGGTTGATCGTACAGCCGCCAAACCCTCCGCCAGTCATGCGTGCTCCATAAACGCCGGGGTTTTGCTGGGCGAGGCGGACCATCAAATCGAGCTCCTCGCAACTAACCTCGAAATCATCGCGCAGGCTGGCGTGCGAACCCTCCATCAATCGCCCAAGCACCTCCATATCCCCGGATCGCAAGGCTCCCGCGGCCTGCAGGACCCGCGCATTTTCACTCAGCACGTGACGGCAGCGCCTGCGAATGGCTTCCGGGAGTTGCCTGCCGAATTTCTCAAAGTCCCCCGGGGTGACGTCGCGAAGCGCCCGTGCGCCGGGCACGCGTTCGGCAAAATAGTGCGCGGCTGTCTCGCACTCTGCGCGTCGTTTGTTGTATTCACCTGCGGCCACGCTGTGCCGCACCATCGTATTGCAAATCACTAGCCGCACGTCAGCCGGTATGGGCAACTGCTGAAATTCCAGTGTCCGGCAGTCCAGGCGCAGCGCATGATACTTTTTTCCATGCACCGCGATGAACTGATCCATGATCCCGCATCGCGCGCCCACGAAATCGTTCTCAGCGCGCTGACACAATTCGGCGACACTTTCTCCGTCCAGCGTTTTTCCAGAAATTTCCAGCAAGGCCTTGCACACCGCCACCTCCAGCGAAGCGGAAGAACTCAATCCTGCGCCTTGCGGCACATTCCCGCTCACCACGAGATTTGCGCCGGGCAGGTTGCCCACTGCCCGATCCATCAGCCGAGCCACTCCGGCAACGTAGTCGCTCCAATGGCCCCGAGCCGATGCCGGCATGTCATCGAGATCAAACTCGGCCCGCTCGCCGTAATTTTCCGAGGCTGCCAGCAGCCGCCTGTCGCTGCGCCTGGCGATCGCGATTTGCGTCTGGAATTCAATCGCCGCTGGTAAGACAAACCCCTCGTTATAGTCGGTATGCTCTCCAATCAGATTTACGCGCCCCGGCGCCTGCACCAGAACGGGCCTTTCCCCATAGACCGCCTTGAATCGTTTTAGCAATCCAAGCGATGCGCGTTCCGGCGTGGTTATGTCGCTCATCCGTTGCGGACTCGTCCAAAACTTATTGTCCATTCTCGAACATTCAGTGCCGCGCTGCCTCTCGCCCCGGTTCCCGTTGTTTCGGAGCCACCCCCGCCGTTTCCGTTTTGCCCCGCAAGCGGGTCAGCGCCAACATCACCGCGCCAAAACAGAGCAACGCTATGCCCCACCAGAAATTCATATTCACTCCAAGGGAATGCACCGCATACATTGTGCTTCCCCGCGTGGCCGCGCCATACCCGATCAGCAATATCCCGAACAGCGTGAACAACAATCCAATCGGCATCCGGATATCAAATCCCATCGCTCCTCCTTCGCGGTCCACCGCCGCGCGCTTCTACCAGAAAACAAGGTTCAAGCCCAAAAGCAGCGCCAGCACAATCAGCGCCAGCGTGGCAGGCTTCTGATACCACTTCAGTCCGTCTTCTTCCGGTTTCGCTGTCAGCGAATACACCAGCCCCTTCAATTCCTGTTCCGGCCGCGGCGCAGTCAGCAGGGAAATAACAACGGTGAGTGTAAAGCATCCGACCCACGCGAAAATCGCTGTCCAGAAATTCTGCGCCATCTCGCTCGGATAAACGTGCAGGATCGGCCCCAAATACCCGCCCTTCACTCCTGCAACTGCTCCCGCCGGCAGCGTCAGCCCATAATGCGTCGCCGCGGCGACCGTTCCTCCCAGCAATCCCCAGAATGCCCCGTGCCCCGTCGTGCGTTTCCAGAACATCCCCAGCATGAACGTCGCAAACAGCGGCGCATTCACAAACGCGAACACCAGTTGCAGCACATCCAGAATATTGTTGAACTCCTTCGCCACATACGCCGCCATCAGCGAAATCGCCAGGCCGAAAACCGTGGACGCGCGTCCCATCCATAAATAATGCTGGTCGCTCGCCGTTTTGTTGATGTAACTCTGGTAGATGTCGTAGGTCCAGACCGTGTTGAACGCCGTGGTGTTCCCCGCCATCCCGGACATGAACGAAGCGATCAGCGCGCAAAGCCCCAGCCCCAGCAAGCCTGAAGGGAAGTACCGCACCAGCATCATCGGCGTCGCTAGGTCGTAATCCAGCACCACTTTTCCATCGGCTGTTACCGGCTGTCCCGCGGTGTCATATTTCGGCGGAATAATCCCCTTGCCGCCGGTAAAGAACGACGATTGCGCCCCGTTCCCCGCGATTATGTTTTCCTGCGCCGTCGCTTCATGCAGTCTGGGGATAGTTGCCACCCCCGCAATCATTCCCGGCAAAATCACCAGGAACGGAAACACCATCTTCGGAAACGCCGCGATCACCGGTGTTCTCCTCGCCGCCGTCATCGAATCCGCCGCCATCGCCCGCTGCACCACTAAAAAATCCGTGCACCAGTATCCGAACGAAAGCACAAACGCCAGCCCCATCAGCATCCCGAACCATTCCACGCCCATCGGGTTTGCGTTCGAATGTCCCATGTACTTCCACGAATGCACCATCGCATCGTTCGCGATCCGTACTTTCAGCCCGTCCCAGCCCCCGACGTCCCGCAGTCCGAGATACACCAGCGGAATAAATCCCATCACGATCAGAAAGAACTGCAAAACTTCGTTGTAAATCGCCGAAGTCAATCCGCCCAGAAACGTGTACGCCAGCACAATTAGCGCGGAAATCAGAATCGCCGCCGTAAAATTCCATCCGAGCAAAAGCTGCAGCAGCTTGCCCATCGCGTACATCGAAACGCCCGACGAAAAAACCGTCATCACCGCAAACGAAATCGCGTTAAATCCGCGGGTCTTTTCATCAAACCGCAGCTTCAGGTATTCCGGCACCGACCGCGCCCGCGACCCGTAATAAAACGGCATCATGAACACCCCGACGAACAGCATCGCCGGCACCGCGCCTATCCAGTAGAAATGCGAAGTCGAAATCCCGTATTTCGCTCCGCTCGCCCCCATCCCAATCACTTCCTGCGCACCCAGGTTCGCCGACAAAAACGCCAGTCCTGCGATCCATGCCGGAATCGACCGCCCGGACAGAAAAAAGTCCGTGCTCGTCTTCATGTACTTCTTCAACACGAATCCGATTCCCAACACGAAAACGAAATACAGCAGGATAATCGTGTAGTCGATCAAATGGGGTTCTGGTCGCACTTGCTGTCCTTTCGGCGTTTCCTTAGACCATCTCACCTGCTGGCTGGTCAGCTATCCTACTTCTTTCACACATCACAAAGCTCGACTGCTTGTTGCAGTGACCGCAATGGGTCACTGGTAGGGATGAATTCGTGCGCGACATACCCGGTGTACTTCGTTGCCGCAATCGCCTGCATCACTCCAACCCAGTTCACCTCTTGCGTGTCATCCAACTCATGCCGTCCGGGCACCCCTCCCGTATGAAAATGTCCCAGCCACTCGATGTTCTTCGTGATCGTGCGGATCAGGTCGCCTTCCATGATTTGCATGTGATAGATGTCGTACAAAAGCTTCACCCGCGGCGAATTCACCGCTTCCATCACGCGGACACCCCAGGCCGTGTGGTCGCACATGTAATCCTTGTGGTCCACCTTGCTGTTCAGCAGCTCCATGCAAATCGTGACCCCGTAATCCTCCGCGATCTTCTTCACGCGATTCAATCCCGTAATCGTATTTTTCATTCCCTCTTCGTCGGACATCCTGCCCCGGTTCCCGGAAAACGTAATCACATTCGCCACGCCCAGTTTTGCAGCCCGCGGGACGCTCTTCCGGAACGCCTCCTCGATCTTCGCGTGATTCTCCACCCGGTTCATCCCGCTTCGGATTTCTCCCCCGCCACCGTAGCCCATGCCGCATACCAGTCCATAACGCCGCGGCACTTCCCACTCTTCCTCATTCAGCAGGTCGATGGCTTTCAATCCCATCGCCGCGCCTTTCTCGCACAACTCGTCCAGCGGAATCTTCTCGTAGCACCACCGCGAAACCGATTGCCGGATACGGCCCTTACGTTGCGTGGATAGTAATTCCGCGACATTGGGAAAAATTGAAGTGGTCGACAAGGAAGCAGCAGCTACGTCCGAGACCAACACCCGGATCAACGATCGTCTCGACATGGGATTCATGACGCTGTGGAAGTCTAAGCGAAAATCACTTCTCCGGCGAGCAATTCAATCTTTCGTTCGCCATATTTGGTTCCGCTTCAGTTCCGGTTAAAATAATACCTTGTACCGTTTGCAACTCCCCAAGGTGGACACCATGATTCCCGAAACTTCCTCTCCTCCGAAATCCCCCTTGAAGAACCCCTTTCTCTATTCCTCCCTGGTCATTCTTGGCGTACTCCTCTATGTCTCTTACATTCTCTACGCTCGCTACGAATCCAACAGGG
>DASSGJ010000589.1:0-6672 GCA_035693545.1 Candidatus Acidiferrum sp.
GCCTCGGCCCCATCGATGCCGTCCTTCTCTGGCACGTTTATCCCAACATCGGCGTGGACGACCGCAACCAGTTCGATCTCCTCCGCGATCTTCCCGGCGGCCTCCCCGCGCTGAAAAAACTCGTCGAAGATTTTCACCGCCGCAACGTCAAAGTTCTTTTTCCCGTCCTCGCCTGGGACTCGGGCACGCGCGAAGAATCCGCTCCTCCTTGGACCGCGCTCACGCAACTCCTGAAAGAAATCGGCGCCGACGGCATCAACTTCGACACGCTCGAAAGCGTCCCCGCCGATTTCCGCGCCGCCTCCATCGCCGCCGGACACCGTCTCGCCTTTGAACCGCAGTTCGAAATTCGCGACGAGTCCGTCGCCTGGAGCACGCTCGGCTGGAACGACTGGGTCACCTGGGAAGACGTCGCCTATCCCTTCGCGCCGATGGTCAGCAAAACCCGCTGGCTCGAACCCCGCCACATGATTGACGTCACGGATCGCTTCACCCGCGACAAAATCGATAGCCTCCAGCACGCTTTCTTCAACGGCGAAGGCTACGCGTCTCTCGAAAATCTCTGGGGCTTCTGGTATCCCATGAATTCTCGCGATGCCGAAGCCGTGCTCCGCTTCACCCGCATCGAACGCGCCTTCGCCGAAAATCTCGTCAGCCCCGGCTGGCAACCACACGCACCCACATTGCAATCCGGCGTTTTCGCTAGCAAATTTCCCCTGCCCACGCGCACGCTCTGGACCATCGTCAATCGCAACGAATTCGACGTCGACGGGACGCAGCTTCGCGTGCCCTACCGCGCCGGCACGCACTTCTACGATTTGTGGCATGGCGTCGAACTCCAGCCACGAATCAACGGTCAGGAAGCCACCCTCAGTTTTTCACTCGAAGGCCTCGGCTTCGGCGCCGTCCTCGCCACTACCGAAGACGCCGGCTCCGCCTCACTCCGCGATCTCCTACCCTTCATGGCCGAGCGCTCCAAAAAATCCCTGCGCGAATATCCCCGCACCTGGTCGTCAGTTCCGCAAACCATCGTCGAAATTCCGCCCACCAAACCTGTTGCCACCGCTCCCGTGGGCATGGTGAAAATTCCCGAGGGCGATTTCGACTTCTCCGTCCGCGGCATCGAAATCGAAGGCGGCAACGACCCTGGTGTCGACGTCCAATATCCCTGGGAAAACTCCCCGCGCCGCTCGCATCTACACCGGCTGCATCTGCATTCCTATTACATTGACCGCACGCCCGTCACCAACGCGCAATTCAAACAATTTCTCGACGCCACGCACTACCATCCCCCCGACGATCACAATTTCCTGCGCGACTGGTCGAACGGAAATTTCCCCGCCGGCTGGGACGCCAAACCCGTCACTTGGGTCTCTCTCGAAGACGCTCGCGCCTACGCTGCCTGGGCCGGCAAGCGCCTCCCTCACGAATGGGAATGGCAATACGCCGCGCAAGCCGCCGACGCGCGCCTCTACCCCTGGGGCAACGATTGGAACGCCCGCAACGTTCCCGCAGCCGATCGCGGCCACACTCGCGCCCCGCTGGCAAACGTTGATGCACACCCGCAGGGCGCCAGCCCGTTCGGCCTGCTCGATCTAGTTGGAAATGTCTCGCAATGGACCGACGAATTCCGCGATGAACACACGCGCGCCGCCATCGTCCGCGGCGCCGCCGCCTATCAACCGCTAGGCTCCGTCTGGTATTTCCCGCAAACCTATCGCCTCGACGAACACGAAAAACTCCTGCTCATGGCCCCCAGCCGCGACCGCGCCGCCACCATCGGCTTCCGCTGCGTCGTCGACGCTGAGTAGCAGGTGACTGGTGATTCGTGACTGGTGACTAGTTGAAAGAGACGTTGTAGCCACCGTAGCGGCCCCGGCCAATTCAACTATCCAAAAACTTGTCATCCTTCGCCCGCCGCGGCGGGCGAAGGACCTCAACCCCAGCGTCTTGCCGACAGCTTAAAATTGAAACACCTCTTCACCAGTCACTATTCACTAGTCACCACTCACTCCGCCGCCAGCACCGCATACCTGATCACAAACAACGCCGTCAAAATCCAAAGCAGCACACTAACCTCTCTCCACTTCCCCGCCGCTAACTTCGCCGCCGTGTACGAAATCACGCCCAAACTCAATCCGGTCGCAATGCTGAACGTCAGCGGCGTCGCCACCAGCGTCACAAACGCCGGAAACGCTTCCGTGAATTCCTTCCACTCTACCTGCGCAATCGATTCGGTCATCAGCGCGCCCACCAGGACCAACGCCGGCGCGGTCGCGAACGCGGGAATCGCCGCCGCCACCGGCGAAAAAAACATCGCTGCCAGGAACAGCGCCGCCACCATCACGTTGCTCAATCCCGTCCGCGCCCCCGCCGCCACGCCCGCCGCGCTCTCAATGTAGCTCGTCACCGTCGAAGTTCCGGTCATCGCCCCGAAAATCGTCCCAATCCCGTCCGCTAGCAGCATCCGCCCGACGCGCGGAATTTTTCCGTCCTTCACGAACCCGCCCTGCTCGCAAACGCCCACCATCGTTCCCACGTTGTCGAACAGATCCACAAACAGAAAAATGAAAATAATCTCCATCAGCCCCAGGTGCAGTGCTCCGCGCAAATTCATCTTCAAAAACGTGGACGAAGGATGCGGCAGCGCCACCCAATGTTCCGGCAGATGCGCCAGCCCGCGAAAAATTCCGAACACCGCCGTCCCCAAAATCCCCAGCAGAATCGCACCATTTACTCGCCGCACCATCAGCGCCAGCGTCAGCAAAATCCCCACGCACGCGGCCTGCACCGAAGGGTCCGCGAAATTTCCCAGGCTCACGAACGTCGCCGGATTCGCCACCACCAGCTTCGCGCTCCGCAATCCCACAAACGCGATGAACATCCCGATCCCGCCCGCCGTGGCATGCTTCAGGCCCAGCGGAATCCCGTTCACGATCTGCTCGCGAACGCGCGTCACCGTCAGCAACACAAACAGCACGCCCGAAAAAAACACCGCACCCAGCGCCGTCTGCCACGGCACATGCATCCCGATGCAAACCGTGTAGGTGAAATACGCGTTCAGCGACATCCCCGGCGCCAGCGCGATCGGATAATTCGCGTACAGCCCCATCACCAGCGTCGCCACCGCCGCCGCCAGGCACGTCGCGAACACCACGCCCTCCGCCGGCATCCCCGCCTGCGACAAGATCTGCGGATTCACCACGATGATGTACGCCATGGTGATGAACGTCGTCAGCCCGCCCAGCATCTCCCGCCGCAACGTCGTCTGATTTTCCCGCAGCCCGAATATTCGCTCGATCAATCCATTCCCCTCTGCCCGAAGTGAGCCGTCACTCTAAAGTCCTCTCTCCTCCCTGTCAATCGCTGTTCCGGTATTCCCTTGAGCTTTTTCTTCAGCACGGTTTACCAATCTGCGTTAACATCCTCGCCTGAACTTTTGATTAAGAAATTATTTTTGCTCTGAGGGCCCAAATGCGCAGCTATGATTCTCGCCGTAACCGCAGAGATTTCCTCCGCTCCTCCACCGCGGTTCTGGCCGCTGGTACCTTCCCCGCCTTTCCCAATTCATTTTTCGCGACGAGCGAAACATTCACACACAACTCCTCCACAAATCCAGGCAAACCCCACCGCATCATCCTCGACACTGACCCCGGCGTTGACGATGCCATCGCCATTTTCCTCGCTCTCCGCTCCCCCGAACTCAAAGTCGAAGCCGTCACGCCCGTCTGCGGCAACGTTCCGCTCTCGCTCACGCTTCCCAACGCTCTCCGTCTCGTCGAAATCGCCGGGCGCACCGACATCCCCGTCGCCGCCGGCGCCGCCACTCCCCTCGTTCGCCGCCTGATCACAGCCAAATACGCCCATGGCAACAACGGCCTCGGCGGAGTGGATTTTCCCGAAGCAAAGCTGAAACCCGTCTCCGAAACCGCCACGGAACTCATTCGCCGCATCGTCCGCGCAAATCCCGGCGAAATCTCCATCGTCGCCATCGGTCCGCTCACCAATGTCGCCACTGTCCTGAAATCCGATCCCACGATCGCCCCGCTCATCAAGTCCATCGTCATCATGGGCGGCTCGCTCAGCGGCGGCAACATTACTCCGGCCGCCGAATTCAACTTCTACGTCGATCCCGAAGCCGCGCGCATCGTCTTCGATTCCGGCGTTCCGCTCACCATGGTCGGCCTCGACGTCACCCGCAAGGTGATTATCCGCGAAGAGCAAGTCCGCGCCCTTGAAGCCGCGCAAAATCTTGTCAGCCAGGCCGCCGGAAAAATCCTGCGCGCCAATCTCGACCGCTTGACCAAGGCTGGCAATGCCAACGGCTTCGCCATGCACGATCCGCTCACGGTCGCGCAACTCGTCGAGCCCTCCGTCGTCACCCTGAAGGATTATTTCGTGGAAATTGAAACCACCGGCGAACTTACCGCGGGCCAATCCCTCGGCTACGCGCACGGCCCCGTTCGCCGCTCGCCACCGCTCGAAACCGGCCTGCCCGCCGCCGATTCTCCCGAGCCCGAATTCAGGCCCAACGCCAAGGTCGCCGTCGAAGTCGACCCCGACAAATTCTTCCGCCTCCTCCTCGCGCGCCTCACGGCTTCCGCTTAATCAGAGCCATTTCTTGGAGGCAAAAGCATGACTGCGACGCGTCTGGAAAAATACAACGCCTTTCGAGCCCTCCATGAACGGCCCGGCGTGTTTGTCATCCCCAATCCGTGGGATGCAGGCAGCGCAAAAATTCTGGCGGCCCTGGGTTTCGAAGCGCTGGCCACCACAAGCGCCGGCTGCGCTTTCGCCCGGGGATACCTCGACTCCGCTCCGGAAATGACCCGCGACGTGATTCTGCAGAATGCCAAGGAGATTGTGGACGCCACGCCTCTGCCCGTCTCTGCGGATCTGCAGAACGGTTTTGGTCATACCCCCAAAATTTGCGCGGAAACCATCCGGCTCGCTGCTGCCACAGGCCTCGCCGGCGGCTCTATTGAGGATTCCACCGGCGATCCGAAGAACTCAATCTACGATTTCCAGCTCGCCACGGAACGCGTCGCCGCAGCGGCGCAAGCGGCTCACGCGTCAAACTTCCAGCTGACGGCCCGCGCCGAAAACTTCCTTCATGGCCGTCCCGATCTCGACGACACCATCCGGCGGCTGCAGTCGTTCGCCAAAGCTGGCGCCGACGTTCTCTATGCGCCCGGCCTGACGAGCCTCGATGCAATCCGCACCGTATGTGCTTCCGTTTCAGAGCCCGTAAACGTCCTGATGGGATTAACCGGCGCAACTTTTTCAGTCGAGGAATTGGCCGCGGCTGGTGTGAAACGCATCAGCGTCGGCGGTTCCTTCGCCCGCGCCGCCCTCGGAGGATTTGTGCGCGCCGCGCTCGAAGTGAAACAGAAGGGCACCTTTACTTATGCGGCAGAAGCTCTCTCGTCTGCCGAAGTGAAGCGCTACCTGCTCGGTACCAGGCAATAGTCAAGCCAGTCTTTCTTCACCAGTCACTATTCACCAATCACTTTCGGAAAATCCCCCACCCGATCCGCACCTGAATCGTATTGATCCCCGGGTTTGGCGTGGTCATCCCCGCGTTCGAAATGTGCATGAAGCGCACTTCCGCGCTCCAATTGTGTTTCTCACCCAGAATGTGCATTCCCAGCGCGCCGCTGGTCGTGAAATTAACTTGCGACGTGCGCTCCGGGACTTCTTTATTCGTGAACAGCGTTCCACCTTCGATTTCGAAAAACGGGTTGACCTTCTTCGGCTCCGATAAGATCCACTTGAACGCGAACGGATTCACTCCGCCGCCATACGCGGTATTCGTCTTTTGCACGATCACCCAAGCCGGCACCACGTCGAACGCATACTCCAGTTGCCCTTTCAAAAATCCCGGCCCATGAGGCGCTGTCAAAATCAATCCATACCGCAATCCCAGATTCCACACGCCTGTATCCGACGTGCTCCCGTTAATCCCGTGCCCGCCGCCCGTCCATATCTGCAACTCCCGGCTCGAATTTTCCGGCGAACCCTGCGCCCGCAAATTCCCCGCAACCAATAGTCCGGCCAACAATGCCACCACACTCGACAACAAAATCTTCCGCTTTACTTTCACGTTTTCTCTCCACCCGTCCCGAATCCCGCACCATATCCGAAAACCCACCCGCTGACAATGTGCGAACCGTCCGTGCACTCCACGTCCGCCCCACACACTACGCGTTGTCATCCTGAAGCCATCCGATAAGGATGGCTGAAGGATCTCAACGTACGAATCCAAACCAAACTTGGCTTGGATGATCCACGCTCCCAAACTGTTCTAGGAAAAAAAGAAAGGAGGCGAGCCAGGTCTTCTCGCCTCCCTGTTATTCCCCTTTCGGGGAATCCGACTAGCCTGACGGAGGGCGGCCAGTCGGTCGTGTGTTGGCTTGCGTATGAAACTCCTGAAACGTGAAAAAAGTTACAACGAATTTCAGAAAAATGACTAGAATCTAAAGGCGCTCCTTCGCTCCCCGGAAAGGGGTCCTTTGATGTCTCGGCAGTCTCAGCTCAGTCCAGATAACATATTGCGTTTTCTTCAACTTAGAAACGGACCAGCTTCCCTCGAGGACCTCTCCCGGTCCCTCCAGGTCCGCCGCTCCAGCCGCCGCGCCCTGCTCCAGATGCTCGCCAAGCTGAAGAAACGCG
>DASSGJ010000590.1:0-13186 GCA_035693545.1 Candidatus Acidiferrum sp.
AGAACCCTGTAGTGGCCGGTCTTAAGACCGGCCACTACAAGAAGCGGCTCGCAGACTCGCCGGGGCACGATTTATCGTGCCCCTACATGTGCGATAATTTGGGATTGAACTGGATGACGGAGACGAGGTTTACGTGACGGAGAGCGGCGACAAGAAGATGACGGGGAACGAGATACGCGAGAAATTCTTGAAATTTTTTGAGAGTAAGGGGCACCGGCGCGTGCGGTCGTCTTCGCTGGTGCCGCATGGGGATCCGACGCTGCTGTTCACGAACGCGGGGATGAACCAGTTCAAGGACGTGTTTCTGGGGCTGGAGAAGCGGGAATATTTTCGGGCGACGACGGCGCAGAAGTGCGTGCGGGCTGGCGGAAAACATAACGACCTGGAAAATGTGGGGTTCACGAAGCGGCATCATACGTTTTTCGAGATGATGGGGAATTTTTCGTTTGGGGATTATTTCAAGAAGGATGCAGTGGCGTTTGCGTGGGAGCTGATTACTTCGCCGGAGTGGTATGGGATTCCGAAGGACAAGTTATACGCGACGGTGTTTGGCGGTGCGGAAGTAGCCCCGGGCACTATGCTGGGCGTGGATGAAGAGGCCAAGAAGTTTTGGCTCGAACATGTTCCGGCTGACCGAATTTTTGCTATTCCCGGGCTAAAAGATAATTTCTGGGCGATGGGCGATACGGGGCCGTGCGGGCCGTGCAGCGAGATTTTTTATGACATGGGGCCGGCGGCGTCGGAAGAGGGGCATGCGGATTGCAAATTCCCCTGCGAATGCGGGCGGTATGTGGAGATCTGGAACCTGGTGTTCATGCAGTTTAACCGCGATGCCAGCGGGACGCTGACGCCCCTGCCGAAGCCGTGCGTGGACACGGGGATGGGGCTGGAGCGCGTTGCGGCCGTGCTGCAAGGGGTGATTTCGAATTACGACACGGATTTGTTTGTGCCGCTGCTGGATCGCGCCGCGGAATTGATCGAGGTCAATGAGCAGAAGGAGTTGGCCGCCGAGGATAGCGGTCGCGCGGCGGCTTCGCTGCGCGTAGTCGCGGATCATGCGCGGGCGACGACGTTTCTGATTACGGATGGCGTGTTGCCTTCGAACGAGGGCCGCGGGTATGTGTTGCGGAAGATCATGCGCCGCGCAATCCGTCACGGGCGGCTACTGGGAGCTAACAAACCGTTTTTGTTTGAAATGGTACAAACGGTCAGGAAACTGATGGGCGGCGCGTATCCAGAATTACTGGAAGCGAGCGCCGCTCGAGTTCCAGAGATTGTTCTGTCGGAGGAAAAACGCTTCCTACAAACGCTGGATATCGGATTACGGAAATTGGAAGAGGAATTGCGGCCGCTGGCTGGAAAAGAAGGCGCGGTATATTCCGGCGAGCTAGCCTTTCGTTTGTACGACACGTTCGGATTACCCAGCGATTTCATAGTCGATGCGGCGCGCGACCTCGGTGTGAAGTTCGATGAAGCCGGATTTGAGAAGGCGATGCAGGAGCAGCGGACGCGGGCGCGGGCTTCGTGGAAGGGCGGGAGTGGGAAGGAGGCGGCGAATCCGGCTTTTGCGAAATTGGGGGAGACGTTTAAGACGGAGCCGGATTTTTATCATGCGACTTGCGCGAAGGATGTTCGGATTGAGGCGATTGTAAGCAAAAGCGGGCCTGCGAAGGAACTGAAGGCTGGGGAATCGGGCGAAGTGGTGCTGGACCGCACGGTGATTTATGCGGAGTCTGGCGGGCAGATGGCGGACACGGGAAAGTTTTGTGATGCGTCCGAGGCGCAGGTGCTGGCGGAGGTGACCGGGGCGTTTTATCCGGTGGCGGGGCTGGTGGCGCATCGCGTTACCGCGAAGGAGACTTTGCGGGTGGGCGATCGCGTGACTGTGATTGCGGATGCGGAGCGGCGTGCGCGCATCATGCGGAATCATACGGGGACGCACCTGGTGAATGCGGCGCTGCGGAATATCCTGGGGACGCATGTAAAGCAGTCCGGCTCGTTGAATGCGCCGGAACGATTGCGGTTTGACTTCACGCACTTTGCGCCGGTGGATCATGAGGAGTTGCGCGACATCGAGCAACAGGTGAACGACGAGATCCGGCTGAACGCTTGCGTGGAAACAGGGGTGATGTCGCTGGAAGAGGCGTTGAATTCCGGGGCGCTGGCGTTTTTCGGGGACAAATATCCGGAGAGCAACGTGCGCGTGGTGACGATTCCCGATCCGCGGTCGCCGCGGGGGTTTTATTCGAAGGAACTTTGCGGCGGGACGCACGTGAAGCGCGCGGGCGACATCGGCGTGTTGAAGATTGTGAGCGAAGATTCGGTGTCGGCCGGCATCCGGCGCATCGAGGCAGTGACCGGCATCGGCGCTCTGGAGCATGCACAGCGTCAGTCCGGGATCCTGCGTGAACTGGTGGCTCACCTTAACGTGCCAGAGGACGGCATTCTGTCCAGCGTGGAAAAGCTCAGCAACACCACGCGGCAACTGGAGAAGGAACTGGGAGCACAAAAGCGGAAAGGGGCGCTAAACCAGTTGGACGAACTCCTTGGCCAAGCCCAGACGATCAAGGGGGTAAAGGTGGTCGTTGGCGAGGTGGCCAATGTAGATCGAGACGGCCTAAGGCAATTGGTGGACTCACTCCGACAGAAACTGGGGTCGGGTGTGGTGGCCCTGGGGATGCCGGATGACGGGAAAGTGGCCCTAATTGCCGGGGTGACCAAGGACCTGACCGCTAAAGTCCATGCTGGCAAGCTGATACAGGCATTGGCGAAGCAGGTGGGCGGTTCGGGGGGCGGAAGGCCCGATTTGGCCGAGGCTGGCGGAAAAGACACAGCTGCCCTAAAAAGTGCCTTGCAAAGTGTCCCTGGCCTGCTGGAACCCTTGCTATAATATAAGGCAGCGTCAGAAGCGTTGCCTCGCAAGTGCAGCATTCGGCTACACTTGTTAGAAGGGTGGAGCTTCGCAGTCGCACTACGCGGTGTCTTACGGCCCCACCTGAGGCAGCTAGCTCCGCGCAACGGATTTGACTACCTATGCCTTCCCCAAGGCGCATGAACGGCCTACATACAATCCTAAACCTGAGGAATGTCCTGGTGCTTTCTTTGGTATTCAGCGGCGTGTTGGGCGCTCCCCGGCCCGTTAAGGCACAGATCATGACCCAAACGACCACGGATGGGCGGCCGGTGTTCGTGAATGCAGAGCCGCCGGTGATCGCGAAGCTGTCGGCACGGCAACCGGCGAAGCGGTCGATCTATTTGCAAAGCGAGATTTCCTTCACGGGCACGGACCGGCCGGCGATGTTTTTGGATCGCGATGGCGCGGAAAAACTTGTGAGGGAAGCTGCCGAACGGCACAAGGTGGACCCGGCGCTGGTGCGCGCGGTGATCGAAACGGAATCGAATTGGAATCCAGCGGCGAGGTCGCACAAGGGAGCGGTGGGATTGATGCAACTGATCCCGTCGACTGCGATGCGCTTTGGAGTGAATGACGTATATAGCCCCAAGCAGAACGTGGATGCCGGGGTGAAGTACCTGAAGACGTTGCTGGAAAGGTATCGAGGCAACCTGGATCTGGCGCTGGCGGCGTACAATGCTGGTGAGGGCGCCGTGGATCGCGCGCATGGCGTGCCTTCGTTTCAGGAGACGCAGAGTTACGTGCGAAAGGTGCAGGACGCGTATTACCGGCCCGGGTCGGGACGCATGGATGAGGCGTATACGCGGTCAAACCGGATTCACCGGCAAGTGGATGCAAACGGGCGGATCATTTTTACGAACGAGTAAAGGCGCGCATCAAATTTCGGTAATTGGGGTTAGTAGTAGAGAGTAGTAGTTGGGCCAAGTTGGGGGAAAGACCGGGGAAGTATGCGTTTGGGGCGGAAAGATTTCCACAAGAGTTTCGCCGGCGTTTCGCTGGGTATTGTGCTGCTGGCAGCCTGGGTAATTCCCTGCCCTGGGGCTGCTGCGAACACCAATACGGCCGCGAAGCGCGAAGCCGCGAGCGCGCAATTTGCGCGGGCGCAGGAGATGCGCGCGGCGCTGAATGAAAAGGCTCCAGAAAAGCGAACCCTGGCGGACTACAAGCGCGTCGTCACTACCTACCAGCGCGTTTATCTGATTACCCCACATGCGATGGAAGTGGCGGACGCGACGGTGGCCGTGGGTGAATTGAACACGGAAATGGGCGACCGGTTCGGGCGCAGCTACTATCAGGCAGCGGCCGAAGCTTACCAATTCCTGATTCGCGAATACCCGACCAGCAAGTTTGTGCCGGATGCGATGCTGAGGATGGCGCAACTGCAGAAGGATCAGCTGGGCGATCCGGCGGGGGCAACAAAGACCTATCAGGATTTCCAGAAGAAGTACCGGCATTCGGCGCATAAGCGGGAAGTACAGGAAGCGCTGGCGGAATTGGCCCTCTTGAGAAACGCGGAAACGGGGCAGATGGAGGCGAAATCCACGCAGCCTGCCCCGGCAGCCACGGTTTCGCCCGCGAGAACTCCAAAAGAAGAAACCGTGCAACCGGTTGCGCGGACCTCGGGCGGCTCAAGCGGCGGCGAGAAGCCGAAGTCGGTGGCGGTTCCGAGCGTCCAGCATATCCGGTGCACGCTGACACCCGAAGGAACGGAAGTGGTGATCGACCTGGAAGACGCAGTGCAATATGTTTCCGGGCGCATCGCAAATCCCGACCGGATTTATTTCGATTTGCGCGCAGCGCGGATTTCCCCTGCGTTGGTAAGAAACAAGATTCGCGTGAGCGGCGACCTGTTGACACAAGTGCGCGTGGCGCAGAACCAGGGCGGCGTGGTGCGCGTGGTGCTGGATGTGAGCGGAGTGCGGGATTACTCGGCTTCGCTGATGAAGAAGCCTTCCCGGCTGGTGATTGAGCTTTACGGAACGGCTGGCTCGAGCGGCGCACCCGTGCAATCGGCCAAGGCCACACCGCCTGCCCAGAAGAGTTCCAGCGCGGAGAGATCCAGCAACGCGACAGACGCGGAAATAATCGCGGCGAACGCTCCTGTGGACAGCGATAATCCACCACCAATTGGCCCTACTGCGGAATCCGCACCGGCCCCGGCCGCTCCGAAACCCATCCCTTCGCCGGTCAAGGTGCTGAATACCGCGCGCGGCAAGTCTGGCTCGAAGCCGGATCTGGTTCAGCCCCCGAGCGCCGCGCCCGTCCCGACGCGCGATGGGCAATCCACCTTGACCCGCGCCTTGGGACTGAAGATCGGCCGCATCGTGATTGACGCGGGGCATGGCGGGCACGACACCGGAACAATCGGGCCGACTGGGCTGATGGAAAAGGATCTGTGCCTGGACGTGGCGTTGCGCCTGGGAAAAATCATCCAGCAGAAATTGCCCGGCGCAGACATTGTGTTCACACGATCAGATGACACGTTTATTCCACTGGAAGATCGCACGCGCATCGCCAACGAAGCGAGAGCGGATCTGTTTATCTCCATCCATGCGAACTCAAGCCCGGACCACGCCGCGCGCGGCATCGAGACCTACTACCTGAACATGAAGGGCTCGCCGGAAGCGATGGCAGTGGCGGCGCGTGAGAACGCCGTCTCGCAGCAAGGCATTCACGACCTGGAAGAAGTGGTGAAAAAGATCGCCCGGACCGAGAAAATCGACGAGTCGCGCGAGCTTGCCGAGGACGTGCAGGATTCGCTTTCGAAGCGCATCCAGAAGGCGACCAAGCCGGTGAAAAACCGCGGCGTACGCAAGGCGCCGTTTGTGGTGCTGATTGGCGCGGATATGCCTTCGATCCTGACGGAGATTTCCTTCCTGAGCAATCCTGCCGACGAGCAGTTGTTGAAGAAGCCGGAATACCGGCAACGGGTAGCGGAAGGGCTGTACCAGGGTGTTTCGGACTACCTGCAGAGCCTGAACAGCGTGGCGATGAACGGCACGGCCAAGCCAGGGCGCCCTGCCCGGGCAGCGGCGGTAGAACAGTCAAGGAACCAAGAATAAGTTCCCGGCGTCTAATATACTGACAGGTATGTACAGAACCATCCTCGGTTGCGTGCTGGCCGGCGTACTATGCGCTCTCGGCGCTGCGGCGGACGCTCCTCTTCTTCCCAGTCAATTCGGACCCTGGCAGGCGGAAGCTCCTGCGAAGACACTGCAGCCACGGGACCTGGGAGCAACTTGGACAAAATGGCCCAACGGCGAACGGGTGCTGGCGGAAGCGGGACTCAGCAAGATTGAGCAGCGGACGTACAGGACCGGCACTGACGAAGTGACGCTGCGTGCATTTGTGTTGCGCGACCCGAGCAGTGCATTTGAGCTGTACACGTTTTTGCTCGCCCCGGGGATGAAGAATTCCGGGCTGGGCGCGGATTCCGCGGGCGGAGAGCACGACGCGCGTTTCCTGGTCGGAAACATTGTGGTCCAGGCAGAGATTTCTCCCAACGCGAAAGCGGTTGGGTTGCAGGAGTTGGTGACTGGGCTTCAGGCAAAAGCGGATTTGACGCCGCTTCCACCTATGAGGAATTTCCTGCCCGAGCGCGGGCGAACGTTTGGATCGGAGAAATATGCCCTTGGGCCCGAAGGATTCTGCGCGGCGATGAGTTCGCTGGGGCAGGAACCATCTCAGGAACTGACTGCAGCTGTGGGCTTCCAGAACGGTGCGGAAGCGATGCTGGCCAATTATCACGGCGCGCACGGGAGTGGTGTGCTGGTGCTGCTGGCATATCCGACGCCACAGCTTGCGGAGCAACATCTCCATCACCTGGAACAGGCGTTGCCCGGCGCAGCGAAGAGTGCCGGTGTGAACGTGGAGCGCAAGGCCTCGCTGCTTTCGATGGTGTTTGCGGCATCCTCGCCGGAATATGCGCGGGCGATGCGGGATGCGGTGAACTACGAAACGCAGGTGACCTGGAACGAGCGGGGACAAAAGGCGACTGAGCCGCCGATTCTGCTGATCATGTACAAGATATTTCTGTTCACGGGATTGTTCCTGGGAGTGGCAACGGGCATCGGAATCGCGTTCGGCGGGTTCCGGGTGATCGTCAAGAGAATGTTTCCCGGGAAGGTGTTTGACCGCCCGGAGAACATCGAGGTTCTGCAGTTGGGTCTTTCCGGCAAGAAGATTGACCCGACGGATATGTATTAGGCCTCTTCCTGAGCGGTAGTTCCTTTCTTAAGTTCGCCTTACAAATGTAATTTTGGCGCGTCCAATGCGTCTAATAGTAGTGCGGTTAGGCGTTTCGGTTCCAGCTTCGATGACGTAAAATGAATATTGGCGCAGCCGGCGCCCGTGTGAGCAGATGACTCTCGATACAGCAAAACTGACAAGATATCGGGTATCCGTAGACTGCCTGGCACTGGCCTGTCTGGCGGCGCTGGTGGTGGCTGGATGCGGGGCGAAGCCGGCGTCGGTCAGTGCGAGCGGCGAAGGCGGGCCGGAAGCGGCGATCCCTGTAGAGGTACAACTGGTGGAATCGAAGCCGATTGCAGAGACAACGGAATACCTGGCCCTGTTGAAGTCGCGCCATTCGGCAACGATAAACCCTCAGGTGGAAGGGTATATCACGAGGATTTTTGTGAAGTCGGGCGACCATGTGGCTGCCGGCGCAGCGCTTCTTCAGATCGACCCGCTGAAGCAGGAAGCTACCGTGAACAGCCAGGATGCGGCGCGCCTGGCGCAGGAATCAAATGTGAATCTGGCTCGCGTGAACCTGGAACGCGCGAAAAAACTGGCGGAAGCAGGGGTGATCGCGAAAGCGGACTTGGACAACGCACAGACGAATTACGACACCGCGGTGGCGCAGCTGAAATCGCTGGAACACCAGGTGGAGCAGCAAAAGGTGGAGTTGCGGTATTACAAAGTGAGCTCGCCGATGGACGGCATCGTGGGCGATATTCCGGTGCGCGTCGGGGACCGCGTGATTGTTTCCACGCTGCTTACGACGGTGGACGAGCCGGGGGCGCTGGAAGCTTATCTCTACATTCCCGCTGCACGTGGCAAAGATCTGCGGCTTGGGCTGCCGGTGAAGCTGCTGGATGAGGCGGGAAACGCGCGCACGACAACGCAAATCACGTTTATTTCGCCGCAAGTGGATCCGGACACGCAAACGGTGCTGGCGAAGGCCGCGGTGCCAAACGCGAAAGCGAATCTGCGGATTGCGCAGCAAGTGCGCGCGCAGGTGGTGTGGGGCAACGCCTCCGGAGCGGTCGTGCCGGTGCTGGCCGTCACACGAATCAATGGACAGTTTTTTGTGTTCGTGGCCGAGAAAGAACCGAAGGGTACGTTTGCGCGGCAGCACGTGGTAAAGGTGGGAGAAATCTTCGGCAACGACTACGCGGTTCTCGACGGCCTGAAGCCGGGCGAGCATCTGATCGTTTCGGGCACGCAATTTCTGCAGGACGGAGCGCCGGTGAAAGAACAAATACAATCCTCTATGCCGAAGACGGAGAACACACCCAAGACCGGAAAGTAATACCAAGAAAAAGCAGATTTCTGACTCGCAAACAGCGCGAGTTCGGAATGACACCTTGTCCAGTTTCTGCAAAGTGCGGCTAGCAATCAACTCTACGTAAGAAGAGAGAGAAACAGACTTGTTTGTCGATTTCTTCATCCGGCGGCCGGTGTTTGCGACCGTTTGCGCAATCCTGATCGTACTGGGCGGCGCGATTGCTATTCCGACTTTGCCGATTGCGCAGTTCCCCGACCTGGCTCCGCCACAGGTAGTGGTTTCCAGCTTTTACATTGGCGCGAACGCGCAGACGGTGGAATCGGCGGTCACGATTCCGCTGGAGCAAGCTATCAACGGCGTGCCGGGAATGAAGTACATCACTTCGTCGAGCGGGAACGACGGCTCGAGCAACATCACCGTCGTCTTCGACGTGACCCGAGACGTGGACCTAGCATCGGTGGACGTGCAGAACCGCGTGAACCAGGCGCTGGGGCGCCTTCCCAATGCAGTGAAAAATACCGGCATTATCATCACCAAGCAGACTTCCGGATTCGTCTTTGGCGCCGGCGTTTATTCAGAGAACGGGCAATACGACAGCCTGTTTCTGAGCAATTATCTGGACGTGTATGTGCGGGACTCGTTGAAACGCGTCAAAGGCGTCGGGGACGTGCAGATCTTCGGGGAGCGCAAGTACGCGATGCGGCTGTGGCTCGATCCCACCCGGCTGGGCCAGCGAGGCTTGACCGCCACCACCGTGCTGAACGCCTTGAACGAGCAAAACGTTCAGGTGGCTGCGGGACAACTTGGCCAGCCGCCATCCAATCAGCAGCAGTCCTATCAAATCAGCGTGCGGGCGATCGGGCGACTTACCGACCCCAAGGAATTTGAAAACATCGTGCTGAAAACGGGCACGGACGGCACGCTGGTGCGCGTAAAGGACGTCGGACGCGCGGAATTGGGCGCGGAGGATTACAGCTCGATCCTGCGATTCAACGGCCATGACGCGGTGGGCGTAGCGGTGACGCAACTTCCCGGCGCCAACGCGCTGGATGTGGATCGCGCGGCGAAGGAAGAGTTGCTGCGGCTTTCGAAAAATTTTCCGCCGGGATTAAAGTACGCGGTGGCGTTTGACACCACGGAGGTAATCTCGGAGTCGATCCGAGACGTGCTCATCACCCTGCTGCAGGCAATCTTCCTGGTCGTGCTGGTGATCTATATTTTCCTGCAGGATTGGCGCAGCACGTTCATCCCGGCGATCACCATTCCTGTCTCACTCATCGGAACCTTCATCTTTGTCAAACTTCTGGGATTTTCCATCAACACCCTCACGCTCTTCGGCATCACGCTGGCAACGGGCTTGGTTGTGGATGACGCGATTGTGGTCATCGAAAACGTCGAGCGGCACATCATGGAGGGCATCTCCGAGCCGCACAACGCAGCCAGCGTGGCCATGAAGGAGGTGGCGGGGGCGGTGGTGGCGACTTCTTTGGTGCTGGTGGCCGTGTTTGTGCCGGTCGCTTTGTTTCCGGGTACAACAGGCATTCTGTTCCGGCAGTTCGCGCTGACCATCGCGTTTTCGGTTTCCATCTCTGCCTTTAACGCCCTGACGCTGACACCAGCGCTTTCGGCCATTTTCCTGGGGCACCACCGGGAGCGAGCGCAGTGGGTGTTCTTTCGCTGGTTTAACCGGGTGTTTGACGCGGGCGCAACGTTATATCAAGGGACAGTAAGGCGCGTGGCGGAAAACCGGGTTCCAGCCTTGTTGGCTTTCCTTGTCGTCCTGGCCGGGGCGATTTTTCTGTACCTGCGGATCCCGCGGGGCTTCATACCCGAGGACGATCAGGGCTACCTGATGGTCATCGTGCAGGCGCCGCAAGGTGCTTCGCTTGCTTACACGCAGGAGATTTGCGCGAAAGTGGAAGAGTCCGTTTCGCATATCCCGGAGGTCACCGGCGCGTTTACCATCGTAGGCTTCAGCTTTACCGGAAACGCTTCCAACCGGGGCATGGTTTTTCTGAACCTGGCGGACTTCAAAGATCGCAAAGGCAGCCAGCACAGCGGGCCTGCGGTTGTAGAGAAAATGCGGGCGCAATTGGCGGCAATTCCCGGTGGCCTGGTGATCCCTTTCAATCCGCCTTCTGTGCAGGGGTTGGGGCAGTTCGGCGGATTTACGTTTGAGCTGGAGGACCTGGGAAGAAACACGCTGCAAACGCTGGCCGACACGGCGAACCAGTTGTCCGCTGCGGGCAATCAGAGCGGGAAACTTACCGGGCTCTTTACCAGCTTCACCGCAAATGATCCCCAGGTGCTGGTCAAGATTGATCGGGAAAAAGCCAAGAGCCTGCAGATTCCCTTCAGCCAGATAACAGACGCGCTCGAAGTGTTCATGGGCTCCGTGTACGTGAACGACTTCGATTTCAATAACCGCTCTTATCGCGTGTATGTCCAGGCCGACCAGCACTTCCGCTCGGAGTCCAAGGACATGCGCAGTTATTACCTGCGGTCGGATTCCGGGAAGATGATCCCGCTGGACAACGTGGTGCAGATTGAGCAGACGGAGAATCCGCAGGTGATCTCCCATTACAATTTGTTCCGCGCCGCGGAAATTGACGGCTCGGCGGCCCCCGGCCTGAGTTCCGGCCAAGGGTTGACGGAGATGGAAGCGCTGGCGAAAAAGAAGCTGCCGCGGGGGATGAGTTTCGAATGGAGCGGGCTTTCCCTGGAGGAGATTGAATCAGGCGGAAAGGCAATGATCCTGTTCGGGCTGGGGATTGTGTTCGTCTACCTGACGCTTGCGGCGCAGTATGAGAGCTACGTACTGCCATTCATTATTTTGCTCGGTGTTCCAGTGGCATTGCTAGGCGCACTGGGTGCGATTGCTCTGCGCGGGCTGAGCAACGATGTGTACGCACAAATTGGACTGGTGATGCTGATCGGACTTTCCAGCAAGAACGCGATTTTGATTGTGGAGTTCGCGGAGCAACTCCAGGACGATGGCCTGAGCACGATTGACGCGGCAATTGAAGCGGCCCGCATTCGCCTGCGGCCGATTCTGATGACTTCCCTGGCGTTTATTCTGGGCGTGGTGCCGCTGATGGCCGCAACCGGCGCAGGCGCGGCAGGACGCGTCTCCGTTGGAACGACCGTGTTTGGCGGCATGATTGCCGCGACAAGCTTGAACCTTTTATTTATTCCGATGCTCTATGTGGTGGTAAGAAGCATCGCGCCGCGGAAGAAGGCGCGCGACGAGGTCGCGGCGTAAGCAGAAGACTAGTGTATTTTTGAGCTTGGAAGCGGCGGGCTGACGTTCTGGATTTTCAGAGACGCACGCGAGGGAACGGCCGCGTGGCAGCGCCTGCAAAAACGGGCGCTCTTCAAGTCAATCCATTCGACGCCGTGCGAGCGGGACATCGCGCACTGGTAATCTTCACAATGGGAGAGATTGAGGGTGTGGCCCAGTTCATGGACGCACTCTTTCAACAGGCGGTCGCGCAATAGAAATATATTCGGTGGAAGTCCGTAGAATTCTTCGCGCAACCGGTGCAGCGACACCACCGCCGAAGTTCCGCCAAGCTGCGCTTCTCCAAACACAAACGTCAGAATCGGGATGTAGAGATCGAGAGTGGTCAGAGCGAGGATGCGCCAGGTGTCCGGGGTATTTCGCTGGGCCAGGGACGCGAGTATCTCCGTGGACGAATACTGCTGCCGCGTGACGTTGAACGCATAGGCGGGCTCGGCGATGGGCGTCAGAAGTTCGCACGGAATCGCGAATTCGCGGACCAGCCCCGTAGCGAGATCAGAGAGGAGCTCCGGGTCCACGGAACCCATCGGCAATAACTGAATGCGTTTCACAAGGCATCCGCCGTCACTCGTTTCCAGCCATATTTTTTCAGCTTATTGTGCAGGGTCACGCGATCGATATCGAGCACCTCTGCGGCCACGGTCTGATTCCCTTTGCACTCCTCGAGGACGGAGAGAATATGGATTTTTTCCATATCTTCAAGAGTCCGGGGCGTGTGTTCAGGCACTGGCATGCGCAGGGCAAAGTCCTGTTCGCGAAGTTCAGGTTCCTGGCCGACCACCATAGCGCGCTCGATGGCATTTTCCAGTTCACGAATGTTTCCGGGCCACTGGTAACGGTCCAGCAACGCCATCGCCGCCGGTGAAACACGGACGATCTTTTTATTCATCGAAGCGGCAAATTTTCGCACAAAGTGGTCGACGAGAATTGGTATTTCGCCCTTGCGATCGCGCAGCGGGGGAAGGTGCAGCGGGAAAACATTCAGACGGTAGAAAAGGTCCGGGCGGAACCTGCCCTCCTCGACCAACTGGTGGAGATCTTTGTTGGTGGCGGCGATGCAGCGAAAATCAACTTTGATGGGATGCGAACTGCCAACACGGGTGATTTCGTGTTCCTGGAGGACGCGAAGCAGGTCACTTTGTGTTTTCAGGCTGATGTCGCCAATTTCATCGAGAAAGACCGTGCCGCCATCGGCAACTTCGAAGCTGCCCTTTTTGCGGTACTGCGCGCCGGTGAATGCGCCCTTTTCGTGGCCGAAGAGTTCGCTCTCGAGCAGCGTTTCCGCCAGCGCGCCGCAGTGAATCACGACGAGCGGATTGTAGTGGCGCGGGCTGGCCGCGTGAATCGCGCGAGCGCAGAGTTCTTTTCCGGTCCCGCTTTCACCGGTGATCAGAACAGTCGCATCCGTGGGGCCGACAGTTTGAATGGCTTCGAACACGCGAATCATCGCGGGGCTTTGCCC
>DASSGJ010000591.1:0-2871 GCA_035693545.1 Candidatus Acidiferrum sp.
ATTTCTCAATCTCGCGCGACTTCATCAGGTCCAGAAACTGGACTTCGTACGCAGTCCAATCTCCTTTTTCTTTCTTATAAGCGTCCAGCATGGCCTGGGTCGGTGCCAATTCCGGCAGGTGGACATAGTCCATAGCACAAATCGCGCGCAGAAAATATTTCAGGTCATCTTTTTTGGCAAAACCCGCAAGCTGGGAGACGTTGTTCAACCGCACGTCCACAAGACGCTTCGCGCCCGAACCGGATAAAAGCGAAAAAAATGTTTCCGCGGATTTCTTGGTGAATCCGATGGTGAAAATTCTCATCTTGGCGCTTCTTGGCGCAGTTCCTCGTTTACGTAGGCGATCCGCTCTTCCTGCATTGCGCAGGCATCGGCAATCATCTGTTCCCTTCCGCGGAACAGATCTTCCTCGGGCAGCCCATGAATTTTCAGCAGGCGGCTCATGGCATCCCCATGGGCTTCCAATCTGCCATCCGCATGGATATGAATAACGGTGGCGCCCAGCCCAACCAGTTCCCGGGACACCAACAGAGTCCGGTGGCACTCCAACGGCTCTTTCTCGGCGCACAGCAAAGCAAGCCGCTGGGTTTGCGCGCCGCTTAGCACACGATCAAGCCCCGTCCGAAACAGCGGTGATTCCGCCAGCACACGGTATTGCACCCGGCCCTGCTGGTAGAACTGCGCCCCTTCCGGCCGCGCCCCCAATTCTCGTCCCAGAAACACGTAGGCGACGCCGCACTCCCCCAACTTCGTTCTCAAAAATTCGCGATTAAAATCAGGATTCGAACGACTGTATGGAGCCGACCGCACATCCGCCAGCGCCGTAATGCTGTGTGACTGCAGAAGTCCCTGGAACTTCTCGAACGTGTGATTCGAGTGCCCAATCGTGAATACTTCCAGTTCGCTCATCTCTTCGAGCCTTCTGTGTCAGGCGTCATAACCGCCGCGACCAGCTTATAGCAGTATCCATCGTCATGCCCTTCGCTCAAACTGACGGTAACAAAGCATTCCCCAACGCTGTAGATGCCCACTCCTCTATCCTTATATCTCGCTTCAATTACCGGGTCCGTTGTCCACATCCTATAGTTGATTCCTGCGTAAGTAAATTCCGCGTGAACCCGGAGCCAAGCTTTGCCGAAACCTGTTCCCGGCGCGAACACGTGCAATCGGAGGTTCTTGATGTACAGCAGATAGAGCGACCCCCTCAGGCTCCTGCATTTGGAGAGCCTTACTCTGTCATTCAACCCGTAGAGTGTTCTTGGACCATTGATCCAGAGGATGCGGGGCCTGTCTTCAAACAGAAACAAGTCGTTCCACCGAACACGCCCGAGGAGCACCCATCTTAGCTTGGGATCAAGTAACCAGTTTTCGGTCTGGTGCGACGCTGGGCAGGGAAACCGGACAGCGATATCGATGATATCCAAAAGACTGACATCGTTCCCATCCACATATTGCCGTTCATAGAGAGAGACTTCCTGTTTCGGGCGATGACTCACAGGCCGCACCCAAGAACCAAAGTTTTCCTCGGTGGGCTCCTTTCCAGCGACACATGTGCCCATCAATTTTCTGGAGTTCGACAGGCAAATGATGCGTTTGGTAAGGGCCATAGCCACGCCGCCACCGGGCGGAGCCCGTCCGGGAACGAGCGCGGGCTTTCCATTCGCGACAATATAACATATGTGTATATTCTATTATTGTTACGTACACTAACTAGAATACTTGATTCGCCTGTAGCTGGATGGTGCTAGCTGCATCAGCCGAACCTCTTCTGAAAGGGCACGGGCCATAGTGGTTCTTCACCCGTCACCCGTTAGCAATCACAAGTCACTTGCTTCTGCTATTCTATGAAGTGGACCACTCGATTACCGAGCGATGTCCGCTCGGCCCTTCCCGCTTCGGACGCGCCGCAAACTTCAACCGAAAGGCCACCCTACCGTGAGCACGACCACTACTTCCGCCCGCGCTGCCAAGCGCGCTTTCAATTTCAATGCCGGGCCTGCGGCGCTGCCGCTTCCTGTGCTGGAGCGCATCCGCGAAGAGCTGCTCGATTACCGCGGCACCGGCATGTCTGTGATGGAGCTTTCCCACCGCTCCCCCGAGTTTGAAGCCATCAACAACGCCGCCGAACAGAACCTGCGCAAGCTGCTGGCGATCCCCGAAGACTACGCGGTGATTTTCGTACAAGGCGGCGGCAGCATGCAGTTCACCATGGCGCCGATGAACCTGGCGCTGCCCGGCAAGCCGGTGGATGTGCTGCACACCGGCACGTGGACGGCGAAAGCGATCTCCGAACTCAAGAAGGGCGTCCTGCACAACATCGCCGCGTCCACCGAAGCCGCGAAGTTCACTCGCGTGCCCCACGCCGACGAAATCAAACTTTCCCCCGACGCTTCCTACACGCATATTTGCACCAACAACACCATCGAAGGCACGCAGTATCACGCGCTGCCCGCCTCCGCGGCGCCGCTGGTGGCGGACATGTCTTCGGACATCGCTTCGCGCCCGGTGGACGTGGCGAAGTTCGGCCTGATCTTCGCCGGAGCGCAGAAAAATCTGGGGCCCAGCGGCGTCACGCTGGTGATCGTGCGCAAGGATCTGGCCGAGCGCGCCGACAAGAATCTGCCCACGCTGCTGCAATACCGCACGCACATCAAGGAAAGGTCGCTGTACCACACGCCGCCGACGTTTGCGATTTACATCCTGAGCCTGGTCACCGAATGGATCGCCTCTGAAGGCGGCCTCACCGGAATCCAGAAACGCAACGAAGCGAAGGCCAAGCTGCTCTATGACAGGATCGAAGCCAGCGGCGGGTTTTATACCTGCCCGGTGGAGAAGTCTTCGCGTTCGCTGATGAATGTGGTGTTCAGGGTA
>DASSGJ010000592.1:0-2786 GCA_035693545.1 Candidatus Acidiferrum sp.
ACCTGACCCGTTGAAAACGTCGCAGGCCCTCCTCAAGCGGCTATTTCCACTTCCGTTTCAATTCTGAAACAATATTCACGGGAGCAGTTGTTATCCAGACCGATTTGCGCGGACAATGATGCTGAGAGGTCATACCATGAAAAAAACTGGTGCATTGGCCGCCGCGCTTTTGCTGGCGTTTCCCGTTTTTTCGACGGAAGAATCCAGGGAACAAAAACGTCTCGAAGCCTGTGGACAGGTCTTCAAAGAAATCATGGACATACCCGATGGAATTCCCAAGGATCTCCTGAACAAGGCGGAATGCGTGATCGTGATTCCTTCGGTCCTGAAGCTTGCCTTTGGAGTGGGCGGGGACTTCGGCCGCGGGGCCATCACCTGCCGTACCGGCGCGCATTTTACGGGACGTTGGAGCGCCCCGGCCCTTTTTGCTCTCGAAGGCGCCAACGTCGGCTTACAGATTGGCGGCCAGGCCACGGACTTCGTCCTGCTGGTGATGAATCCCAAAGGCGCAAACTCCATCCTCAGCAGTAAGGTCAAGCTCGGTGCGGACGCCTCCGCCGCCGCCGGCCCCAAGGGTCGCACCGCGGCCGCCGACACCGACATCGTGATGCGAGCCGAGGTTCTCTCCTACTCCCGCTCGCGTGGCCTGTTCGCCGGCATTTCGCTCGAAGGCTCCACGCTCCGCTCCGATGGAAGCGCAAATAAAAAGCTCTACGGCCGGGAACTCAGCGCCAAAGAGATCGTCCGCCAGGGTAAAGTCGGTGTGCCCGCTTCGGGACGCGAACTGATTTCCATCTTGAATAAACAGTCGCCCAAGAACATGTCCGACCCGGTTTCTCTGAAGGAATAAAAACAATCCTTCAGCGGAATGCCCCAGGTCTCTACCGCGCACCAGCGGCCCTGTCAGTCGCCTACTGCGGGAAGAAAACGCCATTTCGCTCGTGGCCGATTTGAGCGGAAACGCTTGAAGAAGTCTCCGCGGGCCCCGAAACATACGTCTGTCCCGCACTTTCAACGGACCACGCCATCGTCGCCGTATTCCGGATGAACTCTCCCGCCATCCCGGTGGCTTCATCGCGTACTTTGAAGTGCTTCATTCCAGTCGCCCATTGAACCGCAAAGGACACCGCCGCTTCGTTTGACGAGCCATCGGTCAACGCGTTGACGATATTAAAGTAATCTTCCATATCCAGGTCGTTCACAATCAACGATGCCCGTCCGGACCCTGGGTCAACTTTTACGCTGTTATTATTGACCGGCAGCGTCCAGAACAAACCGTTATCCAATCCCGGATCAAAGTCGTGCACCTGATTGCTGAAGTCGGGGGCAGGCCGCCCCACGTAGAGGTCGATTCAAACGAACGCAAACGTACCCTGATGATTCCCTCCATCCCTTCCGATGTATTCGCCGGCCATGAACCGTACGTCCGCATCAAAAACCAGCGGCGTGTCCGGGGGAGGCGTAACTCCGCCGCCCGACCAGCTGCCGAGGATCTCGGTTGCTCCCAGGACACCGTTGAAGTCCCCGATGGTCGAGAGCTCCGGCGCAGTTCCGGGCAGGTACACGTGAAAAATGTTGCCGTTCCCCAGAAGATCCAGCCCGCCGGGAATCGGCTTTGGCAGGGGTTTAGGCGCCGAACCCCTGAGCACAGGAGCAACTGCCAGCCCCGCAGCCAGTGCTGCGCCGGCTTGAATAAATCCACGCCGCGATCTTGCCGCGCGCTCCCAGAAATGAGCGTGCCCAAACGATCTTCCTGAAAGATTTTTTTGCCGAACCAGCTGTTGCCGGTCCTGAATAGGCCGTGATGCAAGAAGCCGCAGACTCATAAGCTCCTCCTGTTTTTTTTTGCCTTGGGACCTTTGGGACCTGCCGAGCGGTAGGGGTTCCAACCTATGGGTTGTGTGCAAACGTAGTCCCACAGTTTGTGCGTGTCAAGAAGTTTCGCGGTTTGGTGCTGGACGCAGTGGCCAAAAGGCGGTGAAGACAGTTATGAGGACCCGGGGAACTTCTAAACCAGCTTTTCGCCAGGGTTCAGCTTGCCGTATTCGCTGGTATAGAAAAGCGGCACATCCGCATATTTGTTCTTCTCGCGGTAATACACTTCGCAGCTGTCGAAGGGCTTGGAGTAAATATGGACGCTGACGGCGCGTTGGTTGAATTCCGCTAAATTCACGACCTCGTGCACCGGCTCCATCGGGTTCACGAAAGTCGGATGCGAAGCATCCAGCTGGTAAATATCCGTGGGAGTAATTGTGCAGTCTCCGGTCGCGGCATTCTGTTTTTCCACCCGGTAGTTGCAAACGTGCAGCCGGCCGATGGGCGCCGACATCCAGCAGTTCTGGTCGCGATGGTTATGGATGCGGCTGTGCTGGCCGACTTCCCAGCACAAAGTCATGCATTCGAACAAGGAATTCTTGAAAATCAGGTTGCGGGTGTAACTTCCCTTGGAAAAGAACATGTAGGTTTCGAGGCTTGCCGGATCAACGGGGTGCTGGATGACGTAATCCTGGACGGTGTGAAGAGTAAAATCCTTTTCCGGAATGGCGGCGAGGCCGGCCACCCAATCCGTGATACTAATCCGCCCGGCGGCAACATTTTGTGGCATCGTGGAGCTCCTGCTCGCGTCAGCGCGAGGCTATCGTACCCACAACCTAAGTATGAGGGATGCAGAAGCAAATTGTAGCGCGATTTGAGCTCCACGGAAAATCTTGTCGGTGTCTCTCCTCCTGCCCTTCGTCAAAAGCCAATCACCCGCAACAACACGCCTGCCAGGCTGCCTCCAATCA
>DASSGJ010000593.1:0-3738 GCA_035693545.1 Candidatus Acidiferrum sp.
GGCGCCCGCGTTTACGGCATCACCGACCCGACGCGCTCCGCCGAGCGTTGCTCCACGCTCTCCCTGCGCATCGGCAATCACCATCCCACCGCCATCGCCACGTTCCTCGGCGAACGCGGCATCTTCACCTGGGACGGCAACTACTACGCTCTCAATCTCAGCGAACGCCTCGGCGTCGAATCCCAAGGAGGCATGCTCCGCATCGGCCTGGTCCACTACAACACAGCCGAAGAAGTCGACCGCCTCCTCGCCGCCCTCCGGGAGTTTAGCCTTGGGCGTTGATTTGGGATCGAAGAATTCGCTGTTTCCCTTCGATGAACTCAATTCCTCCAGTCATCTTTTTCTGACAAAGATTTATGAGCCGAAGGTGAATTGCTTGCGGCTCATCATTCGCGAAGGCAAGACCTCTAAATTTCCCGTGCCTATCAACATCGACGGAGCAGATTTGGGAGAAGGGTTCCCAGTGGAGATCGACGATTCCTGCGCCACCTTCCAAATCGATTGGAATAACTACGTTCTCTACCAAGTGCTCAACGAATCTTTCGGGATGCCTGCGGATGCAGGCGAAATCTACCAGGGGAAACTAGCGCGAACTTATAGCGTCTCTAGGTTGCTGCGATTTGTAATAGAGACTACTCAAGCCACGAACGAATATCCAGGTAGACTGCTACATTACGAAGTCATTTGCGAAGACCATGTCGTCAACGTAATCTGTGTCGAGCCGCCTCAGTGTCTGAAATCAGCGCTTAGCCCTCGTGTCCAATGATACGAACTCTTTAAAACTTTAAGGCATGATTGGATCAGAATGGCAAAACGACCGAAACCTCTTGTACTCACCGTCCTCGATGGCTGGGGCCACCGCGCCGAAACCAAAGGCAACGCCATCGCCCTCGCGCGCAAACCCACCTACGACGAACTCCTCCGCAAATTTCCCAACACGCTCATCCATACCTCCGGCCCCGCCGTCGGCCTCCCCGAAGGCCAGATGGGCAACAGCGAAGTCGGCCACCTCAACATCGGCGCCGGCCGCGTCGTGCACATGGACATCACCCGCATCGATCTTCTCATCGCCAACAAACAACTCGATCAGGTTCCGCTCTTCCAACAGGCCATGGAGCGCGGCCGCCAGCGCCAGCTCCATTTCCTCGGCCTGCTCAGCGACGGCGGAGTGCATTCGCACATCAACCACCTCTTCGCGCTCCTCGAAATGGCCAAGCAGTCGAAAGTTGAAAAAGTTTTCGTCCACTGCTTCATGGATGGCCGCGACACCCCGCCCAACAGCGGCCGCGACTTCGTCCGCCAGCTCCAGCAGAAAATGCGCGAATTGGGCGTCGGCGAAATCGCCACGCTCGTCGGCCGCTATTACGCGATGGACCGCGACAACCGCTGGGAGCGCGTCGAACTCGCCTACCGAGCCCTCGTCCACGGCGAAGCCGAAACTAAATCCGGCGATCCCGTCGCTGCGCTCCAACAAAGCTACGAACAGGGCGTCACCGACGAATTCGTCAAGCCCGTCGTGATCACTCGCGGCATTGGCCCCGCCGCATCGCCCGTCGGCCTGATTCGCGACGACGACGCGGTCATCTTCTACAATTTCCGCGCCGACCGCGCCCGCCAGATCACCTACGCGCTCGAAGCGCCGGACTTCGACAAATTCGCCGACCCCAAGCGCCCCAAAAATCTTTTCTACGTCGGCATGACCAAGTACGACAAAAACTGGCCCTGGCTCAAGTGCGTCATCACTCCCGAAAAACTCGAACAGATCCTCGCGCAAGTTTTCCAGGAGCTGCAGTACAAAAATCTCCGCTGCGCCGAAACCGAAAAATACGCCCACGTCACCTATTTCTTCAACGGCGGCGTAGAAAAACCCTTCACCGGCGAAGAACGTATCCTCGTTCCTTCTCCGAAAGTCGCCACCTACGACCTGAAGCCCGAAATGTCCGCCGAGGGAATCACCGATACCGTCGTGAAGGCCATCGAAAAAGCCGAGTTCGACGCCATCATCATGAACTACGCCAACGCCGATATGGTCGGCCACTCCGGCAAACTCGAAGCCGCCATCAAAGCCGTCGAAGCCGTGGACGCCGGCCTCGCTCGCATCTACCAGGCGCTGAAACCCCGCGGCGGCGCCTGGATCATCACTGCCGATCACGGCAACGCCGAAACCATGATTGACCCCGCAACCGGCGGCCCGCACACCTACCACACCACCAATCCCGTCCCGTTCCTCTGCGTCACCGAAAACGACGCCCTGCAACTCGCTCCCGGGGGCGCCCTCCGCGACATCGCCCCCACCATGCTCGGCATCCTCGGCGAACCCGCCCCCGCCGACATGACCGGCCGCGACCTCCGCGTCCAGCGCAAAACCTAAATGACCCGCACCGCTCCAGAAAACACCAAGCTCACCATCTGCGTGTGGCACCCCTTCACCGAATGGCGTCCCCCGGCTTCCCTGGCTGATGCGATTCGCACCCGCTGGCCGGCCATGCGCGTGGTGCACCTGCCGGACTACGACCGCCTGCCGCAAGAACTCCCAGACACGGACATCTTCGTCGGCTACTCGTTGCGCGCGAGGCAACTCTCTGAGGCCAAAAAATTAAAATGGATTCATTCGACCGCAGCGGGTGTGGCGCAGCTGATGTACCCGGAGCTCCGCGACTCCGGCATCCTGGTCACCAATCCCAGCGGCATATTCTCTGTGCCCATGGCTGAACACACCCTCGGCCTAATGATTGCGCTTGCCCGGAATTTTCCGGATTCTGTGCGCTACCAGGATCAATCGTGCTGGGCCCAGCAGGATCTGTGGAATCAGCCGCAGCACCTCACCGAACTGAACGGCCAGGTTTTGTTAATTGTGGGTTACGGCTCCATCGGCCACGAACTCGCTCGCCGCGCCAAAGCCTTCGACATGCGTGTCTGGGGCGTTTCGCGTTCTGGCAAAGGCGATGCCGCACTCGCCGAAAAAATCGTCCCCATCACCGCGCTTCACGAAGTTTTGCCGCACGCCGACCTCGTGGTCGTCAGCGCGCCCGAAACCACCGAGACGAAACATCTGATCGGCGCATCCGAACTCGCCCGAATGAAGCCCACCGCGCGTCTCATCAACGTCGCGCGCGGCTCTTTGCTCGATCAATCGGCTCTACTGACAGCTTTGCAACAGGGAAAAATCGCCGGCGCCGCTCTCGACGTCACCGAACCGGAACCCCTCCCCTCTGCCGATCCGCTTTGGAAAGCCCCCAACCTGCTCATCACCCCGCACACCAGTGCCATCAGCGACCGTCTCTGGCCGCGCCAAACAATTTTGCTCTTGGATTTATTGGAACGCTGGTTCGCAGGACGCGAACTCTTCAATCAGGTCGATCTTCACCGTGGCTACTAGTGGAAGCGTGCCTCATTTGGAGTGCGGGAGCCCTGCTCTCGCTTTTACGGTGCGCGCAAAATCTCTCAAGGCACAAATTGGCTGCAGGTTCTAGGTATCAAAAGCGGCGGCTGGGCCGCCGCACTCCAAAAACTCCGCGCAGCGAATGACTAATCTCCCACGCCACCCTTTGCCGGCACATAACCTTCCCGCGTATACACCACAATCTTCTGCTTCTTGCCTTTTTGATCGTTCACGATCAGCGGCCCGCCGTCCGGCGCCACCAGTTCCACTTTGATCTTCCGGAATTTTCCATCCTGGCTTTGATTCGAAGGAGTGTACGAAATGCTGTACTGGTGCCGCAAAAACGCCGCCACCTC
>DASSGJ010000594.1:0-3175 GCA_035693545.1 Candidatus Acidiferrum sp.
TGCGCCGCCCATTCGTGAACGGGAAAACCAGGAACGGCTGTGGGCCGCTTTACGCGATGGCATCCTCGATATGGTCGCCACCGATCACTCTCCATGCCCGCCGGAAATGAAACGTCAGGAAACAGGAGATTTTATGGATGCTTGGGGCGGCATCGCGTCGCTGCAGCTCAGTCTTCCGGCTGTGTGGACTGAAGCAAAACGCCGCGGCTTTTCTCCCGCGCATCTTGCCAGTTGGCTGTGCGAGACTCCATCGCATTTAGCTGGCTTGAGTCACCGTAAGGGAACAATCGCTCCCGGCCGCGACGCGGATCTCGTCGTCTGGAACCCGGACGCCGGCTTCAAAGTCGATCCCGGGCAGCTTTACCATCGCCACAAACTGACGCCCTATGCGGGACGCAACCTTATGGGTATAGTCGAAGCCACTTTCCTGCGCGGCCGGAAGATTTTTGAACGCGGAAAATTCAGCGCGGCTCCCGCCGGGAAAGTCCTCCTTCGAGGTAAACAATGAAGGATTTCACCCAACTTGCCGATCTCGCTGCCGAACGCCTCGGCGGCCGCGTGCTCGAAGCCAACGACGACTTCTTTGCTCCGAAAGAAAATCTGCTCAAGGAGTCGAATCCAGTTTTCGTCGAGGGGAAATACACGACTCGCGGAAAATGGATGGACGGCTGGGAATCGCGTCGCCGCCGCACGCCCGGCTATGACTGGTGCATCGTGCGGCTGGGCCTGCCCGGAATGATCCGGGGCATCATGGTGGATACCAGCTTTTTTACGGGCAATTATCCCGAGCGATTTTCCCTGGAGGGTTGTGACCTGGGTGAACGGCATCCTTACAAAGGCGAGAAAACCCGATTGACCTCCGAAAGAACAAAGTGGATACAAATCTTCCCGGAGACACCCTTGAAGGGCGATTCTCGAAATCTGTTCGCTGCCCAAAGCACGGCCAGGTTCACACACTTGCGCCTGAAAATTTATCCCGACGGCGGTGTCGCGCGCTTGCGCGTTTACGGCGAAGCTCTTCCCGGCCGCGAATTGCTCTCGCGGACAGAAATTAATCTTGTCGCCGTGGAAAATGGCGGCAGCGTGGTGGCCTCCAGCGATCAGCATTATGGGGCTCCGCGGAACCTCCTGATGCCCTATCGGGCGAAGAATATGGGCGACGGCTGGGAAACTAAACGCAGGCGGGGTCCCGGCCACGACTGGGTGATCTTAAAACTCGGAGTTCCAGGCACGATACATCGCGTGGAAGTAGACACGGCCCACTTCAAGGGAAATTATCCGGACTCCTGCGCGCTGCAGTCAGCGTTCGCCAAGAACTCCGCGCTCGATGCCTCGAATGCATCCGAGCTTTCCTGGGACGAACTGCTCCCTAACACCAAGCTGAAAGCGAATCATCGCCACGTTTTCACGAAGCTGCTGGATGCCGGCCCGGCGACCCACGTGCGCTTCCAGATTTTTCCAGACGGTGGAGTCAGCCGCCTTCGCCTGTTCGGCCGCGCACATATCCCCGTGGATCGGGCACAATCCTTGGAGCGATTCAGTCGCCTGCCTCGCCAGAGGGCTTTGCGGGCGTTGCTCGATTGCTGTGGCTCCAAGAAGTGGGCCCAGGCGATGGTCGGGCGCAGGCCGTTTGCCGGCGAGGTGGATTTCTTTGAGACCGCGGACAAAACGTGGGCTGCGCTCTCGCGTGAAGATTGGCTTGAGGCCTTTCTTCATCATCCGCCGATCGGTGAAACAAAGGCCAAAGCCAGACAATCCGCCGCTGCGAGCCGATGGTCGGCGAAAGAGCAATCTTCGGCCCAAAAGGCAGCACGGGAAGTCTTGCAAGAGCTTGCCGCTCAGAATCGCGCTTACGCTGAAAAATTTGGCTATGTTTTCCTGATTTGCGCTACCGGCAAAAGCAGCGAGGAAATCCTGTACGCTCTCAGGCAGCGCTTTCCCAACGAGCCAGCCGCCGAATTGCGCGTCGCGGCCGAAGAGCAGCGCAAAATCACGCGATTGCGTCTGGAGAAATTACTCGAATCATGAGCCACATTACCACGCACGTCTTGGACGTCTCGTTGGGAAAGCCCGCCGCGAACATTGCGGTAGTTCTTGAGACGCAGTCGCCCGGAGGCAGTTGGTCCGAGGTTGCGCGCGGTGCGACCGACACCGATGGCCGCCTGCGCGACTGGCCTGCCGCGAATTCCTTGCCTGCTGGAATTTACCGCTTGGAATTCGACACCCGCGCGTATTTTGCAGCCCGCAAAGTCGCGAGCCTTTACCCGCAGGTCGTGATCTTGTTCGAAGTGCGCGACGCACAGGAGCACTATCACATTCCTTTGCTGCTGAGCCCCTTCGGGTATTCCACGTATCGCGGGAGCTGACCGATGGCTATCCGGCTTGGCGAAAATAATTACGGCAAACAGCGCGTCCGCATACTTCAGCTGGCGCGGCATGCCGACCGGCATGACATCACGGAGCTCGTCCTCGGCCTTCGCCTCGAGGGCGATTTCGAAACGGCACACAGCAAAGGCGACAATCGCAAGGTGTTGCCAACCGACACGATGAAGAACACGGTTTACGCCCTCGCGAAGCAGCATCCGATTGCAACGCCCGATGAATTCTGCCTGCGCCTCGCCAATCATTTTCTTTCGCGGAACCCACAGGTTTCCCGCGTTCGTATCGAAGCGGCGCAGACGCTTTGGTCGCGCCTCTCTGTTGAGGGCAGGCCGCACCCGCACACGTTCACCAGTTCGACCGGCGAGAAGCGCACCGCCGTTCTCGCGGCGACGCGGGAGGAGAAAGAGCTGCACGCAGGCATCGATGGCCTGGTCGTACTAAAAACAACGAACTCAGCCTTTGAGAAATTTCTAAAGGACGAATACACAACACTGAAGGAAGACCGGAATCGCATTCTCGCCACTTCGATCCACGCGGAATGGCTTTACCAGGAAGGCGAGGTCGATTTTGACGCAACTTGGGACGGTGTCCGGCAAACTCTTCTGGAGACTTTCGCCGGACACGACAGCGAATCCCTGCAGCACACGCTTTACGCTATGGGTGAAGCTGCGCTTAAGAAATTCCCAAGCATCCGGGAAATTCATCTTTCGCTTCCCAACAAGCACTACAACCTTGTCGACCTGACGCCCTTCGGCGTGGAAAATCCCAAGGAAATCTTTCTTCCCACCGACGA
>DASSGJ010000595.1:0-4884 GCA_035693545.1 Candidatus Acidiferrum sp.
TACCTCTCTGACCACGAGGCTTGCCTATGTCCCGGTTTCGCTGTTCGCTCTTCCTGTCGTCCGTTCTCGTTCTTACTTCCGCTTTCGCCGCAAGAACCTATGGCGATGATTCGCCCAACTCCCCGGTCTTTCTTCACAGCGACTGGCGCCTCGAATCCTCCTGCAAAGTCACCGCCAAGGCCGAAGCCATCTCCCTCCCCGGCTTCGACGATTCCAAATGGCATCCCGCCCTCGTCCCCGGCACGGTCGTCGGCGCTCTCGTCGCTGACAAGACTCTCCCCGATCCAAATTACGGCGAAAACCTGAAATCCTTTCCCGGCGGTTTCAACGACAACAAACACCAGGCCGCCAATCTCGACATGCCTGCTGGCAGCCCCTTCCGCTGCTCCCACTGGTTCCGCACCGAATTCGCCGCTCCCGCCGCCTACGCCAATCGTGCCGTCTGGCTCCATTTCCTCGGCATCAATTACCGCGCCAACATCTGGCTCAACGGCAAGCAACTCGCCGATCGCAGCGAAGTCGCCGGCGCCTATCGCGCCTACGAATTTTCCATCGGCAGCCTGCTGCACAGGGAAGGGAAGAACGCCCTCGCCGTCGAAATCTTTGCCCCCGAAAAAAATGATCTCGGCCTGACCTGGGTCGACTGGAACCCCACTCCTCCCGACAAAGACACCGGCATGTGGCGCGAAGTCTTCCTTACCTCCAGCGGTGACGTCACGTTGCGCCATCCCTTCGCCAACGCCAAGCTCGACTCCGCCTACAAATCCGCCGCTCTCACTCTTTCCGCCGAACTGCGCAACACTACCGACCACGCTGTTAAGGCCACCTTCGTCGCCGACGTAGCCGACGTCCACCTGACTCAACCCGTCGAACTCGCCGCCAAAGAATCGAAAATAATTCGCTTCTCTCCAGATCAATTTCCGCAGCTCAAATTGGCCGAGCCGCACCTCTGGTGGCCCTACCAAATGGGCGAACCTTATCTCTACTCCGCGAAATTCACGGTTACCGTCGGTGACGCTCTCTCTGATTCTTCTTCCGTCGACTTCGGCATCCGCGAAGTCACTTCCGAACTCACCGATTCCGGCGGCCGCCTCTTCAAAATAAACGGCAAGCGCGTCCTCATTCGCGGCGCCGCATGGACTTCCGACATGCTCCTCCGCTGGGACTCCAAAAAGGTCGCCGCCGACCTCGCCTACGTCAAAGACATGGGCCTCAACACCATCCGCCTCGAAGGCAACAAGCCCGACCGAGACGAGTTCTTCGACAAAACCGACAAGCTCGGCATCCTCGTCATGACCGGCTGGATCTGCTGCGACGCCTGGGAACACTGGACCAAGTGGACCCCGGAAACCAAGAAAATCGCTGCCGCCTCCATGGTTGACCAGGGCTCCCGCCTTCGCAATCACTCCAGCGTTTTCGTTTGGCTCTACGGCAGCGACGGCCCGCCGCCCGCCGAAATTGAAAACATGTATCTCGACATTCTGAAAAATCTCGAATGGCCGAATCCCACGATCTCTTCCGCCTCCGAAACCCCCACCAAGGTCACCGGCAAATCCGGCGTCAAAATGACCGGCCCCTATGAATACGTTCCGCCTGTCTACTGGTTCGCCGATACGAAAGCCGGCGGCGCCTGGAGCTACAACACCGAAACCAGTCCCGGCCCCGCCATCCCCACCAAAGAAAGCCTCGCAAAATTCATCCCCAAAGAACATCTCTGGCCCATCGACGATTACTGGAATTTCCACTCCGGCGGCGAACGCTTCACCACCATCGACGTCTTCCGTGACGCCCTCGCCAAGCGCTACGGCACGCCCGATTCTCTCGACGACTTCGAGCGCAAAGCCCAGGCCATGACCTACGACAACCAGCGCTCCATGTTCGAAGCCTACGCCCGCAACAAATACGTCTCCACCGGCGTCATCCAGTGGATGCTCAACAACGCCTGGCCCTCCCTCATCTGGCATCTTTACGACTACTATCTCGTCCCCGCCGGCGGCTACTTCGGCACGAAGAAAGCCCAGGAAATCGTCCACGTCCAATACGATTGGGACACCAACTCCGTCTCTGTGGTAAATGGAAAATACGAAGACCTGAAAGGCTACAAAGTCACCGCGAAGCTCTACAACATTGACGCGAAGGAAGCCGGATCGCGCGACGCCACCATCGATCTACCAGCCGACGCCGCCACAAGAGCCTTCGATCTCCCCGCTCCGGCAAATCTCTCCACCACCTATTTCCTGAAACTCCAGCTGAACGACGCCTCCGGCAATCCAGTCAGCGACAACTTCTACTGGCTCTCCACCAAGCCCGACACCATGGACTGGAAACACAAAAAAGACACCGTCTACACCCCCCAAAAAGATTTCGCCGACCTCACCGGCCTGAACTCTTTGCCGCAAGTAAAACTCGAAGCCGAAGCAGCGGCGCAACATATCGAAGGTAGTGTCAAGATTCAGCTGCACCTGAAAAACACCAGCGGCAGTGTTGCCTTCACAGTTCACGCCCGCATCACCAAAGGAAAAGACGGCGACGACCTCGTCCCCATCTTCTGGGACGACAACTATTTCTCCCTTCTTCCTGGCGAAGAAAAATCCGTCTCCGGCTCCTTTGCGCTCGCCGACCTGGGCGGCACCGAACCCGCTCTCACCCTCGACGGCTACAATGTTTCTCCGGCAACCGTGGCCATCACACACGAGAGGTAGCGCCGGCATCCTGCCGGCAAGCAAAGTCATGTAGGTCCCGTCTTCCGAGGCGGGCCGCGGTCCCCGGTAGCGGCGACCTTTAGGTCGCCGCGTTTTTGAGCCAGCCAACAGCTTGTCATTCTGAGGGCATCCGACGAGGATGCCCGAAGAATCTCAACGCAAACAGCTCCTCAATTTTTCCCCGGAAGGGCCTTACGTCGACGCCTAAAGCCTGACGGCTGAACCCTTTCCCCACCGCCGTTACCTTTTGGCTACCACCACCCCCACATTCCCCCTTGCTACCTCTACTGTTAGCGACTACGCTATCAGTTCGATTGGAGAAAACCGTGCCTAAAGAGAAACCTCAAGTCAACATCGGCGAAGTCATCAAAACCTACCGCAGCCAACGCGGCCTTTCCCAGGGCGACATCGAGCGCCGCACCGGACTCCTCCGTTGCTACCTCTCGCGCGTCGAAAACGGCCACACCGTTCCCTCGCTCGAAACCCTCGCGAAAATTGCCGAAGCCATGGAAATTTCGCTCGCCGACTTTTTCCCCGGCACCGAAACTCCCCGCGACAAAGAGACCCAGAAAATGCTCGGCGAACTCAGCCAGGACGAAATCCGCTTCCTCGCCGAAATCAAAAAGTACAGCACCACCCTCTCCGAAGGCGATAAGCGCCTGGTCTTAGCCATGATCCGCAAAATGGCCACACTCCTCCCCACTCAAGCCGCAGCCCAGGCCAAAAAAACCCTGCTGCGCCGCCCGTCCCTCTAACGCCCAAATTGTGTCATTGAATTTGTAGGGGCCGGGCTTGCCCGGCCCTTCTTGTTTTCGATGCGCTATACAGTTAGGCTTTCGCCCCTGAATTCTCCGCTAACTCTGCTCTCCTCTGTTAGCTCTGTGGTGATCTCTTCCGTCTTTCTCTTTGCTGGCTGTGTCAAATCTCAGCTGATCGCTGCTACACATTCCGATTCCTCATCGCCTGCAACGCCTCCGGCAAAGCCGCCCCGCCGCGCCCATCCCCACTGGCCCCATCCTTCCCATCGTCTTCGATCTTGTCTCCCTCGCCCGGCGCCAAAAACAAATTCGTCTCCACCGCATGCTGCTTCGTATACAATTCGAAATACCGCCCCTGCGCCGCATAAAGCGATTCATGCGTCCCGCGCTCCAGAATCACGCCGTCCTGCACCACCAGAATCTGCTCCGCCCTCCGGATCGTAGACAACCGGTGCGCAATCACAAACGTAGTCCGCCCCCGCATCAAATACCGCAGCCCTTCCTGAATCAAAGCCTCCGACTCCGAATCCAAACTCGACGTAGCCTCATCCAGAATGAGAATCCGCGGATCCGCCAGAATCGCCCGCGCAATCGAAACGCGCTGCTTCTGCCCGCCAGAAAGTTTTACTCCGCGCTCGCCCACCACCGTGTCGTACTTCTTCTCATAATTCTCCGCAAACTCATCCACTCGCGCGATCCGGCAAGCCTCCATAATCTCCGCTTCCGTCGCACCCGGCCGCGCATACGCCACGTTCTCCCGGATCGACCCGTCAAACAAAAACGTCTCCTGCAGCACCACGCCAAGTTGCGTGCGATACGAACTCAGCTGCACCGTTGAAAGGTCCACGCCGTCCACGGAAATCCGCCCCTTCGTCGGCGTATAAAACGCCGAAACCAGCCCGATCATCGTCGATTTTCCCGACCCAGACGGTCCCACCAGCGCCGTCACCGTCCCCGGCTCCGACACAAAGCTCACCCCGTGCAAAACTTCCTTCGCCGCCTCATACGAAAAGTGCACATCCTCAAATTCCACCCGCCCCGTAATACGCTCCAGCCGCTCCGTCCTCCGCGGGTCCTGATCCTCTTTCGCTTCACTCAAAATCTCGCGCGTGCGCTCCAGCCCCGTAATCGCCTCGGTCAACTGCGTTCCAATCGCCACAATCTGAAACACCGGTGCAATCAGCATCGCCAGAAACATCGAGTACGAAAAAAACATCCCGATGGTCATCTGGTCCGCCAGAATCTTCCGCGCGCTCAAAAACATCACCACCGCGCTGACCAGGCCCATCAGCATCGCGCCCGAAAGGCTCATGATCGAAGTCGCCGTCAAAGTCTTCAGCACATTGTCCAGCAACCGCTGCGCCCCGCCAGCGAACACGCCCTCTTCATGCTCCTCCGCGTGATAGCCCTTCACCACGCGCACG
>DASSGJ010000596.1:0-17312 GCA_035693545.1 Candidatus Acidiferrum sp.
CGGAGAGACGATAGCAGGCTGGTCGTCCGCTAGTCCACAAACCTGTGACGACGGCCTCGCCCTCACGACGTGGATGGAGTCACGGCACGCCATGCTAGAGAGCCTCTCCATTCCATCTGGGTAGTGCTTGCCTCAGAACTGTGATTACGTCTCGATTTCCGAGGACCTCTTGCAAAGGCGGGGACTCGAAGTAACTAAGCAATGCCAGGCCGAAGGGTTTCAAATCTTCGACAGCCTCGAAACGTACATTGGCCGGGTTTGGCGCTGCATCGTAGAAAGTCTCAATACCCACACGGCGCAGCCACCAGCCGCTTGTTTTCTTCTTGCCCCAGAGAACGATGGAGCGCGACGTGGTAAAAATCCGCGCCCGCTTGGGGAGCAATTCGAGAGTATGCAAGACTTTGTCACCCGTGAGGTAGTGCGACAGGTATGCTGCAACACGATGAACGTCAACTAGACGGATATCGACATACTGCCCGCCACCAACGGACTGCCACGCCAAAGAGAGCCACTTTTGCGCGATGTAACGGCCAACTAGCAGATGCAGGTGTGCATTTCCGTTCTTCTGGAATTCCAGCACGCCGACAAATGGCAGCGATCCCTTAAACTCTCTCGCAAGTAACACCCGCATATTGCTCCAACATTTGCGGATATACCGATCCGTATGCTTACGGTCTCTCTTAGGAATACGCTTCGGATCGAGAGTTAACGTGACCATTCGCGTTAGCTCGTGTTCCTCGGCCAGTTCCGAGATACGCTTACGCACTTTTTTCAACTTGGGTTTACGGCAGCGATCACAGCGGTATGACTTGCAAAAAAGGGCAGCGTAGCCGAATTGACCAGGCTTCCCCTTCACTGGCCCGACGACTGTGGAAGTCCCACATACAAAACACTTTTCAGGTTTCATATTCCCCGTTTGTCGCAATTAATCTGTAAACCCCGTCGAGAATAAGAAGGCGATTTTCCGAAAAGCTTTTTCGCAAAGCTTTTCTGAAAATCTTCTAGCCCCTCTCCCCCCGCCCTCTCCCCGCGCGCGAAAACCGCGCGGGAAGAGGGAGCGCGTTTCGACTCTGGGCCTGAATGGGCGCGTCCGCCCCGATCAAATTCCTCGGCGGAAGACCAGGCCCGTCGTCCCGAGGTCCACGCCTGGATTGCTCGAATTTGCGCCAGTCTCCCACCGAAGCTCATTGGGACTCCTCTTGTGTGCGCAGGCGAACGGGTGTGGTTTTACGTCCCGAATGCCGCTCCACTTGAGACAAGTCAAAATCGCCACCTATAGCCGTGCGCACACGCGCCAGGAGGCACTCCTCACAGAAGTGCCCAACCGGAATCGACCTCTGCCAACGTGGTAGCTCGGAAATTCTTGTCCACCCGCACCGAGTTAACTGCAGGCGCAAATAAGTGGGCGCGCCGCATTCGGCCTTACACTCTTGGCAAAAATATTTCTTGCGCATGACGGGCGCAGTATCAGGGATGGGTGTAGGTCGGAGCGAGGGAAGCGAGGCAATGCAGAAGAAAACAGATGGACTTAGAAGGAATTGACCGAAATTTAGGAATGCGCCGCGAACTTAATTAAGTTCGCGTTCGTCCCGGTCCGAGTGGGGATTGAAGGAAAGTTTGGCCTTGGTTTGCAGACGATTTACGGCAGCACGCCACGCGTCCCTCAGCTTTTTATCGCGATACATTTCGACATTGGAGCGATTAAGAGGCTGAAAAGGTTTTGGAATGCGATTGTCCCAGACTATTGCCCGCGCCTCGTGGGACAAGTCTCTGGTTTCCCATACGTACCGCAGCTCGCTTGCTGAAAGCTCTAAGCGAGGTCCCCGAGTAGTTCGAGTGATCGTGTCCAACGGAACCTGAGGCCTGGAGAGATCATCGATCAGGTCGATTTGGTCTTCGACTGAAACCCCAGGCCGATTGAATAGCGCAATGAATTCCAGAACCCATTCCATATCTGGGATGCAGGGTGTCTCCCAGTCGAGGACGTTGGGACGCAAGCAGTCGACAAAGGCGGCGGCCCGATACATTCGCAATTTGTGGATATTTTCTGCATCTGTCCAATCAGGCTGTCGGACTAGATTGGCAAGGACCCTAGATGGAGGCAAAGTGTTCGGGCGGGTAAGATCATTAAACCCGAGCCATTCTCCGCAACTCTCTTCGGACAGAACTTCGCACAGAGCTTCCCGCAATGACTGAAGCTCGCCTGGCAAGAGTGCTCTTCGCTGCCGCGCCCCATGGGCTATCTGATCCAGTCGGGAATGATGGGATTCTCGTATCTCTTCTGGAACGTCCTGGTAGTTTTCCCGTCGGTCCCACAGGGAATTCTGAAACTCCTCAAATAGGTGCTTGACCGAGCCTCGAATACCCACGTGGGGCAAAAACAATCTCCGAATCCCCTTCACCAGGCCGAGTCTCCCAGGACAACGTACACGTAGGAGAGTTTACCGTGTCCACACACTAGGAGCCAAGACAGGTGAACGCACGTGCGGAATTACCCCTCAGGGTGAAATTTCCGAGTATTCAGCACACGCGCGCACGCGTGCTAAATCCCTTGACAAAGTTTTGGGGAAAAGCGGGATTTCTGTATTTCGCGGTTTTAGCACACGTGCTGGGAGGCCCAGGGGGGCGAATCCTGCCGAGGGGCTATCCGGGAGGGAGCACCGCACGTGCGCGCGCGCGACCCCTTGTCCTTTGTCTTCCAGTTCCGGGGAGAGCAAAAAACTGCCAGCGCACGTGAGTCTGCGGAGATCTGTCCCTCTTGGGCGGATTCGGCAACCGAATTGAACTGCAGGGAAATTTCAACAACCGAAAGGAACTGCAATTAACTTGACATCAGGATTTCTTGGAATTATAGATATGTGGCTAACGGCACACTAACGGTGGAACGGGCCTGGTCGCCTGTCCCCTTCGCTCCCTTAGGAGAAATCTTCGGCCCTGATTCATCTCAGGCTACGAGTGTGCCTCACATTTTGTTCCTTGGGAGCCACGATGCGAATCAAAGTCCTCGCTTTCGCTGCCTTAGTTTTCGAGATTTGTAATCCCTCTGTGGGATTTCCGCAAAACTCCACCTCGACGGCGAGCCCTTCGCCGGTGACGGTGCAGCGCGATGCTGCAAGTCTGTCTCTCCTGAGTCAGGTCGTTGGAATCTTGGGAGGGTCGGCGCTCTCTTCCACCACGGGGGTTGTGGCACAAGGTGCTATGACCGCCTCGACCGGCGGTATCTCTGGCCCCATTCGATGGGAAATTTCTGGCACTGAATTTCGGTATGAGCGTCCGGGCCCCAACGGTACGACTGTTTTCGTAAGTGGCCATGGCAATCCCGCGGTATCTGACGGAGTGACCGTAGACCAAAATGTAGTTCACCAAGCGAAGGTTATCTTTCCGTGGCATTTACCGGGATTTGTCCTCGCCTCACAGGTCAACAAACTGACCGTCAGTATTCAGAGCGCGCAGCCGGTAACCATCAACGGCGTGGCGGCGATCAAAATATCATTCGCAGACCTGACCGATAGCCTGACATCTGTAATCTGCAAACAGGACTGGTATCTGAACGCCAATACCTTGCTCCCATTTCGGGTGGATTACCTCGATTCGGAACGGAACAATGCCCTGAATACTGTCCAAATGACCACTCTTTTGTCAGACTACAAGCAAGTCGGAGGAGCTTTGATTCCGTACCACCTCACGACATATTTTCAAGCGCAGCAGATTTGGGATGTCGAGCTAACTCAAGTCCAAGTAGGGAATGCCATTCCGGCGAGCGACTTTGATGTTCCAGCCACCACATCAGGTGGGCAATGAAAAAGTCCAAATGGTTCCTCGCCTGGTTGGCTCTTTCCTTGATTTATTGTTCTTCATTGTTGGCCCAAGTTCCTCCCGATGTGGAACAAGGTCTCAAGCCCTTTGGAAGCTATCAACATGGAAATATTGACAGCGTGAGTCTAACCAACGGGAACGTGATGCTTCATATACCGTTGGTGTCGTATCCACAAAGAGGCAGCAAGCTGAGCTTGGGGTTCTTCATCCGATATAACAACAAGGGTTGGCACATTTACAAAGGTTCGGGCAGTTCGGTCTGGCAATACAGTTCGGGTGCGGTCGATGTCGTTTCTGATCGCTACGTTTACCCAACCGCTACGACCGTAACAGGTCCCTTGAGAGACGGGAGCGGAGGAAAATATACCTTTACGTATTACAATGTGCTCACGGCCGACGCGTCGTCTCATGAAATTGTAGGACCAGAATCCATTGATGCGTCGGGTATCCAATATAACGGGACCGTTGTCGTAGATCGAGATGGCGTTAGGTACACCTACCCCAGTTCCAACAACATAACTGCCACCGATCCCAATGGGAATCAGATCATCCAGAATACAAGCGGTTGGACTGACACGCTCGGGAGAGTTATCCCGGGTTCCGTACCCACCGACGGCACATACGGAACTTTCAATCTAAACAAGATTACTCCGGGGGTTCCGTCCACAACGGCGACCTGTCCTTCCGGCACAGCAAGCGCCCGAGCTTGGAATTTACCCGCCTTCAATGGAGGCACTGCGGTCATCAAGCTCTGCTACGCCGATTTTGCCTTTCAGACAAGTTTTGGCCTGACTGGAGTTAATGAGGCCAGCGGCAGCTACAGGCTCCTCAAGGCGGTCGTACTGCCGAACCTCACTACCTGGACTTTCAATTACAATTCCTACCTGGATCTCACTTCAATCACTTTTCCAACCGGCGGAACACTCACATACGTCTGGACCAACCTCTCCTTGATTTCGGGCAGCATGAGTCGAGCGGTAACGTCCAGGACTTTGAACGCAAACGACGGCACCGGAAACCATGTTTGGAACTATCAATGGAATCTCTCGGTTGGTGGAAATTCGGCCAACGTGGATGTTGTTACCGATCCAGCGGGAAATGATACCGAGGTTGTTCGTTGCGGCGGGTATGCGTGCCAAACGTTGAGCTATTCAGGTCCTTACAGCACTGGGGCCCTTTTGAAGACGGTTGTTTCGGCTTACAGCACTCAACGAGACCCCCTGTGGGACTATACGCACAACCCTGCTGGAGCCAATTCAGTCCTTCTTTCTCAGACGACTACTTGGCCAGGCGGGAAAACAAACCAAACTGTGTCTACTTTCGACAGCGGATTCAACTATTCAGTCGTCGATTACACGGTCCCACCGGACCCCGTGACGGGAGATTGGCAGTACATAACCGGGAATGGATACTATGGCCTGCAGGTTCACCAGAACTTTTATGACTACGGAACCAATGCCCCTGGCCCTCTGCTAAAGCAGACCTCGACCTCTTATCAATGGCAATCAGATTCGAATTTTCTGAATGAAAATTTACTCACTCCCATGCAATCAACGCAGGTCCTTGACCCGAACGGCAACAAATGCGCGGAAACGGACTACACCTACGACAATCCTAGCTATTTAACAGGAACTTCCATCACGATGCAGCACCAAGCTGCGCCGGGCCCCAAAAGAGGCAATCTCTCGTCCGTTACTCGTCAACTAACGGCAACACCCTGCCAAGGCGGGGCATCCTGGCGTGGCATCCCCTCCTACGTAAATGTCTACGACACGGGCACCACCTATCAATCCACTGATCCGCTCGGCCATACCACCACCTATACTTACTCTTCGACTTTTTATGGAGCGTATCCAACTCAAACACAATTGAATGGCACCACCACTCCCGGCGTGTCAGGCTCCGTCACCCATGTATCCACTGCGAATTACGACTTCAATACAGGATTGCAAACATCAGCGACCGACGAAAACGGCCACAGTACAAGTTTAGCTTTCGACAACATGTCGCGACTCACGCAGACGTCTTTCCCCGACGGTGGCTCTCTTACGAATTCCTACCAGGATGTCTCGCCCTTCGGCGTGACTGTCACACGAAAGATCACCGCGACCCAGAATCAGGTATCAAAGGGAATTGTCGATGGCGTTGGACGGCTCTCGCAGACTCAACTCACCGACCCAAATTGCACACTCGGCTCCGGTCTAGTGAAAATGGATTTTTCCTACACTGAAGACGCAACTCTCCATGACAGTCTGACAAAAACGTCCACTCCATACTGCGACACGCCAGGCACCATCTACGGTCTGATGACCGTCAACCATTCGGATACTATTGGCCGCATCAAGAGTAGTGTCGAGACGGATGGCTCCACTGTGACATCCGCCTATAACGACAACCAGACCACTGTCACTGATGAGGCGGGGAAACAACGCAAGAGCCAAGTGGATGGTCTTGGCCGCCTTACGAATGTATGGGAAGACCCAAGCGGTTTGAATTACGAGACTGACTATACTTATGACCCGCTGGGCAATCTCCTGACCGTCAATCAGAAGGGCACGGCGCCGGGCGATTCCAGTAAATGGCGCACTCGTACTTTCACCTACGATTCGCTGTCTCGCTTGCTTACGGCCTACAATCCAGAGTCCGGCATGACCACCTACACCTACAACGACGACAGCACCGTAGCCACAAAGACCACGCCAAAGCAGAATCAGACGACTCCCTCTGTCACGGTCACAACAACTTTCGCATACGATGAAACTCAACGCCTGACTTCAAAGACCTATTCCGATGGTTCGACCCCCATAGTCAAGTACATCTACGATGGAGTCGCGCTCTCTGGTTGCACACCATCCGGGCTCACGGACTCCAATCCAAAACCCAATCGAACTTCCATGTGCGATGCTGGTGGTTCGTCTGCCTGGAGCCACGATCTGATGGGCCGCATTCTTTTCGATCAGCGCACTAACAGCGGCGTCACAAAGACGACTGCATACACTTACAATCTGAACGGCTCATTGGCTACTCTGACCTATCCCTCTGGCCGAGTAATTACCTATAGCTATAATGCGGCGGCCCGTCCGACCTCGGCTGTGGATGTGGCCAATTCGATCAATTTTGCCACTTCCGCTACATACGCTCCCCAAGGCGCTCTGGCATCCCTCCAGAACGGCTCCAGCCTCGTTTCGACCATGTATTTCAACAATCGTCTCCAGCCGTGCCGCATTTCCGTGAAAAGCAGCGGCACTGCTCCTGCCTCTTGCACGGATTCCACCATCAGCAATGTCCTTGATCTAAACTATAATTTCAATTTGGGTGCTAGCGACAACGGGAACGTCATCGGAATTACCAACAACCGAGACACCACAAGGAGCCAGACGTTTGGGTACGACGCCCTCAATCGGCTGAATCTTGCCGAAACCATCTCTACTTACGCCACAAGCCCCAACCACTGCTGGGGCGAGATCTTTCAGTACGACAATACTTCCACCGGCGGAGGTTGGGGCAACCTGACGAACATTGCCGGGGCGTCCACAGCGTATACTGGCTGCACGCAGGAAAATCTGAACATGACTGCGACCTCCCAGAATCAGCTACAAGACCTAAACAACGATTATGTTTATGATGCGGCGGGGAATCTGAATACAATTCCCTCCATCGCGAGCTATTCCTACGACGCGGAGAACCGGCTGGTCACTACAGCGGGACTTAACTACCTCTACGACGGAGATGGGCGTCGCGTGGCAAAAAAGAACGGCAGCACTGTAAACAAAATCTATTGGTACGGGCAGAATGGCGAGGTGCTTGACGAAACCGACGGCACTGGCAGCGTTTCCAATTCAGCATTTAACGAATATGTGTTCTTTGGAGGCGAGCGTGTTGCCCGCCGCGATTCTTCCAACAACGTGAATTATTATTTCGCTGACCACCTGGGCACGGCTCGCATCGTCGCCAATTCCTCGGGCGCCATCCTCGACGATTCCGACTTCTATCCCTTCGGCGGCGAGCGTGTCGTCACCTCCTCCAGCGGCAACACCTACAAATTCACCGGCAAAGAACGGGATAGCGAAAGCGGCCTGGATAACTTTGGGGCTAGGTACGATAGTTCCGCGATGGGGCGATTCACGAGTGTCGATCCGATCTGGGTAAAGATAGACCGCCTAGTCGACCCGCAGAGGTTAAATCTATACGCCTATGGAAGAAACAATCCTCTCGTCTTCGTCGACCCCGACGGAGAAGACGTAACGATTGGACGGTGTTCAATCGGCTCTGCCCAGGATTGCTTCACGCAGCTTCAGGCAGGTCTAACCAAGGATGACCGGGAACACGTAAAGCTAGTAACGGGGGACGGCAAAAACGGCTGTGACAAAGGAGTGTCCTGCGTCGTTGTAGACGCCGACTACAAGAGCGACTCCAAGAACTTTCAGGTACTCCAAACGCTCGCCAATGACCATTCGGCCACCGCAACTGTGGACGTGCTGAAACCAAACGACAGTTTTGACTTGAAGACTGTGGTCTCATTTGACCGAAGGACGGGAGAAAAGCTCGGAATTTTGAGCACGACTCCAGGGGATCCTAATGAAGGTACAGGCTTCGCGGGCTACACCTTTTTCCCCTACCACAAGGGCGACCCGGGCCCATTCTCTCCTGACGACACCACACACGTGGTGGCCAACACTGTTTCTGACAGTCTCGCCGCTACGATCCATCATGAACTAAGGCACGTGTTTCTTGGGGACTTTGGCCGGTCTGCCCCGAAGGCAGGGCACGGACAACCTGGAGTTGATCAACAGACAAAGGCGGCTGAAGATGAAGCCAAGAAGAATCAAAATCAGTGAAATTAACGTGCTCGTGTTCCTCGCCGTGGCCTGTCTCGGCGTGCTGTTCTCTTCTTTCAGTTATGGGAATCAGAGCGCCGAATCAACGAAATGCTCGGTAATTGGCATGAAAGAGTTCTCTCCGAAGGAAATGAGAGCGAGGCTGCGACATACACAGCCCTTCGATCCGCCTTGCTGCTCGGGAACTCTGAATCTTAAGGGTACGGTGGTCCTCGATGTCTCCGTTGGTCCAGATGGTGATGTAACATGTATAGACCAGGTTTCGGGGCATCCGCTGATTCTAACTTCTGCCATGCATTCGGTCTCCGGTTGGAAATTCCAAGCGTATTCGGCAGGTGAGCAGCGCAGGCCGTTTCATGGAAAGCTGGTCATCAAGTTCCATGCAACTGAGGGAGCTGTGGCCTTCAAGGTTATTGACGAACCCCGCCAGGTGCAATCTATGACTACGACGCACTAACCTACATGTACGACGCCTCACTTCAGCACGTATCTTTGACCCACAAATTCACCGGCAAAGAACGCGATGCCGAATCCGGCCTGGACAACTTTGGAGCGAGATATAACGCTTCGAGCCCGGGTCGCTTTATGAGTCCTGATCCGCTTTATCTAGAGCTTCACCGGCTCGTGGACCCTCAACAACTGAATCTGTACTCGTATGTGCGAAACAATCCGCTCAACCTTACGGACGCCACCGGCTTGGACATCACTTGTACTGGGGACAGATGTGCTGACTACCTAAAGGCTCTGCAAAAAGACGTTTCGTTCAAGATTGACTACGACAAGAGCGGAAAGGTCGTCACGCAGGGGGACATAAACAAGCAGGATCTCTCCAAGAGTGATAAAGCGTTCCTGAGTGCCATCGACGATTCGAAGCACCATGTGACTATCAACGCGATTGGCGGAGATAAAGACTCCGCTGTCTTCTTCGGCGCTTCGCATGGAGCCACTCACACAATTAATTTTGACCAAGCCGCCCTATTAGACAGCGCTAAGAACGCAGGTGGCTATACCTCTGCTGGTCTGGTAGGCCACGAAACGCTGGAGGGCTATGACGAATCCAAGGGCTACAGCCAGTCGGAAGGCCATGATTACGCAACGAGGTTGGGGTTCCCTGGTCTTGATCCTGGGCGCATAACAGGGCTGTTTGGCAATGCTCAGACCGGAACTGCATATGGCTTCACACAACAGTTCCAGGTGCACGGAACGGGCACAACTGAGAACATTCGCATCAATTTTGTGACTCCTATTCCGGCTGCCTCAGTGCATTCCGGCTTGAAAGCTGCTGGATATCCGGTGAGCGTGGAGAAAGCCCAATGAAGAATGCACAGAAACTTATCCTTGCTGTTATCGCAGCGTTTCTTTTGATTTCTACGGTTATGGCTTCAGGAAAATGGCGTGATTTTAGAGGAACAATTGTTGCCTTCGATCCTAGTTATCACAGTCTGAAACAGGCTTCGTTTGTGAAGAACCTTGAAGTCACGATCGCAGATGTGGGTGGAAAACCGAGCAATCAGATTTTTATAAAATTGATCTTCGAGGGATTCGGAACCGAGCAAGTAGCGGACGATGTTCTTAGCGGTCGGACAGCTTTCCGTGTTCGAGCGGTTCGGGACACGTCTTGTGACGAAGCACACCCTCGCCTGCTCACCAAAGCCGAATCCTTTGAAGGCTCAGGAGCATTCCTTTTGAATCAGACGCATCAAACCCAATCCTTAGATGCAATCTCGGCTTTGGAGTGTTACCGCGTTCAGGTTAAAAAATGAATCCCCTTCCACTTATGACGCCAGACGCCCCCAGCTAATTATCGGCAAGGCACACGCCTGCGGTGCGTCTCGTATAACAGGAGCGACAACTAATAAGAGGGAGTACAGCCAATACCCGTCCTCAAGATGGCGGCTTGCAGTGTTTGCCGAAAAGAATGACGGCGTGAGAGCATGAAAAAACGGTCAGGAAATCACCGAACCAATGTCTAAAGAAACCTATCCACTGCGCGAATCTGAGTCTTTGATAAACCACTTGGAAGCTAACTTTGGCAGGATTAGGTTCAACAGAAAACCGAAAAGTACTTGTCCAAACTTGTCTATCTGAGAGCGGCTCGAAAACCAATAAGTGACGCCAGGACAGCGACTTAGGTTGATTTATTTCCTGGTTCGGGACCAGGAGGTCGGTTCAAGCGCAATCGGCCTGGCCAAATTATTTTCAGGAATCATCACTTCAAACTAGGGCCGCATCTGCAGTTAACGGAATGCTTGTGCTGTGCACGAAGTGTGCACGAATCGAACACTTTCAGTTCATTGGGGTTAGCTTTTGAGCGAAAGCAGATTCCCCGATTTGTTGGAAAGGTTAGTAGTTAGAATGACCGATGGAATTGTTGGAGCCGAATTTTGTGCTTTGCAAGCAGGGGGTCACCGGTTCGATCCCGGTCACGTCCACCAACTTAATTCCCGCTCTCAATTATTACGCTGCCATTTGATCGGCAAGTATAGTAACGACTAGTTCGCTAACGGCGCTGACCAGGAGTTGAGCATCGACCTTAAGGTTGCGCAGACGTTTTTGTAGCGTCTATTTTGGTCCACTCTACTTTCTTTTCTTCGATGGCCTTTGCCGAGGGAGGATAGCTTTTGAACGCCTTTTTTATGTTGTTGTCCACAGTCTTCCAGATCTTGTCCGGATCGCTGTGAATAATCTTCTCACTTACAAACAGTCGCCACGCAAGGTCCCGCACCTTCGCATCGATCAGCTCAATACCAACCAAGCCTTTGTGGGTCACGGGAGTACTCAGCGTGGTGTACATCACTGTCCAATAACCGTAATAGTAGGAACCGTACATTCCCCAATGTGCTGTGCCGGTTATCTGCGCGTTTGACTCCGCCTCTACCCAGTAGCGCACCACCAGATCCGGGTTTTCTTCCGGTTGCACCTCGCGCAGTCCCTTCTCCGTCAGTTCTCGCGCCACGGCTCGGTGTATCCGATTGTTCAGCAGTTCGGGATTCAGCTGCATTCTGACGAGAGATTCAACGCCGCCGATATATGCAAAACTCTTGTACTTTGAGAAGTCGAGGTTTGGATTAAAATCGACCGCCAATTTAGAGTTTGCATTCGCCGCACAAATCAAAAGCAATACGAAGAGCAGCCCCGTTCTCCAGGGACACAAGCGCAAGCGCTTCTTCTCACTCTCCGCCCTCATTCGATCCATGGATTCCTTTCTTGGCGGTCAACTCGCTTCGTAGAAGCGTCACCAAGGCGGCGGAACGCGCATCGCTTTTCTCAGTGGTTTGTCAGTCTTTGGAAATCATGAAGTTCGACAGCTTCCATGGGTTTTGATAAGTCTCGATCTCGACTTGTTGCTTCTTCTTGTCCACCGTAAGTTTGCATGCTGGCAGCACGGTGCCCGAGCCCTTGCCGTCCGGGGTGAGATCCAGCTCGATAGCGCCGACAGTGTAGTCCCTCGAACGGGTTCCCTGGTATAACTCCGCGAACGCCAAGGTGCGATCAGTGACAAGACGCAATCGGCGGTGCCCCTTGTCGGCCGGTAATTCCATGATGTACTTGATGTCGTTGCCCACACCGCCGCTGGAGAACCTGATTCGCCCCTTCGGTTTCATGTCCTCAAGGACACTTACAAGCCCGTCCTGGCCCGACCGTTTGAAAGAGTCTATCAGGGTCTTCCGATCCTCAGTTGTCGAAAACTGCTCAATAATGATGTTGATGTCGTACATCTTGCCCAATTGCGTACTCGTGCCCATTGCAGTGGCCTGAATCGTCATACGTTCCTGCGCCTGGATCGTGCCGATACCCGCCAGCAAAAGCAAAAAGCAAACAATACAACCGTAACGGATCAGTTCGCCCGCCTCTCGCATGTACGCTCTCCTTCTGACGCTGGCGCCCACCGACGGCGACGCCATTGCAGCTGCTGCTCGATGCCACAATTGCGCCGACTGGTTCTGGGAAACCACTATCAATTGGCTGAAGAGTACGGTTTATCGATGGATGCTTGTACTGTTAAAACTGCCAGCATGCGGGCTTCTTAACCGGATATCCCGTCTGAGAAGTTCATCAGGCCCACGAAGGAATGTCCGATGTCGTGAGCCACACTTTCCGGAACCTTGTATCGAGCCATCCTATTCACCAAGTGCGTTAGTGAATCGCGTTACGCGAAACCGGGCAAGTTTGAGCCAACTCGGGATATGTGAGGAGCGGGAACTTCATTGATTTCCCGTGTAAGCGACACCGACAAAGCTGTTTAGCGTTTCCCCTGGAATGTCGCGCGTGAGCGATATAGCCCGGCACTCAACATAAACGCCGTTTTCGCGCTCCTCGAATCGCCAGTAAGAATTCAGGCAAACAAAAATCGCCACGCTGCAACAAGCAGCACCCGGACAGTCGTAAAGCTTCCGTGGAGGTTAGGTAGTTTCCCTCTAACAACCCTGGAAGCGGAGGACGTTACTTGGCCTGCAATGTCCCTATATACTCGACGATGTTCTTTACCCGCATCTGCGCCTTTATCTGATCATTCGTATCCAGCGCGCGGAACAGTTGGCCCCACACCGGCATCTCGCTTGTTCCATGAGCCGGAGCTTTGGCGCCAAAATCCATGATCGAGCGCACATGGTCGGCAGGATATTTCCCGCCATTCTTTCTTGCCAGTTGTGTCAGGTCCGCCGGCGCCACTTTCAATTCGCTGGCGGCGGGGCCGTCGCCTTTGCCCTCCGGCCCGTGGCACGCGGCGCAATAACTCGTAAACATGGCCTTGCCCGAACTCGGATCGGTCTGCCGGATTGGGGTCTTCTTGACCACCTTATCTTGCGCGATGGTGAGATTCGCGGCTCCGGGGGTAAAAAGGGCGCTGGCGACGAGCAGGCTCCCAAGGACTGGGAGTTTGGAGAGAGACTTGGCATGGGAAAAGAGCATAATTCACCTCGGTAAGGAAATACGCCGAAATGAACCAGCCAGCGGTGACGCTCGTCACACTGCCTTTCACGAAGCCTGATTGTCGCGTTGTTTAGCGATCAGCCGAGCAGATGAAGCTCCGGGTGCAGCGGCAACTTCGTTAGACGCATGCTTGTTGCGTCGTGGAATGCATTCCCAATCGCTGGCGCAATGGCCATGATTGGCGTTTCCCCAGCCCCCGCGGAGGGAATGTCCTTGCGGTCCAGAAGAATCGCCTCAATCTCCGGCACATCCTTGAACCGCGGGACGCGGTAACTCGAAAAATGCGCATTCGAAATGCGCCCCTTCTCAAATTGAATGGACTCGAACAGGGCTCCGCCCAGTCCCTGAATCATCGCCCCGACCACCTGGTTGCGCAGGCCATCCGGATTCACAATCGCCCCGCACTCAAAAACTTCCACCAGCTTCTTCAAGGTCACGCTATTTTTCTTCCGGTCCACAAGAATTTCCGCGAATGTGGCGACGTAGCTGCCTTTTTCGTAGCCGGCAGCGACACCGAACCCTTGCCCCTCCTCGGCCTTCTTCCGCGGCCAGCCAAACGCTTTCGCCCCGGTTTCCAAAACTGCCTGCATTCTTGGGTCGGAAAGATTCTTCAAACGGAATTCAAGCGGATCCATGGACGCTGCGTTCGACAGCGAATCCATATGTGTTTCCCGCGCAAAGTGATTCGCGGTTGCGGCCAATCCCCGGTACGAGCCGCTGCGCAGCACCAGCGGCACCTGGTGATACTCGGTCACCTGGTTGGCAACCGCATACGGCGTTTCAATTCCCGACATGCCGGAGTGGTAGTTGTGGAATTCCCACGCGATCAGTTTTCCGTCTGCGGCGATGCCGCTCTTTACCTCAATTACTCCCGCCGGCCGAAAATAGGCCCAGGTGAACTCTTCTTCGCGTGTCCACACCAGCTTCACCGGTCGCCCGCCTGCCGCTCGCGCCAGCCGCGCCGCTTCCAGTCCCGCATCGCTTGTGTGCTTTCCTCCATACGCGGAACCCGTGTCCGGCACAATCACGCGCACATTCTTTTCCGGCACATGAAAAATGTCCGCAAGGTCGTCGCGCACCGCAAACGGCCGCTGCGTCCCCATCCAGACCGTCAGTTTACCGTCGGTCCATTGAGCCACGGCCGCGCGCGGCTCCAGCGGCGCATGCGCGATGTACGCTACCGTATAGCTCGCGTCCAGCTTGTGCGCAGCCGCGGCCAATCCCTCTTCAACGGAGCCTTTCGCCTGTCGGAACCGGGGTTCCTTGGAAGACTGGGCGTTCTTTTTCAGATACGAGTAAATTTCCTGATCGGAAATCTGCGGCACTTCCTTCCACTGCACCTGAACCGCAACCAGGGCCGCCTCCGCGGCCGCAACCGTGGGCGCAGCCGCTCCCACAAAATCCCCATCATGCACCAACACCACATCCTTCATTGCCTTTGCTGCGGCATCGTCATACGAAATCAGCGTCGCGCCAAACGATGGAGGCCGCAGAATCTTGCCGTACAACAACCCTTCGGGCCGCAGGTCCGTCGTGTAGCGATGCCCGCCGGTCACGAATTCTCGCGCATCCACCTTGGGAATCGACTTTCCCGCAATCGTCCACTGCGAAGCCGGCTTGACTGGGTCTTCCGCCGGAGGTTTTTGCTCGCCAATGTCTTCCCGCGCCAATTCCGCATAGCGAAGCGATTTTCCCGACGCTGGATCCGAAACTTTCCCATCGCCCGCCGCAAGCTTTTCCGCCGGCAGGTTCCACTGCTTCGCCGCCTTTGCCACCAGCAAATCCCGCGCCGCTGCCGCCACTTTCCGCAGTTGCGGCGTAATCGTCGGCGTGCTCCGGCTTCCAAATGTCCCCGCATCAAACGGAGTCAGCGCCGTATCCGCCAGCACCATCCGCACGCTTGCAAACGCCACGCCAAGCTCATCCGCGATCGTTTGCGCCAGCGTTGTCCGCACGTTCTGCCCGATCTCCGCTTTCCCCGCAAATCCCGTGACCGTTCCGTCTTCGCCGATATGCAGCCACGCTCCGATTTCCTTCGGCAACTCTTCACCGTGGAATCCATGCGGTCCCGGCGCCGTTTCCTGCATTGCGGAAACACCCTTCGCCACCGCGAACACCGCCAGCCCCGCGCCAAAAATCTTAAAAAAATCCCTCCGCCCCAGCGCGAACTGGTGCATAGGCATCGCCCGGAATTCGTAGCGTTCCGGTTCCAGCAGGAATGTTTCTTGTTTCCCGCTCATTTCGAACTCCCCGCCATCTTTTCCGCCGCCCGTTGCACCGCTTCCACAATCCGGGGATACGTCCCGCAGCGGCAGATGTTTCCCTGCAGCGATTGAACGATTTGCTCCGCGCTCGGCCGCGGATTCGCTTCAAGCAGCGAAACGCTGCTCATGATCATTCCCGACGTGCAGTACGCGCACTGGAACGCCCCCGCGTCCACAAATGCCTGCTGCACCGGATGCAACGCGCCACTCTTTTCCAGCCCTTCAATGGTGGTAATCGGTTTCGAAATCGCGGCGCTTACCGGAATCTGGCATGACCGCCGCGCCGTCCCTGCAAGCAAAACCGTGCACGCGCCGCACATGCCCTCGCCGCACCCATATTTTGTTCCGGTCAGCCCCAGTTCATCGCGCAAAACATAAAGCAGCGGAGTCTCCGGCGGATAGTGAACCGAATATTTCTTGCCGTTGATTTCCAGTTCCGTGCTGGTTGCCATACCAGGTCCCCTTCGAGAAAACTGCGCGGCTCGCTCAGTGCTTGTGGCAGGTGTCGCAGGAAGCCTTCGCGTGATTCATCTCGTGGCAGTTCAGGCAGCTGTACATGGTCGTCACGCTCGTCACCTCGGACATCGCGGCCATCTCCGCCACCGCTCCATGGCACGTCTCACATTTTACTCCTGCGGCCAGGTGCGGGCGATGGCTCCACGCAATCCCCGGCAAAACTTTATAGACGCGCACCCAGGGGATCGCCTCTTTCGAACTCGCATACGCAGCCAGCTTCTGAATCGCCGGCTTGTCCTTCGCAATCGTCGCGTGGCACTGCATGCACGTCGCCGTCTCCGGGAAAGTCATCAGCTTCCCCGGCTCCGGATTTGTGTGGCACCGCGCGCAGGGCAGGCTGAATGCCAGATGCTGCTTGTGGCTGTAAGGAAGCGGCTGCTCCGGCGCCGGGTGCGGACTCGGATTATCCGGCACCATTTTCTTCGACGTCTTTTGCGCGCTCGCCCCTCCGCCGATACAAAGAAGGATAGCCAGCGCTTGCGCCGCGACCCTTAAGGTCCACTTCCCCGCGCTCCGCATCATCGCTTCTCCTCACACCTGAAATAAACTCGCAAATTTGGCGTCCGGGTCAGGCCTTCTTGCCCACCACTTCTTCAATCGAAGTACCAAAATCCTTCAGCATCACCGTCGCCGCGTTTCTTCCCGGTCCGCCCGTCACCGATCCGCCCGGATGCGTCGTCGCGCCCGTCTGATACAAGCCCTGAATCGGCATCCGGTGCTGCGCCCATCCCGCCATCGGCCGCAGCGGCCCGGTCTGTGCCGCACTCTGCGCTCCCGCGTGTGCGCTGCCATGCCAGAAATGAGGATTCATGCGCTCCAGGTCCAGCGGACTCTCGACAAATCTCGCCAGAATTTTGTCTTCGGTCAGATTCGGCGCGAACCGCCGCAAATATTTCAAATTCGCGTCGCTCACGTCATATTTAATCTTGTCCCAGTGCTCCGGCCC
>DASSGJ010000597.1:0-2043 GCA_035693545.1 Candidatus Acidiferrum sp.
CCACCCTTGTCTCTGCCAACAAACCTCCAGCGGGTCGGCCAGAAGCGGCGCCTTTGGCCGTGCCAGAACTTCTTCAGGCAGCTCGCCCTTCATGGCCCGGCGGCCAAGTTCTTTGTCGATACACCAGGGCACGGGAGGAAGACGCAGGAGAAACCGCAAAATACGGAGGTCAAGCAGAGGCGTGCGCGTCTCAAGTGGGACTCCAGTGTAGCCAGCGTCCTCACTTTCGTGGACGCTTGCCCAGTACCCCGTGTGCAGGGCGCGAAAGGCATCGGGGTGTAGCGGGTGCTCTGCGATTGGCGGCTGCTGCCGAAAACGCTCCCCGGAATCCGTCCTCATGCGCCTGGCTGGTCCCTCGGTCAACCACTCGGGCAACTCCTGCAGAGCTTGCTGCGCGCCGACGAATCGCCGGAGTTTGTTCCGGAATCCTCCGCGCAAGGGAGGAAAGCTTCCGTGGGCGAAGAAGAATTTTCCGAAGCGGCTGACGATCTCGCCCCACTCGCCGCGTACAGTTAAGTACTTAAGATATGGCCACGACTGCCCGGTCAAAACATCATCCCCGCCATCCCCCGCAAGCACCACGCGCGCGTACTCCGAAATGCGTTGGTAAAAACGATGGTCTCGATCGAGAAAGAGTTCAGCGGTGGGCTCAGGCGATCCAGCCGCGGCATATTGCTCATTGGGCTGAATGGAGTTCTCTTCCAGAATTTCGTGAGCCAGGCCAAGGTGCCGAGCCGTGAGCTGGGCAAATTCCGGCTCGGGATCGTCAAATAATGGACGCCAGCTGATGGTAAACGTTTTGAGCCCCGCCAAACTGCCGTTCCCTCTCGCGAGCTTGGCAGCCGTGGCGCAGACCGAACCGGAGTCCAGGCCGCCACTTAAGTACAACGATGTCTTTCCTTCGGGTAACCGGTCCCCAACCGCCTGCGTCAGCAGTTCACGATATTTTTCCAGATATTCGCCGGGCTGTTTCAGCCGCAGAGGTTCTTCGACCGGCAAGCTCAGGAAGCGTCGCACCTGAATCTGCCCGCGGGAAAGAATCAGACTGTGACCCGCCGGGAGCCGCCGGACATCCCGCCAAACCGTCCGGGTTGGATCGCTGCATAAGCCAGTGAGCAGGAAGTCCCGCACGAACAATTCATCCAGGGCATCGGAGACCCGGGGAGCAAGGCGCAGGACGTTCAATGTGTTGCCGAACGAAAAGATGCCTTCGCGCCAGGCGTAGAAAAACGGCCGGGCCCCTGCAAAATCCCGGGCACAGTAAAGAGTCTGCTGCGATGCATCCCAGATGGCGCAGGAGAAATCGCCTAAGAGTTTTTCCAGCGCCCCTTCACCCCATACGTTCCACGCCAGCAGCAGCAACTCCTGATCCGAAGTTTCCGGAGTCGCCGGCTGCTTTTCATTCAGCAGCTCGCTGATGAGTTCTTTTCGCGCATCGAGGCGCACTTCGCCAAGCAGGGTGTAGCGATCGCCGAGCCGCACCGGCTGGCAGCGAGACTGGTGCCGCGTTCCGGTTTCCAGGTACGTGAAACACGTTCCCAATCCATCCTTTGTCCAAGTGTGGCTTCCATCCGGTCCGCGAAAGCGCAGCTGCTCCACCATTTGTTGCAGAAATTGCGGATCAACAGCCGCGCCGTCTGTTCGCAGCATTCCGAAAAACCCGCTCATTGCTGCTCCGCCGGGGGTTCGGGCAAATCCTTTTCGAATGCCGCGTAGTGCTGGTGCATCGCTTCGTCCTGGTTCAACGCTTCGCCCTCGTGTTCCACCCAGGCATGAGCTTCGAACTTCTCTTTTTCTTTACGCACGCCAATCCGGAGGCACGCAGGTATGCCCTGCTTGCGCAGCAGATACCAGAGAGTGAGGGATTCCTCGAGGCAGGTGTATTGAAGGAGGGAATAACGCAGCGCGGCGATCACCATGCGGCATGCGGCCCGCACTTCCTCGCGTCTCCCCGGGCGGTTATCCGTTTCCTTGACAGCGGGAGGAACACGCTTCTGAAGCGACGCGAATGTCTTGCCATAGCCCCGCCATCGCAGCGACCAT
>DASSGJ010000598.1:0-5484 GCA_035693545.1 Candidatus Acidiferrum sp.
GAAAGCTGCCGCGTGAACAGAAACCGCAGGTCGAGTTTTGCGTCGTAGCCTGTTGTCGCTCCGCAAGTCACCAGGCGCCCGCCGGTGGCGAGACTCTTCACGCTGTTCTCCCACGTCGCCACGCCGACGTGTTCCACCACCACATCCACGCCGCGATTGTTGGTCAGCCGCTTGACCTCTTTTGCAATCGGCATGATGCCGTGGTGGATCACTTCGTCCGCGCCCAACTCTTTCGCCTTGGCCAGCTTTTCGTCGTTGCCCGCCGTGGCGATCACCCGCGCCCCGAAGAATTTCGCAATTTGAATCGCCGCGCTGCCCACGCCGCTTCCCGCGGCCAGCACCAGCACGTCCTCTCCCGGCTGCAATTGCGCGCGGTTCACCAGCATGTGCCACGCGGTTTGAAACACCAGGGGAACGGCCGCGGCGTGCTCCCAATCGAGATTTTCCGGATACGGCATGACATTGACTTCGGGAGCGCGCACAAACTCCGCGCATCCCCCGTCAATCATGTAGCCGAGATTGGTGAAATCCCGGCAGCGGTTGTCGTTTCCCGAAATGCAAGCGGCGCATTTTCCGCAAGTCACTCCCGGCGCCAGAACCGTTTTTTGGCCGACGTGCACTGTGGTCACTTCCGAGCCGATTTTCACGACTTCTCCGGCGACATCGCTTCCCGGAATGTGCGGCAGCGGAAAAGGAACACCGGGGATCCCGCGGCGCACCCACAAATCCAGATGGTTCAGCGCGCAGGCGTGCACCCGCACCAGCACCTCGTTGGGCCGCACGTGGGGTTCCGGGGCTTCCGTGTAGTGCAACACCGATGGTTCGCCATGCTGGTGAATCACAACTGCTTTCATGCTCTTCCTCCCGAATACGCCTTGGTTCTTATTCCTGATTATATCGCATCACGATACGTCGCTGTCGAATTGACTTCCCTGCGCTCGCGCCGTAGGCTTGTTTTTCGGACCCATTATGGACCTCTTCGAAGAGATCGTGCGCATGCGGCGCGCCGGGCAGCGCGGTGCATTGGCTACGATCGTGCACACCAACGGCTCCATCCCCAGCTATGAAAGCTCGCGCATGCTGGTGCGCGAGGACGGCTCTTCGCTCGGCACCATCGGCGGAGGCTGCGTGGAAGCCGACGTCTGGGCCGCGGCCCGCGAAGTGATGCACAAGGAAGTTCCCCGCAAACTGGTGTTTCATCTGAACAACGAAGCCAGCTACGACAATGGCCTCATCTGCGGCGGCACGGTCGAAATCTTTATCGAGCCTATTCTCCCCCAACCCATGCTCTATCTTTTCGGCGCGGGACATGTGTCCACCGCGGTGGCCAAGGCCGCGCAAGCCGTGGGCTTCGGCGTGGGAGTGATTGACGATCGCGAAGCCTTTGCCAATTCCCAGCGCTTTCCCATGGCCCAGGAAATTTACACCAGTTACGAGGACGCGTTCGCAAAGCTTCAGCCCACTCCGTCTTCGTATCTGGTGATCGTCACCCGCGGGCACAAGGAAGACATGCGCGTGCTTGCCTGGGCCGTGCGTACACCCGCGCGGTACGTCGGCATGATCGGCAGCCGCCGCAAAGTTCTGAGCGTTTACAAAGCTCTCGAAAAAGAAGGCTATGCGATGGAGGAATTCGAGCGCGTCTATGCCCCGATGGGGCTGGATATCGGCGCGCTTTCACCGGAAGAAATCGCCGTCAGTATTGTTTCTGAACTCGTCACCGTCCGTCGCAACGCGCCATCCGCCGCTCACAAGAAACTCAGGTTGGGAGCCGCGGACCCAGTCGAAGCAAAGTAGCTCGCGAGGTTTCTCATGCTTGCCGCTGTCATTCTCTCCGGCGGAGCCTCTCAACGCATGGGCTCTCCCAAGGCCCTGCTTCCCTATCAGGGCCGTCCGTTCCTCGAGCACCTGCTGGACGTCACCCATCACCCGAAAATCAGTGCTCGGCGCGTGGTGCTGGGCGTTCACGCCGAGCCGATCGCCAAAGCGATTCATCTGCCCGCCGATGAAGTGGTGATCAACGCCGACTGGGAAAAGGGCCAGCTCTCCTCCATTCAGGCTGCGCTGAAAAGTTTGCCCGATGGCCTCGATGGCATCCTGCTCTGCCTGGTGGACCACCCGCTGATCAGCGTTAATCTCGTCGGAGATCTAATTGCGGCTTTCTACTCTTCGAACGCGCCGATCGCGTTGCCTGTCTTTGAAGGCCGCCGCGGCCACCCGGTCATTTTTTCAGCAAAGCTCTTTTCGGAGTTGCAAGCCGCGCCGCTGGATGTTGGCGCCCGTGCCGTCGTCTGGGCGCATCGCGCTGAACTTCATCAGTTCCCTACCAATGAAGAAGGGTGCGTGCTTAATTTGAATGACCCCGACACCTTTGCCCGCGTCACGGGGTCAGCCGAGTAGGATGGTCCGCGATCTTCAGCGCGATCGCCTTCACCGCATCTTCCGCTAACTGCGCTGCGTGAAACGATGCCGGCGGCAGCCCGCCTAATTCGGCGGCAATCTCCGCCGCGTGCATCTCTTTCAATTCGCTCACCCTGCGGCCTTTCACCTTTTCCGTCAGCACAGACGCGCTGGCAATAGACGCCGTGCATCCCCGGCACAAAAATCGTGCCTCGCGTACGATGCCGCCTTCCACAATCACGGCCAGGCGCAACACGTCTCCGCACACCGGATTGCTCACCTCAACAACCGAAGTCGCCCCAGCCAACTCCCCCGCATTCCGTGGGTGCTGAAAATGATCGAGAACTATTTCGCTAAACATGACTATTTTGGCTTGGCCGGCTTTTTGACCCATCCATCCTTGGGCACATCTCGCCCAAGTGTTTTGGCAAAAGCAGGGTCGATCCAACCGGATTTCACTTTGTTTTGGTCGAGCTCAACCTTAAGCGGATCCGTGCACTGGGAAATGAACTCCTGAAGGGAGTCGGCCAGATGAACGCGGTCGTCAGTTTCATGGTCCCAAAACAAAACAGATCCATTTCCAATAATTGTAAAGCAATTGCCACAGTCGTCCTCTGCAAGCAAGTCAAAAGACTCACCATCGTGCGTGGTAAACTTCTCCGCGGCAGAAGGGAGCCGGATGGTCCCGAACTCTTCCTTTGTTACTGGGTGGATAAACACTTTGCCGCGTAGTATCTCGGGCAGGTTTTGCATCTTCTCAAATCCTCTTTTTCTGCGCAATTCGCTTCTTACTTATTTCTTTATTGGAAGATATTTCTTTTCGACGGACGCGATAACCACGTAATTCGGATCCACCATTTCCGTGAGGTGCAGTTTTCCCACCTTCGAAAACAGTTCATAAGCATCGAGTTCCGACAATCCGTAGTCACGGTGCATCCAGCGCACCATTTCGGTTACGGCGATCCGCACCGCGTCATCCACCGGCCGGTAAATTCCCGCGGTCATAATCTCGTGCTCATTTTCGAAGCGCGGCCAGCCAGTGCTCTTTCCCTTGATCACCTCAAAGCGAAACTTCGCGCGCATCGGGACTTCCACGGCACTGCCCGCCACTTCGCCATCGCCCATCGCCGCGTGCCCATCGCCAAAATAAAAGAGCGCGCCTTTCACGTTGACCGGCAAATACAAAGTGTTGCCGGGGGAAACTTCCGGCGCGTCCATGTTTCCGCCAAATTCAGCGGGGACGATCGAACTCCGCGCCTCGCCATTCGCGGGCGCCACGCCGATACAGCCAAGAAACGGCTTGAGTGGAAACTGCACTTTGAAATCGGAATCCGTTGCCTGAAAGGTGATCAGCTTTTTCTCCGCATCAATCGGGTAATACCAGGCCCGCTCCGGCAGAGGCTTGATCTCCAGCATTGGGGAATAGTGCGTCGCGTTCGCCGCGCCGAATCCCGGAGAAAACGCGCCCACTCCCTGCTTGCTGTCCACCTGCAAATCCAGGATGTGCACCGCCAGGGTGTCGCCCGGCTCGGCCCCATCAATAAAAAACGGCCCGGTGAGCGGGTTATCGATCTTGATCAGCGAGAAGGGATCGCCCGGTTTCTGCAGCGCGTTCCCAAAGCAGTCGAGCGAATTGGCCTCCAGCACCCCGCCCGCCTTCACATGCGCCACCGGCTCCGCCGGCCCAAACGTGGCCTTCACGTTTTCCATCGTGGCCTTGAATCGCACCACATCGCCATCCGCCGCCTGGGCCCAGACCGCGGCCGGCCACAACGTCAACATCGCTCCAGCCAGAATCCCTAAACTTTTCACGCGCATCCTCCGAACTTCCGCTCAAACTCCATCACACCCTCCACCCGGCGTCAACTCATCACTCGCCCGGATTTATTGTTTACGGATCACGGGTTACTGATTACCCTAATGGAAGCCCCGATCCATCCGCGCTGGATTGCGTCGTTAATCCATAACGCTTAACATTTCTATCAATGCTCCAGGTCGTCGCAGCTGTCATTGAACGTTCCGATCGCCGCATCCTCATCGGCCAGCGCCGCCGTGGGGACACCTCTCCGCTCAAGTGGGAATTTCCGGGAGGCAAAGTGCGAACCGGGGAAACCTTCGAACAAGCCCTCACGCGCGAGCTTCGCGAAGAACTCGGCGTCACCCTCGCCAAGTCCGTGGAAATCGCCAGCGTCCGCCACAACTACGCCGCAACTCCCGAAGAACTTCAAATTCACTTTTTCGCGGCCCAATTCACCGAGCCCGACGTTTCTCCCAGCGCCTTCGAGCAGACCGCCTGGGTCCTCCCCCGCGAACTGTCCAATTACGATTTTCTCGCCGCCAACCACCAACTCATCGCCCAACTTGCCACCGGCCGCATCAAGCCCTCCGAGCTCTTGGCCGACACCGGATGAAATGATCGGATCAGGCATTCACTGGTGATGCTCAGCCGGTCCAAAATACCGGTAATGCCCGGTAATCTTCCAGCGGAAGAGCACATCCTCCATCTTCGGGCCCGCGCCTATGTTATGAACCACCATGTATCTGCCGCTCGCCGCTGATTTCCGGTCCACTACGATTCCGATGTGCGGCACCCCGCCTCCCAAATCCCAGGTCACCAATTCACCCGGGCCGTAGTCTTCTTCTCTCGTGGAATTGGGCAACGTACTTCCCTTCCGGCTGAAGAAGACCATCAGGTTGGGCACCCGGCGGTGATCAATGTTCGGATCAGCGTGCGCCAGCAGCCACCGGCGCTGGTTCGGGTAGGCCGAGAAATTCGCAACGATATCCTCGTGCACCTCTCTTTGAAGATCGATGCGGAGCGCGCGATACGCCCGAATCACTTCGTCGGTGCACACTCCCGTATCGGCGGGAACATCTCCTCCCGGATAGGGGATTTGAACATATTGGGAATCGTAACGAACAGCGTGATGGGTCCGCTCCATCGCTGCCGCCGACAGTTTTTCCAGAAATGCTTGTTGCCTTGAAGGGCCGGCGCCAGTCGTTTGAAGCGAATACGGCTGGGCGATAAATCCTGGAACAATCCACAAGCATGCGAGCAAAAGGGTAGCGCGACGTCGAAAGAACATT
>DASSGJ010000599.1:0-4695 GCA_035693545.1 Candidatus Acidiferrum sp.
GTGGATTCGACGGGAGCGCCAGTCGAATGGCAAGCCTGTCCGGGCTGGGGATTGGTGCGGAGGGCCGGTGCGATCAGGTATTTGTCTTTCAAAGCATCGTACATGGCCATGCCGTAGTTTTCGTCCTGGGAAGTGATGGAGCTGCAACCGATCAGATAGCGGGAGTCGTGGCGAGTGGCGTAAACGGCGATGCCTTTCCAGAGGGCGTGCAGGACCATGATATTGCGGAAATCAATGTGGGTGCAGGCACGGCCGAGTTCGAGCATTTCCTTGCGATAGGGTTCATAAACCGAAAAATCGAAGACCTGATTGCCGTAGTAGCCGAGGTTTTTGCGGGCGACTTCGCCGGTTTGCAGGCGATAGGTGCCGACAAGTTTGCCCGTCTCGAGGTCGGTGACCATCAGGTGGTCGCAAAAATTGTCGAAGGGGTCTATGTCGAGGCGCTCGCGGTCGGAAGTGGACAGGCCTTCGCCAAGCTCCTCATTGAAGACGGAGTAGCGCAGGCGCTGGCAGGCGACGAGATGCTCCGGGGTTTGTGCGAGGCTGACTCGAAAAAGGGAAGTTTCGGTTAAGAGGGGGTCGCTCGTTACCGTTTTCACAGTTGACCTCTGGCTTGGGACAGTTTCACGTGACCTAAGTTTCGGCAATGTTGCAACCAGGTTAAGTTCGCGTTCAGAGTGTGTACTGTTACGATGCGCTTCGATCTCCTGCTTTTAATCTAACTCATATGGAAACACAAAGGAAAGCAGTGAAGGGATTAACTTGGAGACCGGTTGTGGAATTCGCAACCTGACCCGGCGATCGCGCTTTGCGCCTTGCAAGAGACCTTATGCGAAACAAATAAATTGTGGCCGATTTGACACTGCGCGCATCCAACTGGCGCTCGGTCGATATGGTGCTTGTCCTATGCAATCCACAGGGCTACGATGTTGCTCCTCGGCAGTGCTGCAGAAAAAGGACTTTGGGGAGGATGGACTTCCTCAAGGCATAAGTGTTCCTGGTAACGCCCGACCCGGAACGCCCGGCGTGAGCTCTTTTCGCGGCGCGGTGCCGGCAAAGCTGGTGCGGGGAGTTCTGCCGCCATCAGCGAAGGGCGCCCTCCGAGGAGAATGAAAAAAGATTTTTGCTCGCTGTGGTTCGCTGAAGACGGTCGGGCCGGCGGCGAACGCGGCTTGGGACCACGGATTGCGTGTTGCTGGGGGATACGATGAATACGCTTTCGAAATATAAATTCTGGATTGGCGGGGCGTTGGGCCTGGTGATTGTGGGGTTGGTGATCGGAGCGGTGCGACCAAAGGGTGTTTCGGGCGCGCCGGCGGGTGCACCCGCGGACGTCGAAGTTGTGCAGGTGCAGCAGAGGGATGTGCCGATTTACCACGAGTGGATCGGGACGCTGGACGGCTTGACGAACGCGGATGTGCGGGCGCAGGTGACGGGCTACATCATGAAGCAGGCCTACCAGGAAGGCGCGTTCGTGAAGAAGGGGCAGTTGCTGTTCGAGATCGACCCTCGGCCGTTTCAAGCGGCGCTGGACCAGGCGGAGGGGCAGTTGGCGCAAGCAAGGGCTCTGCTCACCAACGCTCAGGCGGTGCAACGGCGAACCGAGTTGGATGTAGAGAGGTATGGGCCGCTGGCCAAGGAGCAGGCGGCGAGCCAGCAGGATCTGGACAACGCTGTGCAGAATAATCTGGCGGCGAAGGCTACCGTGCAGACGGCCGAAGCGCAGATCCGGACAAACGAGGCGGCGGTCGAGACGGCGAAGATCAATCTGGATTTCACGCGACTGGTTGCGCCGATTGACGGCATTGCGGGGCAAGCGCAGTTGCAGGTGGGAGCGCTGGTCAATCTGAGCAGCGGGCCGGTGACCTCGGTTTCGACGGTGGATCCGATCAAGGTTTATTTCACGGTTAGCGAACCGCAATATCTGGAGTGGCGGAAGCGGTTTCCAACGGAGAGCAGCCGTCTGGAAGCGGACAAGAATCTGCGGCTGGAACTGGTTCTGGCGGATGGATCGGTTTATCCCCAAACAGGCACATTTTATTTTGCGGACCGGCAAGTGGATGTGGGGACGGGGGCGATACGGATTGCGGGGCTGTTTGCGAATCCGGGGAATATTTTGCGGCCCGGGGGTTACGGCAAGGTCCGCGCGGTGATCCGGCTGGAAAAGGATGCGCTGGTGGTTCCGCAGCGGGCGGTGAGTGAGCTTCAGGGAAGCTACCAGGTCGCGGTTGTAGGGCCGGACAACAAGGTAAACATCAGAACGGTGACGGTGGGGGACCACGTCGGGAGCGACTGGGTGATTTCGGATGGGCTGAAACCCGGAGAAAGAGTGATTGCCGAGGGAGTTCAGAAAGCCCGGCCGGGCGCGCTGGTGAATCCGAAGCCCTTTGGCACGCAGGAAGCAAAGGGAAAATAAGCCATGTCAAAATTTTTCATCAATCGGCCCATTGTCGCCATAGTGATTTCGATTGTCATGGTGCTTGTCGGCTCCCTGACGATCCTGTCGTTGCCCGTGGCGCAGTTTCCCAGCATTGCGCCGCCAGAGATTCAGATTCTGGCGACGTACGTCGGCGCGGACGCGGAGACCCTGGAACAAGCGGTTGCCACACCTCTCGAGCAACAAATGAGCGGTGTGGACAACATGAACTACATGTATTCGCTGAACACCACTGGGAACTCGACGACGACCTTGATTGTGGACTTCGACGCGAAAACCGACCCCAACAACGATTTCATTCTCGCGCAATCTCGCGAGACGCAGGCGGCGTCGCAGCTTCCCGTGGACGTCAACAATTATGGAGTCACGGTGCGCAAATCCCCCACTGCACCGTTGATATTGTTCGATCTTTATTCTCCGCACGGAACTTATGACGCCACGTTTCTAGCCAACTACGCGTACATCAATCTCGTCGACCCCCTGCTGCGATCCTACGGAATCGGCATCGTCAATGTGTTCGGCGCAGGGCAGTACGCGATGCGTATGTGGGTGAGACCCGACCAATTGGCGAAGCTCGGGGTTACGGTGCCGGAGATCATCAGCGCGATTCAGGCGCAAAACACGGTCAATCCGGCCGGAAAAGCGGGCGGCGAGCCTGCGCCGAAGGGGACCGAATTTACCTATGCGGTTCTGGCGCAGAGCCGGCTGAAGTCGCCAGAAGAGTTCGGACAAATCGTGGTACGTGAGAATCCGGATGGAGGTGTGGTTCGTGTCCGTGATGTGGCGCGGATCGAGTTGGGCTCACAGACCTACAGCATTGCCGGGCGCTACAACGGCAAGCCCAGCGCCTGCCTTGCGCTCTATCAGATTCCCGGCTCGAATGCGGTGCAGGCTGCGGCCGCGGCGAACAAGCTGATGGCGGAGATGAAGAAGCGCTTTCCGGACGACTTGGACTTTGTGGTTGCCCTGGACACCACGCGAGCAGTGACCGAAGGCATCAAGGAAATTGTGATCACCCTGTTTATCGCGCTGGCGTTGGTCATCCTTGTGGTCTATATCTTTTTGCAGGGCTGGCGCGCCACGCTGATTCCACTTCTTGCGGTGCCGGTCTCGCTGATCGGCACATTCATACTCTTCCCGGTGTTCGGTTTTTCCATCAATACGCTGTCGCTTTTCGGTCTGGTGCTGGCGATCGGCCTGGTGGTGGACGACGCCATCGTGGTGGTCGAGGGCGTGGAACGCCACATTGAAGAAGGCATGACGCCGAAGGACGCGGCGCTAAAGGCGATGGAGGAACTCTCCGGCCCGGTGGTTGGCATCGCGCTGGTGCTCTCCGCTGTATTCGTGCCGACGGCGTTCATCCCCGGAATCACCGGCAAGCTCTATCAACAATTTGCCGTGACCATTGCGATCTCCGTTTTGCTTTCCGCCTTCAACGCGCTCACTCTCAGTCCGGCGCTGGCGGCGCTGCTGCTCAAACCAAAGGAAGAGAGCCGCGGATTGCTGCAAAGATTCTTCGACTGGTTCAACCGGGTTTTCGATCGCGCCACGGATGGTTATGTGGGCTGGAGCGCCGTCCTGGTGAAGAAAACCGCGGTCGTCGTGGTGATGCTGCTTGTTTTTGCAGCGGCCGGCGCCTTTTTCGCCAACCGCGTGCCCACGAGTTTCCTTCCCGACGAAGACCAAGGCTACGCGTATGTCAGCGTGCAACTCCCGAATGGCGCTTCGCTGGAGCGCACCAGAGCCGTGGTGGACCAAGTCGAAAAGGTCATCATGGATACGCCGGGTGTTGCCCAGTCCACCTGCTTTATCGGATTCAGCTTATTGAGTTTTGCGCAGACCACTTACAACGCCACGTTCTTTATCAACTTCAAGCTCTGGGATGAGCGCAAGACGCGCGAAGAGCAGTTTCAGACCCTTAAGGCGCATCTGAATCAGCAGTTGAGCAAGTTGCCGAGCGCCGTGGCGTTCGGATTTTCGCCGCCGGCGATTCCTGGTGTGGGAACCGCCGGAGGTTTTACGTTCCTGCTGGAAGACCGCTCGGGAAGCGATATCCAGTTCCTGACGAAAAACCTGGCCACCTTTATGGAAGCTGCCCGAAAGCGGCCGGAAATAGCCAGCCTGAGCACAACTTACCTGCCAAACGTGCCGCAGCAATTTGCGGAGGTGGACCGCGACAAAGTTTTGAAGCAAGGGGTGAACCTCAGCGACGTGTATAAGACCATCCAGGCCTTTATGGGCGGCTATTTCATCAACTA
>DASSGJ010000600.1:0-2484 GCA_035693545.1 Candidatus Acidiferrum sp.
CACCAGGAACAGTTCGCCATTCGTGCTGATCGCTTCCACTTTGTCAGGCACGGCGGTATAGCAAATCTCTTTCCCGTCCGGCGAAAACGCGACGTCATTCACCTCGCCCCGCTCGTCCGGAGGAATGTCGTAATCCGCACCAGGCGTCAGGTCCCGCGCCGGAGCACTCCCATCCGCCGGCATCAAAAACAAGTGGCTGCGTTTCCCCTCGCTCCAGTGATCCCAGTGCCGGAACAGCAGGTGATCGTAAATCCTCGCCTTCACCTTGCTCTTCTCTTTCTCTTCATCGCGCTTGCTGTTGCACGCGTCGTCCTTGCAGTCCAAATACACCGCCGAAGTGAACGCTACCGTCTTCCCATCCGGCGACCACCGGAACAAATCCGCGCCCGTTGACAGCGTCGTGAGCTTCTTTGCCTCGCCGCCTTCCATCGAAAGCAGGTACACCTGCGAATTCCCATCGCGCGACGACAGGAATGCCAGTGTCTTCCCATCCGGCGACCACGCCGGCGAACTGTCGTGCCCGCTCTGCGTCAATTGCATCGCCTCGCCGCCGGTCGTGCTGACTATCCACACGTTGCTCGCGTTCCGGTTCGCTTCCATATCCGGCGTGGACACGGCAAACGCCGCCCATTTCCCGTCCGCCGAAACCTGTGGCGCGGACACGCGATGCAGCTTGATCATGTCGTCAAACGTAATTGGATGTCTCGCCCCCTGCGCACTCAGCGACAAGCTCAGCGCCAACGTCCCCACCGCCGCTAATCCCGCTTTCACCAAATTCATCGTGATCTCCTTCATCCCTCGTGAACCGCAACTCGGCATTCTAATTTCGGCACGGCATCATCCCATTATCCACCGCGCCCAGCAATAACCCTTCTCATTGGCTCTTCGGTATCGGCACTCCTACCGCCCAGATATATCCATCCGGGTCGGCCACCATCACATCCCGCCATCCGTGCGGAAAATCCCGCGTGCTCTGAATAATCGTCGCCCCGGCTTCTCTCGCCCGCTTCTCCAGCGAATCCGGATCAATCCCTAACACCCGCAACTCCGCACCGGTCCCGCGAACTCCAGGCGTTTTCAATCGTTCATATAAAGGATGCTGGTCATACGTATGATCCACGTGCAACAGAAACTCAAAATCCAATAATTTCAGCACAGCAAAGTCGTCGTCCGCATACCGCACCGCCACCTCCAGCACTCGTTTGTAAAACGTCAGCGAAGCTTGCAAATCTCGCACCAGCAGGTTCACCGAAAACTGCCGCATCCCCCGCCCATAATCATCCGCGGGCATGAACGACTCGCCCGTCCGCTTCATCGTCAAGATCTCACCTCCGCACCACGGCCCAGTTCACCAGCGCAATCACCGCAGTCGTTCCAATCACCGCGAACTCGCTGCGACCCATCCTGGTGGCAAGCGCCACGGAAAACAAAATTCCTAATCCCGCAAAAAGATACGGAGCAGGCAGCAGGAACTTTGCCTTCCCATCATTTCTTTTCCGCAAAATCGGCACCGCCAGCGCAACCGCCCCATAGACCGAAAGCCGCGAAGCCGCCGACAAAAGCGCGTTCCACTGAAAGTTTCCGATCAGCGCAAAGACAAACACCAACGCCGCGTACACCAGAATCGAAACATAAGGTGTCCGGTATTTAGCATGCACGATCCCGAAGAACGCCGGAAAATCCCCCTGCTCGGCCAGCGCGTAGGTAATCCGCGGCGCGTGCAATACATTCGCGCTCAAGTAACCATAGCCGGAAATAAGCGCAGCCATGGCGATTGCTGCCGCTCCGCCCGAACCGATAAATCTCTGCGCCGCATCCGCCAGCGGTCGCGCCGACGGCCCCGCCTCGGGCAGCGTCGCAATCGTCACATATTGCACGGCAGTGTAAATCAGGCACACCACTCCCAGCGCCAGCAGCAGCGCAATCGGCGTATCCCGCTTCGGATTGGTGGACTCGCCGCCCACAAACAGCGCGCCTTCAAATCCCCCATATGCATAAACCAGCAGGAGCATCGTCTCGAACCACGTTTTCGCTGAGACTACCGGCATCGCCAGCGGTACGCGCAACTCCGGACGCGCCACAATTGCCCAGCATCCCGCAAATACGAACGCCAGCAGAAAACCAACTTTCACCGCGGTGAAAAAGTTGCTGAGGTTCTTCCCCATCTTCACGCCGAAATAATTGAAAAGAGCCAGGTGCCCGATCAGCAGGAACAGCAACAAAAATTTACCCGGCCCGCTCTCCAGCCTGGGGAAGAACGTCTCGCTATACGTCCACACCAGGTTCGCTGCCGCGGCCGGCGCCGCAATCCGCGTCAACCACGTCATCCACGCCACCAGCAGTCCCGCAAATCGCCCCAGCGCATCCCGCGCGTACAAATACAACCCGCCGGTCTCTTCATAACGCGACGAAACCTCGGCGATGCACCCCGCAATCACCAGAATCCCAAGCCCCGCCGCCACGCAACTCAACGGACTCCATCCG
>DASSGJ010000601.1:0-8235 GCA_035693545.1 Candidatus Acidiferrum sp.
CGCGCGGCATCCTGAGCGCGAATCCCGAGAGCACGCCGTAAATCCGGGGAATTCCGCATGCGCTCGATCGCGTTCCCGAGCGCCGCCGCATCGGCCGGCGGAACCAGCAGACCATTCGCTTCGTTGTCGATCAGGTCGGCCATTCCGCAGGAGTTGGTGGTGACGATCGGCATCCCTCCAGCCATGGCTTCCAGTAGCGTGAGCGGCATGCCCTCCACCAGCGAAGGAAAGACAAAAATATCGTGCGAAGCATAAAGCGTGGGCATGGCATCGCGAGCGAGGAAGGGGAGGACTGAGATGCGATCATGGAATTGCGGGGGAAAGTACGCCCTGACCTGATCCTCCGGGATGATGCAACCGGCAATCGTTAGCTGGATTTCCGGCGAGCGAGCCGCAAGGGTCGCGAAAGCATCCGCGAGATAGCGCACTCCTTTCCGGTCGAGCCATGTGCCGACATAAAGCAACCGGTTTGCGGCGGAATTGGCAAATTCCCGCGGTTGAAAAAACTTCTCACCCACGCCATTGGGAACGTACCAGATTCGCCCGGGCGGGTGGCGGTACTTCAGCTCAGAGAGAACCCATCCTTCCCGATTGGCGACCGCACCAAAGCCGGCGGTGGAAATGGACCAATCGTAGAGGTTCTGGTGATACAAACGATGCCAAACGCGGTTCTTCCAGGCGAAATTGGAGGTTCTGCCTTTCCGATGCTCAAGCTTCATAGCTTGCGCGAATCGTTCTTCACTGCCCTGCATGGTGAAAACGTAAGGCGGGAGTTCGGCCGAGGGAAACCATTTTCGGGACCAGCCGTAGACGCAGCCCCAGGGGGCGTGAAGGTTTACAACATCGTATTGACGGGGTTGCCGGCGAATCCGCGAGGAAACGGCGGCGGCAAATTCCAAGTCGCGGAAACGCGAGGGCCAGCGCGGAGACGGCAAAAGATCATCGAAAAACCAGCAATCCACCTGGTGACCGCGTTTTTCAAGTTGCTCGGCGTGGTTGAAGACTACACCCGCGGCGCCGGCCTCGCGCTGACGGAGGACTCCAATGGCGATCAGGATTTTCAACGCGAAGGCCCTTGGCTGACAGTGCTATCGCTCTCAATGTGTTCCATTTGGGGGAACGGGAGCCAGCGTTCCCTGAGACGACGGTAGAATCTGTTTTGGCTTAGTGCTCTTTGTGCCCGGTAAAATTTCCTAGGCGATACAAATAGAGCGCCCAGCAACGCCAAGGATTTGAAAACGCGGTGCGCGGGCGGAGCGTCCGGGTGCGTTACACGATAGACCTTCCACTCGGTTCGCACGGTCTCCCAGGGCCAGCCGCCGTCGAGGCCGAGCCGCAATTGCTCCGCGATAGCTTCGGTGTAATCGAGGAGAGCCTGGCTTACTTTGGAATCAACTCCCAACTCAGCCAGCCGTCGCGAAAGGTTGCTCACCAGGGCCGCCAGCGATATTTGCATACGACGGAGTTTCTCCGGATCCAGATCCAGAAGATAAAACCCGTTGTCGGCGTGCACCCGATAGAAAGTCATGGCTTCCGGCAAAATGCGCACGGGCATCAACACAGAGGCAAGAGTATAGATGTACTCGTCCGCCTGGATCCTGATCTCGGTTGGAATTGGGAGAATCTGTTTCGCCAGGGCGCTCCGCACGCTCATGCGGCTGGTACCCATAAACGCGCCGCGCCGCCTGAATAACAAGGCGCCAGGTAGCTCATTCGCCTGGAAGGATAAGCCTTCGCGAAGAACGTCCGTCCTGCGCGTTCCATCCGGAAAGACGGTGACGATGCCGTGGCCGACGAAACCGACTTGAGGTTCGGCGGCCATCACATGGGTGACCCGGGCTAGTTTGTCAGGTGCCCACCAATCGTCTCCATCGAGAAAGGCGATAATTTCGCCGCGGCACTCGGGAATGCCGTGGTTAAAAGCGGAGGCCTGGCCGCCATTGGGTTTGCGAAGAATGCGGATTTGGGAAGCGTATTTGGCGAGGATTTCCGGGGTGCGGTCCGTGGAGCCGTCGTCCACCACCAGAATTTCCCGCTCGGAGGCGGAGAAATCCTGCGCCAACACACTCTGAATCGCTTCTTCGATGAAGCGTTCGTGGTTGTACGTATCAATCAAAACGCTGACAAGAGGCGCAGTCATCGAAAATCCGGATTCCGGTTGGGAAGCAAACACAACCAGTGTACGCCAGTTGGAAACTGGGTAGGAAGGGGACGGCTAGGAATTCATTTCAGTTCGTAGTCGCCGATATACGTCTCGCGGCTGACGCCCAGCATGCTGAGAAAGAAAGAAGAGAAGATGACCTGGATGCCGAGAAACAGCCACGTGGACCAGAAAAGAATCTGGCGCAGCTGATAGAGGGGCCCGAAGCCGCCGGCGGCCCATCCCCAGGCGATGCGGGCGCAACCGATCAGGCCGGCAAGGAAAATCAGGCCGCCCAGCAGCAATCCGGTTTCGAGTGTAATTCGTTTCAGCGAACGTTTCAGCGAGATGGTGCCGCGGTCGAAGCGCGCGGCGTAGCTGAAAACCTTGGCGAACGCGCCGATGGAAAGGATTTGCGCGCCGAGCAGCGTGAAGATTACGCCGAACACCATGGTGTGAACGTCGAGTGTAACGCGGGAAGTCAATTGCCGCGGGCCGGGCAGCAGCCAGAGGATCAGCGCGAGCCCGAAGGCAAGAAGCGAGCCGCCCGGGACGAGATACAGCCAATTCGGGGCGTACATCAGCATGAAGCGGAGGCTGCGCCAGCCGTCACGAAAACTGCGCAGATGGGGCGGACGGCCGCGCTTGTCGGGCCAAAGGATGATGGGAATTTCAGAGATGCGCGCGCCGATCTGGGTGGCCTTGATGACAAACTCGAGGGCAAATTCCATGCCGGAGCTGCGAAGATCCAGCTGGTCATAGAGAGCGCGGCTGAAGCCGCGCATGCCGCAATAGCTGTCGCCCACCCCGGCATGGAAAAGGACATTTACCAGCCAGCTTAGTCCGGGATTGCCGAAATATTTGTGCAGCGGAGGCATGGCGCCGGGCCGGATGCCTCCGCGAAAGCGATTGCCCATGACCAGGTCGTAGCCCCGGCGCAATTGAGTTACAAAATTGGGAACTTCGCTGAAATCGTAGCTGTCGTCGGCGTCGCCCATGATCACGTACTCGCCGCGCGCGGAGGCGATGCCCGCTTTCAACGCTGCACCGTAACCGCGTTCCGACACATGGAGCACCCGGGCCCCGTTCGACTCGGCAATTTCGATGGAGCCGTCGGTTGAGCCGTTGTCCGCGACGATCACTTCGCCGCGGAGTCCGGATTTGCGAAAGGAAGAGATCGCCTTCTCCACGCAGAAAGCGATCGAGTTGGCTTCGTTGAGGCACGGGATGACCACGGAGACGTCCAACCGGGGCTCCGCTTGAGGAAGCGCGCCGGCGTCCTCTTTGGGCGGGAATTGTGTTTGAGCGTCTGGCATCACGTCCGGTCCAGCCGGAAAATCAAATTTGCATACCAGGGAAACCCGGTTTTTGCCGGCTGCCTGAATCTATTTTAGAAGTCTTGTGAGTTTACCCTGTTCCTCAATATAGCATGGCCAAAGTACGGGAATTGGGCTCGGAAACGGGTTTCATCCCGCGTCGTGCTCCTTGTTGCGGTCTTCAAATACGGGTATCTTAGTTTCGCCCGCCAAAACTGGGTTCCGGCACAACGCTTGATGCCTTACGTGTGGCTGGGGAAGAGGAAGTCTACAACTGATGCCCGCTGGAATTCGTCTTTCGGTCGCGATTCCCGTCCACAATGAGGAGAGTGTTTTGCCGGAGTTGCTGCTGCGGCTTCGGAAAGTGCTCGACGGACTGGCCGGCGGCCCGCACGAAATTGTTTTCGTGGACGATGGGAGCACGGACCAAACGTTTGACATGCTGTGCGAGGCCGCGCGCGGAGATTCCCGCATTATCGCGATTTCTTTGTCGAGGAACTTTGGACACCAGGCGGCGATTTCCGCGGCGTTGGATTACGCTTCCGGCGATGCCGTGGTAATCATGGACGGGGATTTGCAGGACGTCCCGGAAGTAATCCCGCAATTTGTCGAGAAATTCGGGGAAGGATTTGACGTCGTCTATGCGCAGCGGGTGCGGCGGAAAGAACCGCTGCTTCTGCGCATTTGTTATTTTGTGTTTTACCGGATGATGGCGAGGCTATCTGATATCCGGCTGCCGCTGGATTCCGGCGACTTCGGGCTGATGTCGCGGCGGGTGGCGGACTATGTCCGGCGCATGCCGGAGCATCACCGGTACCTTCGCGGCATGCGCAGTTGGGTGGGCTTCCGGCAAATTGGAATTCCGGTGGAGCGGGCGGAGCGGCATTCCGGCAAGAGCAAGTACAGCCTGATGCGGCTGATGAAGCTGGCTGCTGACGGGATCTTCGCGTTTTCCATCGTGCCGATCCGGGCCGCGGCGATTGCCGGAGCGATCGTAATGTCCTTCTCCATTCTTTATGTGTGCTACGCCTTGTACGCGAAGGTGTTTTTGCACCAGTCGCCGCAAGGGTTTACGGCGTTGCTGGTGTCCATCACGTTTTTGTCCGGGATAATGCTTTTTTTCCTGGGAATCATCGGAGAGTACGTGGGGCGCATTTACGAGGAAACCAAAGCCCGGCCACAATACATCATCGGACGAATTGTGGGGAAAAGCGCGGCGCCCGGTACGCCTAATCTGCAAGACGGACCGGCCCAATCTTCACTGGAGAGAGAATTCCGGTGACAGCCGGGCAACCCTCAGCTATGTCTGCACAACAAGCAAACGCAGAAACACCCGGACCCCGGGAGATCGAGTATTTATCGCCCGCCGCTCCAGTCAGCATGACGGAAGGCTATTTTCAGATTGGGACGATCAACCATTTTTGGGTGAGCCGGCGCTTCAGCGTTCTGCAAACCATCGCGAACGGCGTGCTGCGCGGCGCCGCGAATATTGCGGAGGTCGGCTGCGGCCATGGGCTCCTGCAAAGGCAGCTCGAAGACGGGTATGGGAAACCGGTGACAGGTTTTGACCTGAATGAATACGGGTTGAAGCACAACGTGAGCCGCATCAGCCGTGTCTGCTGTTACGACATCCATCAGCGAAATCAGGAACTGCGCGGGAAATTCGACGTGATTTTGCTGTTTGATGTGCTGGAACACATCTCTGACGAAGACAGCTTTATGGACGCGTTGTTGTTTCACCTTGCGCCCCAAGGCCAGGTGATTATGAACGTGCCGGCGGGACGTTGGGCATTTTCAAAGTATGATACCGCAGCAGGTCACGTGCGCCGGTATGCAGTAAAAGACTTGCGAGCGGTGGCGCAGCGAAACAACCTCGAAATTGAGAAATGGACGTGGTGGGGCTTTCCGCTGATTCCAACAGTGGCAGTACGAAAACTGGTGCTGATGGGGAAGCAGGATATGGACAAGATCAATTCCACGGGGTTTGATCCGAAGTCCCCGTGGATTGACAAGGCGCTAGGAACGCTGGCCAGCCTGGAATGGATCCCGCAAAAATTGGCGGGGACTTCGCTGATGGCGATTCTCCGAGTGGCCCCGGATAAATCGGCAAGTCGCAGAGGCTGAAATTCGCCAATCGCAAATCCTAGGGAGCTTCTGATCACAGTGCAAACTTCCGATTCCGCATGGCAGCCGATTGATACCAGAAATGTGTTCCTCTGCGTCGCGCTGGTGACCGGCGCGCTGATTCTCGCATGGCCCTTTGCCAACATTGGGTACGCGGACGATGTTGCCTATGCCCATCTGGCTCAAACGCTGGAGCGCACCGGCCATCTCGCCTACAACGGCTGGGAATCGGCGTTCCTGATTTCCCACGCATTCTGGGGCGCGGTCCTGATCCGCCTTTTTGGGTTTTCGTTTGTATGCCTGAGATTGAGCACCGTTCCCTTCGCACTCTGGGCGGTTGGACTCTGCTATAGCCTGGTACGCCGCGCAGGCTTGCAGCCGCAAAACGCATTATTTGTCACTTTGTTATTCGGCCTGTGCCCCTTGTATTTGCCTGTGGCTGTTTCTTTCATGACCGATGTGCCGGCAGTTTTCTTCATGCTTGCCTCGCTTTATTCGTTCGCGCGGGCGGAAGAATCGTCGGGCGGGCCGAAAAGCTATGGATGGATGGCACTGGGAGCCGGAGCGGGTTTCCTCGGAGGGACCGGCCGACAGGTGGTTTGGCTGGTGCCGGCCATTGTGTTGCCGTGCCTGGCATGGGTGAAGCGGGACAACCGGGTTTACCAGATTTCTGCGGCAGCGATCTGGGTAGTGGTGATGGCGGCAGTTAAACTCACCACTTCCTGGTTCAACCACCAGCTATACACGATTTTCCAACCGTCCGTGCTCAGCGAAACGATTCTGGTTCTCAAGCATCCCGTGGCAGCGGTGAACATTTCGGCCCGTCTTTTGATGATGCTGGTGTTGCTGACGCTGCCGGCCGCGATTCCGTTGGCTCTCCGGTCATCAATGGAAACCTGGCGCGGCCCGTCGGGCCGAAAAATACTGGTGGCTGTTCTGCTTTTGATGGTGTTGGCGGCTATCGCGATTCATCCCTCCCTGGCTTCGTTGCCGTGGGTCGCGAGCACGCTGAACTGGGAAGGGCTCAACGGTAGCGCGCCGCTGCCGGACCGGCCCATTGTGCTGATTCGGCCGATTCGCGCGGTAGTGGCGATGTCCGTGTATGTAGCTGTCTGCATCCTCGCCGGAGAAGTATGGAACATCCGGTCGCATGCACGTAACGTTTCGCGAGCGTTGTTGGAACGCTCCAGCCGCGCTTTCCTGCTGGGATCAATGTCTCTGGTGATAGTCGTGTACTTTGCCTTGCTGGTCGTCCGCGCGACCGAATTTGACATCTTCGATCGTTATCTTTTGCCGGTGGTGCCGTGGGCAGCCACGGTTCTGCTGCTCTGGTTCAAGAGTGAAAATCCGGGTGCGGCGGAAATGATGAAGAGGGCGACGCCTGCGGCCTGGGTACTCCTGGCGATACTGGGTTTGTATGGAATCGCAAACACCCAGGACTTCTGGGCGCTTGCTGAGGCACGCGTAACCGCTGCGCGAAGACTGGAGGCGGCGGGCGTCCCGCGGAACGCAATCGATGCGGGGTTTGAATACAATGCCTGGACGGAGTTGGTGACCTCCGGCCGTATCAACAGCCGGTGGGTTCGCAATCCTCCGGGATCGTACAACCCGAATTTTTCACAGACTCCCAGCGTTGTGCCGGAGTACCGGCTGGAGTATTTACTGACTCCCGGGACTTCGCCCAGCGAATTCGGATCAGTCCCGTATTTCTCGGTGTTGCCGCCATTTCACAAACAGGTGCGCATCAACCGGGTCGTAAAGCGTTAGCGCTGGAGCCTCGCGAGGCAATAGAGATAGGCGGCCTTGTATCCGCGTGCGCGGAGATAGGGCAGAGCCGCACCTGCCAGCGGATAACAGAGGGCCCGCTTCACTCTGCCCAGCGTGTTCATAAAGCGTTGGCGCGGGGTGGGAGTCTCTCGAATCACGACAGCTGCTTTCTCAGCATCCATTTGCATCACGTCGCGGAAGAAGAGCTCTTCGCGGCCGGTGACTCTCTTCGTCAAGCCGGTGCGCAGGGCCATATTGATCATGCTGACGGCGTAGGAAAAATCGACCGGTTGCTGCCGGACGGAAAGAATCTGAAAGCCGAATCGCTGCAAAACATTCCGGAGAGAGGCATCGTTCCAGCGCAGGAAATGATTGGGCGGGTAGTCGAAAACATCCGGACCGGTGAGCCAGCGTTCACGGTTGGGGACACTGAGTGCGATGGTTCCGCCGGGGCGCAGGCAGGAAACGACGGAGCGCAGGAAAGCAGCCGGGTCGGCCTGGTGTTCAAGAACCTCGAAAAAAGTGACGACATCGTATTTTGCGGCGGGGTACTGAGCGGCGAAGTCAATAATGCTGAACGGGAAGATGTTTTCGAGAGAGAGCTTTTCCCGGGCAAAGGCCGCCGCGCTGCGATCCAGTTCCATGCCCGACACGCAAAAGCCTTTGCGGCGAGAAGCGTCCAAAAAGTTTCCGGTGCCGCAGCCGACGTCCAGCAGGTCGCCAGATTGCGGGGCTTGCGGGTCAGAAAGGAAATACTTGTGGCCGGGTTCGAGAGGAAGAAGTTTGGCGTCGCGGCCGCTGTACATCAGTTCGTACCATTCGGATGTGGGGAGAACGCGGGGATGCCAAAACTGCAATTGGCATTCGGCACACGAAAAAAGCGTGTAG
>DASSGJ010000602.1:0-3260 GCA_035693545.1 Candidatus Acidiferrum sp.
GCCAGGAAAATTTTTGACCAGCTTCGAAATGCTGCTGCCGGCCGTTTGCACTTCGATGGGCACAGAAATGGCGTAACCGTTGTCTTCGATGAGATAGAAGAGCGGAAGCTTCTTGGCGCAAGCCGCGTTCAGCGATTCCCAAAATTCGCCTTCGCTGGTGGCGCCGTCGCCGGAAGAAACGTAGACAATTTCTTCGGGATCGTGATTCAGGAATTCACCGTGGGGTGTCTTCTGCGCCTGCGCCAGCGCTTTCGAATGATGGCCATAGTACAGAGTGGCTTCGGCCGCGCCAACGGCCTGGACGAACTGCGTGCCGGTACAGGAAGACTTGCTCACGATATTGAACTTCTGGTGGCCCCAGTGCGAGGGCATCTGGCGTCCGCCAGAGCTGGGGTCATCCTTGGCACCTACGGCCTGGAGAAGGGTTTCAAGCGGGGTGACGCCGAGAGTCAAACAAAGCGCACGGTCGCGATAATAAGGGTAAATCCAATCGACGCCGGGACGAAGAAGCATGCCGGCCGCGGTGGTAACCGCTTCATGGCCGGCGCTGGAAATCTGGAAATAAATCTTATTCTGGCGTTTCAGCTGGATTTCCCGGTCGTCGAGGCGGCGGGAAAGGTACATCGTGCGGTAGATGCGAATGAGGGTTTCGCGATCGAACCCCTGGTGCCGGGGCGCTTCCAACTTGGCTGTTTTGACGCGTGTCTGTACCGCCATTCAGTCTGCCTCGTATTGGAGTGGGAGTTTTCGCCTACGGAACTTAATTATACCGGAGGGCGAGTTGGCGTGCACAGTAGAACGTGCGCGGGGTTGTGAAAAACGAAGGTACTAGAACAACAAAGCCGAAGGTGAAACAGCGGTGGCCCCAACTCCAGCCCTGTAGCGGCCGCCTTCTGAGGCGGGCGCTTTTGGGCAACAGTCCATCCGCTACCGGCGGGCATCGCGCCGATCCCATCCGCCCAGGTTCAGCTCGTCAAACTGCTTTTCAGCCTCATCAAAATGAGCATCACCCGGCTTCAGAACTTTTGGAGAAGCGGCCACGAAAGGCTCTTCCACGGGGATGCGGTCCACCCAGCGCTGCTCGGATAGTTTTTCGTGGTTGGAGAAGCCGAGGCGCAAAAGCAGCTTAACGGTTTCGTTGGATTTGGGAGTTTCGTGTTCTTCGTTGGCTTTGGATTTGCTTTTTGCCTTTGGTTTTTCGGATTTGGCGGCCGCGGGCTCAGCAGCAGCATCCCCGTCGGCGGCACGCTCAAAATTGTAGAGCAGCTTTTTGTCGAGTCGAAAAGCCTGTTTCCAGGTTTCCAGTTTGTGGCGGGCGAGCTGGGCCTTTTCCTCGTCCTTGCCAAAATCAAATTGCATGTAAATGTGGGGCATGGATTCAGTTTGTGACCTGCGTAGCCGGGTGTCAAGACGCGGCCAGCGGCCAATGAGGTCTAGCGGGTCAAAGCTGCCCTAGTAAATTCCCCACATCTCATACCGCGGCGGTTTTCCAAGCAGAGAGCATGGCGCTGAGGGGTCAGTAATGTGCAGGATCGCGTCTTCCACCGCCTCGCGCGCACGTAAATCCCATTTATCCTCGGCATGCTCGCAATCATATACGCGCGCCTTGTTCAGCGCCGGCAGCGCCACTCTTGCGAGTTCTCCCATTCTGCCAAGAGCGACTGCCGCCGCGCCTCTGGGCACCCAGAATTTGCTGGTGTCCTCCAGGACGCGGATGAGCGGTACGACGGCGTCCGGATGCTTGAGCTGCGCCAAAGCCATCGCTGCACAAACGCAGACAAAGTTCGGATCGTTCAGCGCCTCGATCAAAGCAGGCACAGCCGCCGGATCACCGAGTTCGCCGAGATCGTCGGCGGCGCTGGCGCGAAACATCATTGTTTCGATATCAAGTCCCGGTTTTGGCTGCGCGCGCAACTTCTCAATCAGGGCCTCGAGTGTTTCTTGGGGCATGGGAACTCCGGCTCCGGCAGGCCGCGTTACGCCCAGTATAGCAACGCTCTCCACGAATTCAGCCTGAGCCGGCTTCCATGGAATCCACAGGAATTGAATTTACGAAAGCGTGTGGGGTGGGGTATTGTTGAGATTCGGGAAAACACTGAGAATGCGCCACGATTCCAACGCTCCTGGAAGAAGGTTGATGGCGTGCGTGTGTTTGGTGGCGGTGATGCTCTTGTGGGCGCCGGCGTGGGCTTCGGCTTTGCAGGCTGCTGGCGTGGGCTGCTGCGATGGGGCGATGTGTCCGCTGCATGGACACGAGCCGAAGAAGAATTCGCGCGATACCAGCCCGGCGAAGGATTCGCCCATGGCCGGCTGCGAACACCATGCACGGAAGGCGGCGATGGATTGCAGCATGGCGTGTTGCCACCCCAAGGATCCCGTAGTGACCGGAGCGGTTGTATTTGTGGTGCCGAGCGCGGTAGCTACTTCAGTGCCGCTCCTCATTGGCGCCACGCCGCCCAACTTGTCTTCTTCTGCTAGTTCCTTTGTGTTTGATCCAGCTTCCCCTCCTCCGCGAACGCTTCTCCTCAGTCTGTAGAAACTCCCTCGCATTTCTTGAGCAATCCTGAGCGCGCACTCGCTTCCGGACGGCATCCGCCGTCTTGGATCGTATTTCATGGAGAAGAGACTCATGTTTCGACAGATATCATTCTTGTTTGGGCTCCTGCTTCTGTGCACGGGCGCCTTGCTGGCGGGGGCAGTCGCTACCGTACGCGGAATTGTGCATGACCCGCAGCACCGGCCTATCGCCGATGCGGAGGTAATCTTGAAGGCGGAGAACTCGGAGTTCACGCTGACGGCCCGCACAAGCGCCGAAGGCGAATTTCACTTCGATTCGGTGCCGATTGGCGAGTACCGCATGACGGTGAATAAGGCCGAGTTCGGCGCGCAGCAAGAAAAACTGACCGTGCTCTCCGGAACCGCGCCGATTCTGCACATCGAACTAAAAGTGGCAAATCGCGCGGAGACGGTTACTGTAACCTCGGAAGCGCCGCCGGCGCAGGAAGAGTCGGTGACTCCGATGACGCTGGTGTCGCGCGAGGAGATCGCCGCAACACCTGGAGCCGCGCAGTCGAACAGCCTGGCGATGATCACCAACTACGTGCCGGGGGCTTACTTTGCGCATGACCAGCTCCACATCCGCGGGGGACATCAGGTGAGCTGGCTCATCGACGGCGTTTCCATCCCGAACACGAATATCGCCAGCAACCTGGGGCCGCAGATCGATCCCAAAGATATTGACTCGCTGGAAGTGCAGCGCG
>DASSGJ010000603.1:0-3943 GCA_035693545.1 Candidatus Acidiferrum sp.
GAGAATATCTGCAAGGAGATTTTCGCGCGCCTGAAACACTTCCCGAAGGCAAAGCTCGAGCGAGTCCGGGTGGAAGAAACCGGAAACAACACGTTCGAATACGCGGGGGAAGAACTTTAGGATCGCTTGGCGGTCCAGTAACAGGAGAGGGCCCAGTGACGAAACCAACGGAAATATTCTTGAACGAAGCGAAGACGGAAGCTCCGAAGGAATGCATCGCCGAACATATGCGCAAGGTGATCGCCTTGGTTGGCGAGGATCCGGAGCGCGAAGGCTTGCGGAAGACGCCCGAGCGTTTCGAAAAGGCGTTCAAGTTCCTGACCAGCGGCTACCACCAGAACCTGGACAGCGTCCTGAACGGCGCGACGTTCAGCGTTTCTTATGACGAGATGGTGGTGGTGAAGGACATCGAGTTTTTCAGCTTGTGCGAACACCACCTGCTGCCTTTCTTCGGGAAAGCTCACGTAGCTTATCTGCCGAGCAAACGGGTGCTGGGGCTGAGCAAAATCGCACGGCTCGTGAACATGTACGCGCGGCGGCTGCAGATTCAAGAGCGGATGACCAGCCAGATTGCCGAAGCGCTTTCGGAGAAAATCTGTCCCGAGGGAGTGGGCGTGATCATTGAGGCGCGGCACTTGTGCATGCAGATGAGGGGCGTCGAAAAGCAACATGGCCAGGCAGTTACCAGCGCGATGCTGGGGTCGTTCCGGCACAACAAACAGACGCGCGATGAATTCCTGTCATTGGTGCGCAACAAGCGCGCTTAGTTCGCGGGTCTCCACACCATTTCGCAAGCGGTCCGTCTAAAGGGCGGGGGGAATATGCCCAAGAGGAAAATACTCTTTTCCGGCGTGCTTCTACTCGCCGTTTTTGTTTCTCTTTGCTCCGCTATTTCGGAAAGCGAAATTCAGCGCCTGGCCAAGGTGATGAGTTGGAAAGCCGGCCAGGTGATTGCGGATGTCGGGGCCGGCGAAGGGGAGATCGGGTTTGCCGCCGCTGCCGCCGTGGGAGATACCGGGAAGGTCTTTCTGACCGAACTGGATGAAGCGAAGGTCGCCGCGCTGCAAAAAGAGGCGACCCGGCGAAAGTTGAAGAACACCTTGGTCGTGACAGCCGCAGAGAAAGAAACAAAACTCCCGGACAATTGCTGCGACGGCATTATTCTTCGCCGCGTGTACCACCACTTTACCGCTCCCAAGGAAATGGATGCGAGCTTGATGCGTTCGTTGCATCCGGGCGGCTTGCTGGCGGTGATTGACTTTGCTCCGCGCAAGTCCTTAACAGAATCTGACCCGGTGAAGGGTGTGCCCAGCAACCGCGGCGGGCATGGAATCCCGAAGAAAATACTGATCGAAGAGCTGACTGGAGCGGGCTTCAAGTTGGACAAATCGTTTGACGACTGGCCGGAGGACGGCTACTGCGTGCTGTTCCGTAAGCCTTAGGGGAAACCAGGCCCTAACTTCTGTGGGCGGCGCGCGAGCGGCGCACTCGATCGCGATTGCCGCAGGTGGCGTCGCTGCACCAGCGTTTGACCCTGCCCTTGGTGCGGTCCACGAAGATCCATGCGCAATCGGAGTTGGCGCAGATCTTCAAGCGTTCGTGCTGATGTGTGGCGAGCGCTTCGGCGAGCGAATCGGCAATGAGGGCGAGCACCGCGGGCCAGCCAATTTGTGCGGGCTCGTGGGTGAGCGCCAACCCATTTTGGTTCTCCACCAGACGGCGGAATACGGGTACCTTCAACCAGGAGTTCAGAGCTTCGAGGTCGCGCGGTTGGATGGCGGCGCCGTCGGTCGTCTTTTCGGCGAAGCTGCGCAGCAGTTTTCGCAATCCGCGGAGCTCGCGCAGGACCGCAGGGCCCGGCAGGGAAACGCGGAATCGCCAGAACTCCAGGAAGTCGCTGACCCACTGAGGGTCGTCGAGGAAATCGGTGAGGTGGCCGTAGCCGTCCCACATTTCGCTGTTGGCCAGGTCCACCCAGGGAGCGGCCTGGCCGAATTTGTGGATGCGAAACTGGTGGGAAGCGGGGATCATGGTAACGAAATAAAACTCCTTGACTCATTACACGGCAGCGGGTACTCTGTGAAATGAGTATAGCACATTTAACTCGTTACAGAAAGCAATCATGAGCGACACTACCCAAGCAATCACGGCACAAACAGCGCTGCTGGAAGCCAAGGCGGCGCGCAGTTCCTGGCGGATCCGCGTCGTACTGGCGTTTCTGGCGATCTACGTCATCTGGGGTTCCACCTACCTGGCCATCCGGTACGCGGTGGAAACCATTCCGCCGCTCTATACAGCGGGCTTCCGGCATCTTGTTGCGGGGAGCGTTCTGCTGGCATGGGCCCTGGCAAAGGGGCAGCGCCCGACATGGGCGCAGGTGCGGGCCAGCGTGGTCATTGGGTTTTTCTTTTTTCTGCTGGGCCACGGTTCGCTGCATTGGGCGGAGCAGTATGTGCCGAGCGGCATGGCGTCCCTGCTCATAGCCATTGAACCCATCATTGTTTTTCTGATGTCCTCTGCGGCGGCGCGGGTGTGGCGGATGAATGGAATGCTGCTGGCCGGGATTCTGTTGGGCCTTGTCGGTGTGGGGATTCTAGTGCGTGGCACCGGGTTGGAAGCCGGTTCTCGCGGTTCGTGGGGCCCGATTGCGGTGTTGATCGGCGCGATTGCCTGGTCCGCGGGAATCATCTACTCGCGGCGATCGAAACTTTCCGGCAGCCCGCTGCTGCTTTCCGCTCTTTCCTTGCTGGCAGGTTCGGCGATGCTGCTGACAACGGGAACCCTGGCCGGGGAAGCGAAAGACCTGTCTATCGCGAACATCACAACAAAATCATGGTTGGCGTTAGCCTACCTCATCGTTTTCGGCTCGATCATCGCGTTCACAGCCTATAACTGGCTGCTAGAGCACTATTCGCCGACACTGGTTGCTACCCATACCTACGTGAACCCGATCGTGGCCGTTCTTCTGGGCTGGCTGTACGGCGGAGAAGCGATCACCTTGAAAGTGGGCATTGCCGCGGCGCTGGTCGTGGGAGCCGTCGTCCTTGTCGACCGCGGCACCAACAAACTTCACCGAGCCGGCTGACCGTCGGCGCACCGTATCCGGCACAAATCGCGCGACTTTTCCTTGCCCCCCGGCGAAGCCTGTGATGAACTCCTAGACAGCATCGCCATGCTAGGGCAACGATTCGGCCACTACCTAATTGAACAAAAGCTCGGCGAAGGTGGCATGGGCGTGGTGTATCGCGCGCGCGACGAAAAGTTGCAGCGCGATGTAGCACTGAAATTCCTGGGACTCCTCCCCGCCGGCGGCTCCGCCAGCCATGAAAATGTGCTGCAGGAAGCCCGCGCCATCTCCGCGCTCAACCACCCCAACATCTGCACTGTTTACGAAGTGGGAGAGATTGACGGCAAGCCTTACATCGCCATGGAGTACGTCGAGGGGCGGCCGCTGACGATGGAGATCCCGTCGAGCGGGATGGCGTTAGATCAGGTTGAGCGGTACGGCATGCAACTTGCGGACGCCCTGAATCACGCACACAGCCGGGGAATCATTCATCGCGACCTGAAATCCGCGAATGTGATTGTAAGTCCGCAAGGCCGCCTGAAAGTGCTGGACTTCGGCATTTCGCGGCGCCTGGAGCCCGGCAAGGGAGGCGATGAAACCACATGCTTCGACAAGTCCTGGGAGTCGCAACACACGTTTACCGGAACGCTTCCCTATGTTGCGCCGGAGGTGCTGAAGGGAGAAAACGGTGACGCGCGAAGCGACATCTGGTCGCTTGGCGTTTTGCTGTACGAGATGGCAGCAGGACGGCGGCCATTCAGAGGGGGAACCGCGTTCGAATTAAGCGCGGCCATTCTGCGCGAACGGGCGCCGCTGATTACTCCGCCGTTGCCGCCGATTCTGCAAAGCGTGATTGAGCGGTGTCTCGATAAAGAT
>DASSGJ010000604.1:0-3203 GCA_035693545.1 Candidatus Acidiferrum sp.
CTTTCTTGTCCTTATCTTTCACCCCGTGCATCGCGCCCATCGCCGCGCCGGCCGCCGCGGCTTGCGCCGCATCTTTTTGCGTACTGCTGCGGCCTTCGATCACACCTTCCTGCAACGCGCCAGCCTTGATGCTGTGATCGCTTGGAACGGAAGCCACTTCCGCCACAATGGGCAGCTTCCCGAAGCGCGTTTGAATTTCATCGAAAGTCAGCCAGATTTTCGCCCGACCGGTTGTTCCGGCGGGATCAACGCGGCTGACATGGCCAGCGATCACAGCCCCGGGTGGCAGATAGTTTCCCTGCCCGGCCTCGAGAGGTTCCAGCGTGCGCACGCGGAAAGACTGATTCTTGTGCACTTCTTTCGTGTTGAGATCGCTTTCAAGGCTCACCAGGAAGCGAGTTCCGGGTACGACCGCGAAAGTCTCCACCGGTAGTCCGTGACGTTCGCCGTCGGCGGCATGCGCGTTGGCTCGTGGTGTTGCTGTCTCCGTCTGCAATTCATCACGGCTGATGACCGGCGCCTCTTGGGCGCAAGCGTTTGCCGCGAAGGCAAACGCGGAAACGGCCCCGAGCACCGTCATTGTCAGAAACCGGTTTTGTATTTTCATGGCCCACCCTCCAGAATCGACTTCGAGGAAGCAGGAGCATCCCGGAAACCATGAAGCCTCTCTTATCGGGACACCTAAGGTATTGGCGATAAATAAGATAGCAGCAGTGACCTGAAGTGCCTGTCAAAGCCCATGCCTGCTGATGGCTCCAGTTGTGTCGGAGCAACCTTGCAGACGCCCAATACCCGATGTGGCTGGTTTGGTCGATCACGAACGGAAAAGCCTGTAACCCATGACGCTGAAGGCACTCTTACAATTCAGAGGACTTGCTGAAATGCTGGTCAGAATGAATCCAGAGCTGACTTACAAGGACGTGACGCCCAAGGATATCTACCAAGACCGCCGAAAGTTCCTGCGGAATGCGGGATTGGCTGCAGCGGCCGCACTCGCGGGCCGTGAATTCTGGGAGCTTGCTTCGCCATCGTCCCACGCCTTTGCGGGCACGAAGCTCGCGGGTATTTCCAAAAGTCCGTTTAGCACCACGGAGAAGCAAAACACCTACGACGACGTCACGCACTACAACAATTATTACGAGTTCGGAGTGGACAAAACCGAGCCGGCAAAAAACGCCCAAAGCCTGAAAACTTATCCCTGGACCGTTTCGATCGAAGGCGAGGTGAAAAAGCCCCGCCAGTTCAGCATTGACGAAATTCTGAAGCTGGCCCCCCTCGAGGAGCGCATCTATCGTCACCGTTGCGTGGAGGCTTGGTCTATCGTTGTGCCATGGATTGGCTATTCCTTCAGCGCTCTCGCCAAACTGGTCGAGCCTACAGATCAAGCAAAATATGTGGCGTTCGAGTCCTTCTATGACCGCAAGCAGATGCCCCAGGCAATGTATGCGGGAATCGATTTTCCTTACGTCGAGGGCCTGCGACTGGATGAAGCCATGAATCCGCTGACGCTGCTTTGCGTTGGGATGTATGGAGAAACACTGCCGAATCAGGACGGCGCTCCGGTGCGCCTGGTAATTCCTTGGAAATACGGCTTCAAGAGCGCCAAGTCACTGGTGAAGATCCGTTTTCAAAAAGAGCAGCCGCCTTCGACCTGGAATCGCCTTGCGCCGGATGAATATGGCTTCTACGCTAATGTGAACCCCAACGTGGATCACCCACGCTGGAGCCAGGCGAAGGAGCGGCGTCTCGGAGATTTCTTCAAGCGCGACACCCTCATGTTTAATGGCTACTCGGATCAGGTGGCCGGCCTTTACGCCGGGATGGATCTTAAGAAATACCACTAGCCCCTCAAGCATTCATGCACAAATTGTTAATCAGCAAGTGGACCAAAGGTTGCGTTTTCCTGGTTTGTCTGTTGCCGCTCACCGCACTTGGCTGGCGTGGCCTGCACAATGGGCTGACTGCCAACCCGATTGAATTCATCACCCACGCTACAGGCGATTGGACGCTGCGCTTCATTTTATTCACGCTCTGTGTGACGCCGCTTCGGAAACTCCTGCGTTTCCCGGACTTGATCCGCTTCCGCCGTATGCTGGGACTCTTCGCTTTCTTCTACGGCTGCCTGCATTTCACCACGTACATCTGGCTCGACAAATTCTTCAACCTGAAGGAAGTATGGAAGGACATCTCCAAACGGCCCTATATCACAGTGGGATTTCTTGCGTTCGTGCTGCTGATCCCGCTGGCGATTACGTCCACCGCAGGATGGATTCGGCGTCTCGGCGGCCGCCGCTGGCAATTGTTGCACCGCGCGATTTACATCAGCGCGATAGCCGGTGTAATTCATTATTACTGGCTGGTGAAATCGGCGGTCATACGGCCGGCGGCGTATGGCGCGATTCTCGCCGTGCTCTTTCTCTGGAGATTGTTTGAAGAATTCCGCGTGCGGCCGGGCACGGCGGAGGCAAACCGGTTGAAACCCCAGCCAGGGATTCAAGCTTGAGACAAGTAGCTGCGAATGCTCTTAAGCACGGCCGAATACATCGCTTCCGTAACGCGTCCCGTCTGTGTATTTTGCTGGCTCGGATGGTAAACGCCAAAAAGCCGCGGTAAATCGTCACCGAAAATGCATTCCGCACCGTGCGAAAAGCGGTACGCGGCGCGTGATGCGATCTGCCCGCGTTGCTTCAGAATTTCCAGGTACGCGTCCCATCCAATCTTCCCCAGGGCGAGCACCGCGCGCGGGCGCAGTATTTCCAGCTCCCGTTCAAGGTACACGCGGCAATGGAGAATCTCGCTGGGCAGTGGCTTATTGGCGGGAGGCGCACAACGCACAGCCGCGGCGATGTAAACGTTCTTCAGTTGCAACCCGTCTTCTCGATGCACGGACGTGGGCTGGTTTGCAAATCCTGCCTTGTGCAAGGCCTTGTAGAGAAAATCGCCCGAGCGGTCCCCGGTGAAGACCCGGCCCGTCCGATTCGCCCCGTGCGCGGCGGGAGCCAGCCCAAGAATGAACAATTGCCCATGCGGATCGCCGAATCCCGGCACGCCGCGCCCCCAATACGTCCATTCGCGGAATGCCCGCCGCTTCTCCTTCGCCACCTTTTCCCGGTATTTGACCAGTCGCGGACACTTCCGGCATGCGCAAACTTCTTCGCCGACAACTTTCAGCGCGGCTTCCGGGTTCAACGCTTCCTCTTCAG
>DASSGJ010000605.1:0-3404 GCA_035693545.1 Candidatus Acidiferrum sp.
CACCGTCGGTGTATTTGATCTGAGCCATCCGGATAAAAATAAACACAGAGGGGCAGGGAGATTTATCCCCACGGAGTTTTATCCGACCGTCGTAGCCGCCACCGCGCGCGATTTGTTGATTGCCAGCGCCAAGGGCCGCGGTTCCGGACCGAATCCTGTGGCCACAATAATGAATGCCAAGGGCGAACAGGAGTATCCATATAACCCGGCAATGACCCACGGATCGCTGGCGCGAATTCCCATGGCGGCAATCCCCGGAAAACTCGCGGAGTGGACGGCGCAGGCAACGAGCATGAACGCCGCACAAGGCAACACGGACAAAATTCCCTTCGCAACCGGCCGGAACAAGATCAAGCACGTGATTTACGTCATTAAAGAAAATCGCACCTACGATCAGCTCTTCGGGGACCTACAGCCAGGAGACGGTGATTCCTCCCTGGCGATGTACGGCGAAAATATTACGCCCAACCAGCACCAGCTGGCGCGGCAGTTCGGCGTGCTCGACAATTTTTACGACAGCGGCGACGTTTCGGGCGATGGCCATGTGTGGTCAACCTCGGCGTCGATTTCGGACTACGTTGAGAAGACCTGGCCCATCGCCTACCGCAGCCAGGAACATACCTATGACTCCGAAGGCGAACTCCTCGGCGGCATTTCCGCGGAAGACGAGATCCCCGATGCCGGCGAACCGACCGGCGGCTACCTCTGGAAAAATTTTGCGAGCCACGGAGTTTCGTATCGCCATTATGGCGAATCCATTGTTTCGCGGTGGTGCAATGAGGATGAGAAAACGAGTTCGCCGGCCAGCGGACCGCCGAAGGTGGCAGGAGAGGCTTGCGCGCGACCCGTGATTAAGAAAGGCGAGCCCCTCGAGAAAAATGTGGGAGAGCCGCGCGGCGGGCCAAGCCCGTATCCCTGGGAAATTCCCGTTCTTGCGAAAAACATTGCAGCGCAGCCGGAGTTGCGCGGGCATTTCGATCCGCTGTTTCCGGATTTTGAAACTGCCTATCCGGATCAGTTACGCGTAGACGAATTCTTGAACGAGTTTGCCGGGTTCACGGCTTCACGAAAAGCCGGCAAGGACACCATGCCGCAATTTATCCTGCTGCGTCTTCCGAACGATCACACGGCGGGTGGTCACAAGGGCAAGCCCAAGCCGGCGGCTTCTGTCGCCGACAACGACTTGGCGGTGGGCCGCGTGGTCGAAGCGATCTCGCAGAGCGAGTATTGGGACGACACGGCCGTGCTGATCCTGGAGGATGACGCGCAGGACGGGCCGGACCATGTGGACTCGCATCGCAGCATTGCCTTGGTCATCAGTAAGTACGCGCCAATCGCGGAAATAAAAGACCAGAAGTCAGGAATTTTTGTCGACCACCATTTTTATACAACCGTGAACATGGTGCACACCATCGAAGCCCTTCTTGGTGTGCCGCCGATGAACGCCAATGATTCCCGCGCCGCGGTGATGGCCCCGCTCTTCAGCGGTCCGGGAACCCAACCGGCCTTTCGGGCAGATTACCGCAACCGCGACAACGGGCTGTTGTTCGAAATAAACACGAAAGAGTGGAAGGAAGGGAAAAATCTGGATTTCAGCAGGGCCGACGCAGCCGATACCGCGGTGCTGAACAAATTCCTCTGGGAAGACCGTATGGGCGCGACCCCCATGCCCGCCCCGCAGCACAATGTCTTTCCGTCCCGCGATAACGCAACCGATACCCGCGAACTGCACGACAACAAGTAAACAACGCCGGGAGAAAAAAACGTCCTGACTTGCAGCCCGAGGGCTACCCGGCTGGGATTTCTACTTCGAAATAAGTGCCGGGCTTTGCGGCATTGACAGCCGACACTACCCGGCCCACATGCTGACGCAGCGCAGGCCATTGCGGATTGCCAAGCACGATAATTGCGATTGTACGAATCGAAAGATTTTGTTGGTAACGAATATTCTTGTCCGGGGTGAGGAATAGTTCAAAGCCTGCCTCTTCCGCGGCTCTCAACAGATCGCCATTCTGCAGTTCGTCCCACCCCCGCTGGGCGGCTGTTTGTACTACATGTCCTTTTAGAAATGGCCGGAGGGGGACAGGAGTTCCTTGGTCGAAAAGGACAAGCATCAGCGAGTAACTGCGGACGACGGGGAATTATCCAGGCTACGGGCAGCAAACTCGATGACCGCTTTGACCTGCTCGCGATCCAGGCCTTCGAACCATTCCATAATGTCATCGATGTTGGCGCCAGCTTCCAAGTTCTCGAAGATGACGGAGACCGGCATGCGCGTACCACGAAGCACCCAGGCGCCGCTAACCTTCCCAGGCACGCTTTCCACCGCGGGGCATTGTGACCAATCCAGCGCTGCCATGGCAGCATTTCTCCTGTGGATGATGGTACACCTCTTTGGCTTTACCTTAAAAGAAACAGAAGTACCTAATTCTCTAGCGTTTAGATTGGGCCTGCGGCTCGGCGCACGATAATAGAGGTTCCTCACTGGCGAGGCTTGACCGAAGCGAACTGATCTCGCAAAGCAGAGCCCTCACTTCGACCGGCATATCTTTTTTCGCTTTCTGTGAGCAACTTGGGAGCGAACATGGCCAAGGATTCTGCAAGACGAAGTTCTTCGCTTGTTTGTTGCTGGCCAAATGAACCTTCAACTCGACAAACGTATCAGTGTAAGTCGCGAAGGGCCCCATATTCGCAGAAAACAAACTCTGGTCTATCAAGTTCAGGTGCCCACGAATTGAGTCAACATCTTCCGGTGATAGCTTCTTAACATGTCTTTCGCGCTTAAAGGCGTCGAGATCTTTTTCCCACTCAACCGTACCATCCTCACGCACACGAACGAGCAGTGTTTTCCCAACATAATGGCCGATGCCATGAATGATATTGGTCGCTTCTAGCACCACCGTCGATTCGTCGCGACTATTTGACCGGGTTGCTGCAGGAATCGAGTTCGGACAGAAAAGAATTGCACCAAGCAAAATTCTCATCACCTGGTCGAGATTCATATGCTCTCCCACGACTGCAATTGTCCTATCAGAGCGGGGAAAAGAAAACGCCCGGGCTTGCGGCCCGGGCGCGTTTCACTTTGGGAAGGCTGACCGATCCAAAGATCGGCCACTGCACGGGATTAGTAGATGTCGTACTGCTCCCAGTGCAGCGTTGCGTCCGACTGAATGATGATGTGCTTGTGCGAGTTCTGCTCCAGCTCATCAATCAGGATGGACTCGCGCGTCTTCAGCGCCTTGGCGATTTCCGGGTGCACGCGAAGGGTCAGGTTCGGCCCTTCGTGGTCGGCCACGGCCATCTTCCGCGCTTCCGCTTGAATTTCGTAGCAGAGCGTCGGGATGGACTTGACCATGCCGGAACCGGTGCAATACGGGCAAGGCTGGCAGAGCACGCGCTCCAGC
>DASSGJ010000606.1:0-14383 GCA_035693545.1 Candidatus Acidiferrum sp.
AGAGGCGGTCGCTGTTGGCGCGAGCTTCCCGAACGAGGGTGCGGAGCTGGTCTTGAGCGTTGATTCTGCTCTGTGTAGCCACGGTTCAGGCCTCCCTGGCGGCCGGGGTATTCCCCACCCGATTCAGATGCGCGAAGAGGGCGATTTGGCAGATGAAAATGGCATGTGGTTGAGCCTGTGGGGTATGCATGGGGCTCCCTGTAAGCAGGAGTAGGGACGGGGAAGAAAAGATAGCACTACTGGTGGGCTATAACAAGAAAGGGATTAACGAGATTAAGCAGCCCGGCGTGCGGATTTCGATTGCCGAGCAGCGATCAGGATTCGGCAGGCACGGGAGTTACGGAAGCGAGTTCGGAGCGCTGAGGCTTTGCGAACAATGCGGCAACGAGGCCGCATGCGGCGGCGAAGGAGAGCCAAAGCCCCGGGACCGCGCGATTGCCAGAGATGTGAATCAAATAAGTGCTCAGAGCGGGCGTGAAGCCGCCGAAGATGGCAGTGGCGAGGCTGTAGGCGAGGGCGAAGCCGGAGGTTCGCACGTCAATCGGCATGATTTCGGTGAGGAAGACGACCATGGCGCCGTTGTAACTGCCGTAGAGAAAGGAGAGCCAGAGCTCGACGGTGAGCAGCCGAGCGAAAGATGGATCGCGGACTAGCCAGAGCATTGCGGGATAGGCAGTGAAGAGCATCAGGAGGGTACAGCCGAAGAGGAGCGGGCGGCGGCCGATGCGGTCGGAAAGCGCGCCCATGATCGGGAGCCAGAAAAGATTGGAGGCGCCGACGCAGAGCGTGACGATGAGACTGTCGAAGCTGGAGAGATGCAGCACGGAACTGCCGAAGGTCGGCGTGTAGGCAGTGATCATGTAGAAAGAGACGGTGGTCATGGTGACCATCAGCGTGCCAATCAGAACGATGGGCCAATTGTTCCCGAGGGAGCGGAGAATTTCCGAAGTGCCGGGGTGGCGTTTGCGGGCGACGAATTCGTCAGTCTCCTGGAGCGATTTTCGCAGGCGGAAAAGGAACGGAACGATGATGCAGCCGAGGAGAAGGGGAACGCGCCAGCCCCACTGCTCCATTTTTTCGGGAGGAAGAATGGAGTTGAGAACTACGCCGACGGAAGCCGCGAACATGACGGCGATCTGCTGGCTGCCGGATTGCCAACTGACGTAGAAACCTTTGCGGCCGGGAGTGGCGATTTCGGAAAGATAGACGGAGACGCCACCGAGCTCCATACCGGCGGAAAAGCCCTGGAGCAGGCGTCCGAGAACGACGAGCAGGGGCGCAAGAAGGCCGATGGTGGCGTAGCCGGGGGTGCAGGCGATGGTGAAGATGCCGATGGACATCATGGAGAGAGTAAGAAGGAGACCTGCGCGGCGGCCGTGGCGATCGGTATAAGCGCCAAGAACGAGGGCACCGAGTGGGCGCATCAGAAAGCCTGCGCCGAAGGTCATGAGCGAAAGCATCAGAGAGCCGAAAGCGGAGTTGCCGGGGAAAAAGGCTTTGCCAATGGCGGAGGCAAAGTAGCCGAAGACCATGAAGTCGTACATCTCCAGAAAATTTCCGCTGGAGACACGCACGACGGACCAGATCTTGGAATTACGATCCGGCGGATTCAGCATGGGGATCTGTTGGACACGATTCTTCACGATTTTTTCCACGCCCGAACGGGATGCTCACACAAGGACGACGTTCCTGCCTATAGAAAACTGTTCAGCCCGTGGGGTGAGACGGGCTGAACAGTTGGGCGAGGGCGGGGTTTTACGAATCAACCTCGCCCAGGGGCGGAGATTCAGAATCACCAGACCAGCTTGAGGCCGAGCTGGATCTGGCGGGAAGTTGTTGATGTCTGGTTCAGGGCGGTCGAGAGTGGACTCCCATCAAAGTCGAACACGGAGTTGTTCTGACCGAAGGTGTTCAAGAAACCCGGCGAAAGGAAGTTGGTGTGGTTGAGCACATTGAAGAACTCCGCCCGGAACTGAACATTGAAAGTTTCCGAGATCTTGTTCACAGGGAAGTTCTTGAACACGGAAAAGTCAACCGTGGTGAGGCCTGGGCCGTAGAACTTGTTGCGCCCCGTATTGCCGAGCACGTTGGAACAGTACTGCTGTCCGGAAGGCGCAGCGACAGGCGCGTTTGTGTACGACAGCGGAGCACAGCCAAACGGGTTCGCGGCAGTGGCAAGGGGAAGCGAAGCCGGCGCCGTGGGCGGAGTGAAGCAAGCCGTGTTGAGGTAGTTGACCCCACCCTGAATCGCTTTGCAACCGGGAATGAGGTTCGCGTAGTTCATGGAGAAGTCTCCATTGAACCCAGTGCCCAGCGGGTCGTTGCCGTCGCCGACGGTAACAGTAAACGGGGCGCCGGTGGAAGCAGTAATGATGCTGCCGATCTGCCAACCGCCCGCGACGTATCCTTGCCAACCCGTCTTTGGCCCGGGGACATCCCAGATGACTGTCCCAGTAAAAGTCTGACGGATATCGAAATCGCAAGCGCCAACCCTGGCGCTCTTTAGGAGAAGAAGCGGAACAGCGATGGAGTTAAGGTAAGTATCGCCGGTGACGGGCGCCGAACTGGTATCACGGCACTTTCCGAAAGTGTAAGAGGCCTGTCCCTGGACGCCATGAGACGAGGCTTTCTTTAGTTGGGTTTGGAAAGCATTGTAGGCAGCCGCCCCATCAAACAGAACCGGACGAATGCCCGCGCCGCCGCCCCAATTAGAATCGATGCGCGTTCCAGTTTGCGTGTCTGCACAGGTGTGCGGGTTTCCGTAATTTGCAATCTGGGTCGGGTCGCAGGGGAACACGAAGCCGACACCGGAGACAAAGGATGGCTGAACAAGGTTGATGTCATCGGAGGCGACCGAGAGATGGACAGAGCGAGAGCCGACGTAACCCACTAGGGCGGTCCAACCATTAGCAATTTCGTGCTGGATGTTCACATTCCAATTCAAGACGTCGGCGCGGTGCGGATCCGGATCGATCATTCGATTGCGAATCCGTTGGCGGTTAAAGTTCAAATTGGCATCCGGCGTATCCGTGCCGAGAGTTGCATTCTTGTCGGAGCCGATGATTTGGAATGGTGCAGTGGCCGCAGTGTTGAGGCCAAACTCGTAGGGTAGGGGAAGTACATCGAAGATACCGAAGCCGGCGCGGACGGCGGTCTTTCCGTCTTTGCGCGGATCCCAGGAAAGGCCGATACGCGGTTCGAAGTTCTTGGTCGTGGGATTGTTGGAAATCGGGCTGCTCGTGCCGATGGGACCGCAGGCGGTTGTGCCGGGCGTGCAATTGACAAGCGTCTGGATTTCCTGGAAGCCCGCGGTCGCGACGGTGTAGCCGTTGACGGTGTATCCCGGAACAGTGTGGGAATCAGTCGGGCGGGTAGTGGCTTCGTAGCGCAGGCCGATATTGAAGGTCAAGTTCGGACGGAAACGCCAGTCGTCCTGAATGTATCCAGCAAAAATGCTTTGGCGTAATCCAACCTCAAACGAGCCTCCGGGGGCCAGTGCATTCAACTGATGAGGTGCGTTGGTCAGGAAAGCATCGAGCGAATAGCCATTCATGCGGCCATTCGGGCTCAATTGTTCCAGAATGTTGTACTGCATGCGCTCAAAGGCAAAACCGAATTTAATAGCATGGGTCCCGTGAGTGTAGAAAGCATCGTCATAAAGCTGAATCGAATTGAACGCGTGCTTGAATTTATTGAATCCACCGAGACCGAATGCGGTAGTGATGCCGGAGATCGGAATCTGCGGAGGCCCAATCGCCCCGGGGGCAATCGCAAGGGTGGCGTCTTTGGAGACCGCATCTCCGGAAACCGGAGTGTTGATATTGCCAATCAGTCGGCTGAACCCTGCGCGGAGAGTATTCGCCAACGCTGGGCTAAAGATGTGGGTATCTTCTGCCGTGGCCAACTGACGCCGGGAGAATACCTCGTGAACTGTGTTACCCAATGGATCCGTCTGACTTTGCGGGCCGGAGTCGAAGAAATAACTGCCGGAGAGACTGTCTTTATTGGTGAGTTTGTGGTCGATTCTGGTGATGAAATAATTTTCACTGGCGTGATTGGGAGTGGTTGAATTGAGAGCGACGGTGTCCGTGTTCGTTGCATTCTGGCAAGAAGCTGGGCAGGGCCAAAGCGCAAGATAAGGGACAACGGCGGGGGAAACGGTGACGGGCGTCAGCGAGGTGCAGGCAGGGTCCGCACAAAGCTCTCCGCTGCGCGCCTCTTGGGAGGGGACATGGATGGTCCCGGACGACGAGGAGCTTTGCCGAATCCCCTCGTAGTTGGCGAAAACGAAAGTCTTATTCTTGATGATAGCTGTGCCGCCGCTCGCGCCGAATTGAATGCGGCGGAAGGGCGAGATCGTGGGCCCGTCGAAGAAATTGCGGGCGTCAAAAATGCTGTCGCGATCGAAGAAGAAACCAGTGCCGTGGAAATCGTTTGTGCCGCTCTTGGTTATCGCGTTGACGACTGCGCCGGAGGTGCGGCCATAGTCCGCCGTGTAATTGCTGGTAAGAACAGAAAATTCCTGGACGGCATCCACTCCGAGATTGACGCCTGTGGCGCCCCCCGGTGCGGAGTTTGAGTAGTCGTTAATACTGATGCCGTTCACGCGATAGCTGTTCTCGTTGGCCCGGTGCCCACCATTGCTCAACTGATTTCCAAATCCGCGGTTGCCTTTGTTGGCGCTGAACGACGTGGTGGCCTGGTTAGGGATACTGACAACACCGGGTTCGAGAGTTGCCAGTGAAGTCCAGTCGCGGCCGTTCAGAGGAAGCTGGCGAACGGTCGTGGAGTCAACGGTCGCACTGATCGTCGACGAGGTGGTTTGAATATCGGGCGGGGCCGCGTTGACTTCGACGGTCTGATTCAACTGGCCGACCTTGAGGCTGAGGTTGAGGGCCTGCTGGGCACCCACTGTGAGTGTGATCTCTTTTTGCACGAGAGTCTGGAATCCCTTGGCGGCAACCTTGACCTCATAGCTTCCGGGAAGAAGGTTTGGAGCGGAGTAAAACCCGTCCGCGTTGGTTACGAGTTCACGAGAGACGCCGGTACTTACATTTTTAATGGTCACAGCGGCGTCGGGAACTGGGCCGCCGCTTTCATCCGTGACGAGGCCGGAGAGGGTGGCGCCGGAGACTTGGGCGCGGGTTGGACTGGCGGAGAAGAGAGCCAGGACCAGTGCGAGCGACAGACAAATCCATTTTGCGAAAGAAGAGTTGCAACCACTGTTGAACATTCTTATCCCCCTGGCGCGCTCCCCTGTGAGTGTCGACCCGGCCCTGCTGCGACAAACGCTTGCGCGCAGAAGCGCTTCGCAATGGATGGACCGGCCGATTCGGTGTTCGCGAATGTGAGCGGAATCACAAAGGAGTGCAATCCACGATGCGTCCAATCGGAAACACTTCTACATCCACGTCTTGGCGGATGAAAAGAAACGGGTTAGCGGGTGATATGAAAAGTAAACTTTGACCGGCCCTGCACCCGAGGCTATACTTTCCAGCAATCCCGGAATCATGATGGAACAAAATCACCGCTCACCGAGGAACGTGCGCTTCGGCGTGTTTGAAGCCGATCTGGAAGCGGGAGAACTCCGCAAGCACGGCCTGCGGCTAAAGCTTTCCGAACAACCGTTTCAAATTCTGGCGATGCTGGTGGCGAGGCCGGGCGAAATTGTGTCGCGCGAGGTGCTGCGCGAGCGGCTGTGGCCGAGCGATACATTTGTGGATTTTGACCACGGGCTGAACAACGCGGTGATGAGGTTGCGCGAGGTGCTGGGCGATTCCTCCGACCATCCGCGATTCATCGAGACGTTGCCGCGGAGGGGTTACCGGTTTATTGCGCCGGTGGAGTTGAAGGGCAGTCTGATGGGGAGCCCGGTTCGAGAAGCAGTCGAGGCCGATCTGAACCGTGCAATTGCCGGTGCCGAGAAAAACGGAGCGAAAAATCTGGCCGCGCCGGAAAACGTGGCGCAGGTACCATCGAGCGGGCGATTTTCCGTTTCGCGGATTGCGGTTTTGGCGGCCGCGGTGCTGGCTGGGAGCGCGCTGATTTCAGGAATCACCGTACATTACGTGAACGCGAGCAAGGGGAAGGCGAACCGCAGTAGCTCGCTGGTGGTGCTGCCGCTCGAAAATCTTTCGGGTGACAAAGAGCAGGACTACTTCGCCGATGGGATGACGGACGACCTGATCGCGAATCTGGCGAAAATCCACTCATTACGCGTGATTTCGCGGTCAACGGCAATGGCCTACAAGGGAACGCACAAACCCCTGCCGCAGATTGCGACGGAGTTGAATGTGGACGCGGTTGTTGAGGGAACCGTGATGCGCGTGGGAAACCGCGTGCGGATTACGGCGGAACTGGTGCAGGTTTCGACGGACCAGCATTTGTGGGCGGACACGTATGAGAGCCCGATCGGCGACGTGCTGGCGTTGCAGAATCGAGTTTCCTCGGCGATCGTGGATGAGATCCGGATCAACCTGACCAAGGAAGATAAAGAACGATTGGCGCAGAAGCCGTCGGTGAGCCCGGAGGCTTACGAGGATTACCTGAAGGGGCGGTATTACTGGAACAAGCGGTCGGGCGAAGGATTCGAAAAAGCGATCGGATATTTCGAGGAAGCGACGCGGCGTGATCCACAATACGCGCTGGCGTATGCGGGGCTTGCCGATTGTTACGGGATTATCGGCGCAACAATTTACGGAAGATTGCCTGCGTCAGAGGCGGCGCCGAAGGCCAAAGCTGCGGCGATTCGCGCGCTGGAGATTGACCCAACGCTTGCAGCGGCCGAAACGTCATTGGCCACGGCTAAGTTTAATTACGATTGGGACTGGGGCGGTGCGGCCGAGGGGTTCAAGAAAGCGATTCAGCTGGACCCGAGCTACTCAACAGCGTACCAGCGCTACTCGTTGTACTTGAGCGCGATGGGAAAGTTTGACGACAGTCTTGAGCAGATCAAGAAGGCGCGGGAACTGGAACCGCTCTCCATCAGTATCAGCACAGGTCTCGGCTGGCGGCTGTACCTGGCCAGGGAATACGATCGCGCGATCGCTCAGCTGCGCGAAACGCTGGAGATGGATCCCTCATCGGAATGGGCGCACCTGAATCTCGGTCAGGCGTACGAGGAGAAGGGTCAGTTTGGTCCCGCGATTGAGGAATTGCAGAAAGCTCTGGAGCTGTCGCATTCCAGTCCGTTGACGCTATCGGCGCTGGCGCATGCGCAGGCGCTTTCGGGAAATCATGCGGCCGCGCACAAGCTGTTGACCCAACTGGAAGAGCTTGCACGAAAACAATATGTTTCCCCGTACTACGTCGCCATCGTTTATTTAGGATTGGGAAAGAACGAAGAGGCGCTGAACTGGCTGGAAAAGGCTTACGCGGACCATTCGAACGGACTGGTATTTCTGAAAGTGGAGCCGGAGCTGGATCCTTTGCGCAAGAATCCCCGTTTTATCTCGCTGCAGAGCCGTCTGAACTTCCCTAATTAGCGCGCGAGCTCTGGAAAATTCATTGCTTCGTTACAGGTGCATCCTCCTGTTCCGGCCACAGCATTGCCAGAAGAAGCGCTACCCCGATTCCTATGGACACTTCTGCAAAGCGATGGATAGCGATGATCCAGGCCGGCGACGTCCTGGGGATCAGCAGAATGATTGCCAGGGTCACACCACCGAAGCGATAGGCGCTCCGGTCGAGATGCGCAAAGGCGCAAAGAAATCCCAGGAAGAAAACACATCCGCCAAAAACAAGCAGGCGCGGCTCAAAGTAAGTGGCCACGAGCGCGGCGATGGCCGCGCCGAGGGCAGTGCCCGCAAAGCGCAGGCGGGAAACAGTCAGCGCCGCGCCAAGAGAGGATTGCGTGATGACCAGAGTCGTGACCGGCGCCCAATAGGCTTCCGGCAAACGAAACAACCGGGCCACGAGCACGGAGACAACTGCGGCCACGGCAGTGCGAGTGGAATGGACCAGAATCGGCCAGTCTCTTCCGCGGGCGCGGATTCTTGCCAGAAGGCTGGTTTTCGCTGCCGGCATGAGATTCTCCCCGCGGCGATCTGCAGCGACGGCACGCGGCACGGTCTCGATCAGAGATGCTTTGAATGAGGTGGAGACGATGCAAAGTTCGCCTCCACGATTTTGCAATTAGATGCGGATGGAATAATGCATGACGCAGGAAATTTCAACTCATTTTAGCGGCTGGCAGCCGGTCTAAAACCTTGCAAACCGGCCTTACCTGAGTTTCCACAGAGGCCGGCTGCGGAAATTCCCGTGCTACGCGGCGCGGCGGAGACGCCGGGCAGCCGCTGGATTTGTTTTCTGGATGCAGGCTTTGCGCAGCGCAACCCTGGCGTGAAAGAGGCGGCCTTTGGCCGCGGCCGTGCTGATCCCCAGCTTGCGGGCGGTTTCGCGGACTGAATGCTCTTGTAACTGGCAGATTTCCATGGCTGCGCGAACGCGGGGACGAAGCCCGGCAAGCGCGGTATGGAGAATCTTCGCGCGCTCCTGCTCGACAAAAGTGTCCTCCGGATTGAGTGCGCTATCAATCAGCTGGAAGCGGGGCCGCTCCTTCCCTTCCTCGTCCACAAATTCCATCGGGACTTCCTTCGAATAACGAATGCGGCGGAGCTTCATGAGGGCCGCGTTGATGGCGATCCGCGTGAGCCACGTGGAGAGCTGGGACCTGCCGTCAAAATCGTGGAGATGCAGCAAACCGCTAAGGAAGCAGTCCTGAAGCGCGTCTTCAGCATCTTCACGATTCCGGGTGATCCGCAGGGTGGAGTGGAAGATCTTCTTGGAGTGGCGTTCGAAGAGCTCCCCGAAGGCCGCACGGTCGCCTTTTCTCGCAGCCGAAAGCAACTGAGAATCGGATGAAGTTGGGACGGGAACCCCGGCGAGGTTTTTGGTGTTTGCCAGACTATATTGCTGAGTAGCCACGACTGTTTCCTCCTCATCGCTTGCGGAATTCAACTTCGGATCTGAACATCAGGTGGAAGCAAGGTGACTTTGCCGGAAGCGAGAAGGAAATACATCACGGGAAGGAATGATTTATTGCTACACCTGTGGGGGTGGCTGGAGATACCACGATAGGTGGATTAATAAATCTTCATAGGACGAGTGAGTGACGAGGCGAGGTGGAGGCGCTGTTGAAAAGCTATTCAGTTACGCTTGCGGGGGGCGAGGGGCCGGAGGAATGACGATTTCTTTCCACCCAAACAGGCGAGCGTCGAGCGAAAAAGCTCCGGGGCCAAGGAGAGCGATTGCTGCGGAGATGGCCACAATGGGAACCAGCGCAAGCCTTGATTCGACAGGACTTAGCAGCTGAAAAGGGAACCACGAGCAGGCGATCCCCAGACTTTCTACGCCTGCCAGAAGGCTGATCAGCGGGGTAAGAAACCCGATCAGCAAGCCAACGCCACATAGCAAGAGGAGACTGGTGGATAGCACCACAACTAAGGTGATGCGATCCGAAGAGAGCAGACAGAGAATCCCGTGACCGCCCAAAGCCGCGGCAACAACCACTCGCAGCAGCAGTAGTCCAGCACCGGGTAGACCGGCAGGAAATGCGGAAAATAGCCTGTGCAGTTGCATCATCCTCCGACGATGATGAGACGCCCAGTGCAGCAGATTAATGGCGCGAATCAGAGGCCGCTACCCTACTTTCCGGTATCTTTGCGTAACGCCTTAGTGGTATGGGGCCAAGGCGGGCTGGCGAGATTACAAGTGGATAATCCCGCGGCGGATGGCGATAGCAATGGCCTGGGTGCGATCGCTGGCTCCGAGTTTTTCCATGATGTGCTTGATGTGGACCTTAACGGTCTCTTCGGTGATGAAAAGCTTTTCGCCGATGTCGCGGTTGCGATTGCCCTCGGCGATCTGGCGGAGAACCTCGATTTCGCGGGTCGTGAGGGATTCATCGCTCATGTGCTCGGCAAGCTGCGCGGCCAGCTGGGGCGGAATGCGCTTTTTTCCGGCGTGGACCTGGCGGATTCCTTCGACCAGGTCTTTGGGAGGCATGCTTTTCAGCATGTAGCCCTGCGCGCCGGCTTCCAGAGCACGCTGGATTTCGACGTCGCCTTCAAATGTCGTGAGCATGATGATGCGCGCATCGGGAAATTCCGCGCGGATGGCGACGATGGTGTCCACGCCGCTCAGGTCGGGAAGCCGAAGGTCCATCAGAGTAACGTCCGGACGATGCTTGCGAAATTGCAGGATTCCATCGTGGGAACTTGCGGCGTCGGCAATCATCACCATATCCGGCTGGCTGTTAATGACCGCGGAAATGCCTTCCCGAAGAAGAGGATGGTCGTCCACACTGAGAACCCGGATTTTGCTTTTTTCAGTCATCGCGACCGCTTGCTCACGGGCTGAGTTTTTTCTCCGGCAGTTTTGCGCGAATAGAGCTTGGAAAACCACAAGTTCCGCCGGGTAGATAATTCGGGCTCAAAAGCGAGACGGCCGGGAACGGAGAGCTGAATTTCCGTTCCAGAGGAAGGCATGCTCAAGACCTTGAGTTTTCCGCCGATGCGTTCCGCTCGCTCCCGCATTCCCGACAAGCCCCAGTGGCCATCGCGGCCGGCGCTGATTACCTGGGAATCGATGCCGCGACCGTTGTCGCTGACCAGAATGCGCAAATGGCTTGGGGAGTACTCGATTTCCACCGCAACTTCAGTGGCGCCGGAATGGCGAAAGGAGTTGGCAAGAGCTTCGCGACCGATGTAATAAACCTCGTCGTGGATCACCGGCCGCAACGGCCTCGGCGAACCTTCGACAATGACGCGAAATTCGCTTTGCGCGGAGATGGCGAGATCTTTCTGGATGCGGGAAAACTCTTCCTCCAGATTCTGGCGAACAATCTCCGCCGAGCGGAGGCCACGAACTGTGTTGCGGCCTTCATCCATCACCCGGCCCATCAATTGCAAAACCCGGCCGAGGAGCGGCTTCGCGGGGGAATCCTCGGGCAACCGGTCATCGGCGACGTGAAGTTGCATGGAAGCGCTCATGAATCCCTGAAGCAAAGTATCGTGAAGTTCCTGGGCAATTCGGGTGCGTTCAGCAAGACGCTCTTCGAACCGCATGTTCATCTGCGCCGCCAATGCTCTGATGCGCAAGCGAACGAACAACAATATTGCCAGAACGCAGACCAGCAGACCAGAAAGACGAAACCACCAGGTCTGCCAATAGGCGGGTTGGATTTTGAAGGAAATGTCGGACGCCGCGCTGTTCCACAGGCCGTCGCTATTGCTGGCCATCACATGAAAGCGGTAGGTGCCGGACCCCAGGTTGTTGTAGGTGACCTCGTGTTCCGAAACCGGGAGACTCCAATCCTCGTCTACTCCATCGAGCTTGTACTTATAACGAATTCGCTCCGGAACCGAGAGGCTCAGCGCGGAAAAAGCGAATTTCAGTCTTCGATGGACCCCGGCGAGCTGGATCGGGCCCGACATGCTGATGGGATTGCCATCGGAAGAGACTCCCTCGATGTTGAGGATTGCCGCGGCGGAATCGGGATTGGCGCGGGACGGGTCTACCACGGAGATACCGCGATTCATCGAAAACCAGATTTTGCCGTGGGAATCGGCAAAGACGGATTGCTGGCGCCTGACGCCTTCCGTGCCATGCAACCCGTCTTCGAGGCCGTACTCGCGGACATCGGTCTCGCGCAGGGAGTTGCGCAGGAGATTCTCGCGCTTTACACGCAGCACGTGATTCGAAGTCGAGATCCAGAGCCAGCCGTGTTTGTCTGCGGCGATGCCCATGATTTGTTCATGGAGCGATGGGATAGGGGCGGCCGGCACCTGGACCTGGCCTGAGATCAGATAGGCGAGTCCGTTGGCTGTGCCAATCCAGAGCAGGTCCGAAGAGTCCGTGAGAAGACAGTTCACACTTTGCGAAGGCAAGCCCTCGCGAATTCCAAGCGCATGCCATTTTCCGCTGGAGAAACGGCTGAGGCCGTTGGGCGTCGCAAACCACATGGTGTCATCCGCAGTTTGCGCGATCGAGGTAACGGAGTTCGAGGGCAGTCCGTCGGCGGAGGTGTACGTGGTGAAGTGGCCGTTGGCAAATTTGCTCACGCCGCCGGTCAAAGTGCCTGCCCAGACCGCGCCATCGCGGCTTCGGAAGACCGTATAGACGCTGTTCTGGGCCAGACCATCCGTTTCGGTGTAAGTTCTGCCCCCGAGAGAACCGGCGGCGTAGTGCAAATGGGTCAGCCCGCCTTGCTGCCTGCCAATCCACAAATCGTCGTTAATGCCTGCAATCGAATAGACTACATCCTGATCGAGATGATCAGCGGAAACGCTGCCGCTTTTTTCATCTGTTAACCAGTGGAGGCCGCCTTCGAAGGGAGCGAACCAGACACGCTCGTTCGCATCAACGTAAACGGGCCCGCTGTTTTCGGATTGCAGGCCGGCGGCGGAATAGGTAATGAAAGTGCCGTCACGCAGGCGCTCGATTCCAGCCGGGCGGCCTACCCAAAGATTTCCTTCGCGATCCTCGAGAAGCGCGTGCACAGCCGCAGGCGTTTGCGAGTTGTTCGCATCCAGAACGGCTCCGGCGGAATTGAGGCGAATCAGGCCATTTGACGTGCCCAGCCAGATGTTGGAATCCCGGTCGCGAACCATGGAGAGAACCTGGAGGTGGCGGAGGGCGGGAGGAACCTCCAACGAACTGACTTTGAAGCCGTCCCACCGCAAAAGGCCTTTGTCCGTGCCGATCCAAAGTTCACGATTACCGGAAGCCAACAGACAATTAACCCTGGCATCGGAAAGGGCGCCCGGGACCGCTACAACTTTGCCACCGAGCGAATAGAAAAGGCCTTTGTCGCGGGTGCCAAGCCAAATCTTTCCGTCGGAGGTTTCCGCCACGGAAATGACAGCAGAATTGGGCTCAGCGAAGCGATGAGGAGCAACGCCGGTAGCCCAACTGAGACGGCTGGAAAGCTCGTCCGTTGTGGCTTGGGAGGGGCTGGGAGAGGAACCAGGGGAGGGGGAAGGAGGATTGAGCAATTCAAATTTCCCGGAGTTGTATGTAAGAGGGCCATAAGTGAGCGATGCAAAAAGGACCGAACCGTCCGCGCGCTTAAAGAGTGAAGTAATCCCGAACTCCGCGATTTCACGACCGAGTTCGAACTTTCCTTCGTGGTAGCGCAGAATCCTGGTGCTCTGCAGGAGGATCCAGAGATTTCCTTGGTCGTCGGAGACGAGAGCTTGAACGGGTCCGATGGGAAATGTGGCGGGAGCGGCTTGCGGAAAAGAGCGGAAGTTAAAACCATCAAACCGGATCAAACCCTTTTCTGTTCCGATCCACAAGTAACCATCGGGGGTTTGCGCCAGAGCCGTGACGGAGCCACCGGCAAATCCTTTTTCACTGCCCCAGCGCTCCCGCATATATTGAGACAGAAGGCGGTCGGGATCGAGCGCATGGGCTAGGCAAGCGGAGGACATCAGCATCAGCAAGGCAAGCAAAGCCCGGCGGAACAAGTTCCCCGTGCGGCGCAGTTCACGGCAGATATTCGAATTTCTCAACCACGACCTCATTCTCTTTTTGCAACGGACTTTTCTCGCTGGCCACTACATAGAACATCATTTGAACTTTCTCTTGGCCGGGGGAGGGGACGCCCGAGGTGAAAACATGCTCTGAAATTACCGGCGAGCCGGCTTGCATGGAGGCGCCGCGGACAGTTCTGAAACTGGCGCTACCCGATTCCCACCGCATTGAGTGCGTGAAAGTGCCCTTGGGCAGGACAAAGGGAGCGACATTTCCGGGAACGTAGAAGGGCTGAATGCCATACTGCACATTATTCTTGGCTGCCGCGTCTCCCCAGCGGCCGAATTCGACGTCCATTTCGCGATAATGCTGATCGCCACCCCAGTCATCAAACGTATTCATGCTCAGGACAGCGGCTGGCTCCAGGTTGCTGGTGTCACGTACGGTGATGATGTAGGTTCCGTAGCCGAGGCTGCGGGTCAGTTCCAGTTCCGCACACGACCAGCGATCACCCTTCTTGGTGATGCGGAGATGCAGGGCACCCGTTGCGTCGATCCACGCATTTTCGGGTCCATACAAATTATTGAGGCCGCCGCGATCGCTCGAGATCGTGCGGACTGTCCAATCGTAGCCGCTGAAATGCAGCTCTTTTACAGGGGCGAGTTGCGGCTCGCCAGTCCCTTTGACGATTAAGACCGAGACGACCGATCCGCCGACCGTGGGAGCCGTGTCCATCGTAGGCGGAGGATGATAGCCCGGCTCGACAAGCATGGCGGCGTATTCAAAACCGAGATGTGTGGAAGTGCCCCAGGTGGAATCCGCTTGAATGGGGATGAAGGGTTTGTCGGGCCAGGGTTGCACCCACCAGGGGCCGCTGCGTGCGTAGATGACAATTTGCTGGCCAGGA
>DASSGJ010000607.1:0-2131 GCA_035693545.1 Candidatus Acidiferrum sp.
ACCAAATGGTCCCTGGCGATTGATGGCTTGGTGAGAAATCCGCTCCGCTTCAACTACGACGAAATTCGTGCACTCCCTCCCTACGAAACGGTTCTCACGCTTGAGTGCATCTCCAATTCCGTCGGCGGCCGTTTCATTGGCAACGCCAAATGGACCGGCACACTCCTAAAACCAATCATCGAGCGTGCCGGGATCCTCCCCACCGCGAAATACGCCGTTTTTTACGCCGCCGAAGGTTACACCACCGGCCACCCCGTCTCCCGCCTCGACGACCCCGCGAATTTTCTTGCCTACAACATGAATGGCGAACCCCTGCCCCGCCAGCATGGCTTCCCCCTGCGCGTGCTCATGCCCGGCCGATACGGCATGAAAATGCCCAAGTGGCTCACACGCATCGAATTTGTGGACAAGGAATATCTCGGCTACTGGGAGCGCCAGGGCTGGTCCAACACCGGCGATCGCAAGACGCAGGGCATCATTGACAATCCCCACAATCTTGGCCGCATCACTGGCGACACCTTTGTCGTCACCGGCTACGCCATCGGCGATACCTCCGGCATTTCCAAGGTTGAAATCTCCACCGACAGCGGCAGTCACTGGCAGGAAGTGGAAATCTTCAGCAACCCGAATCCATCACAGGTCTGGGCCTTCTGGAAATTTGTCTGGAAAAACCCGCCGAAAGGGAAGCAAACGCTGAAAGCCCGCGCCACCGACGGCCGCGGTAAACTGCAATCCTCCATCGACAGCGGCGAATGGCCGGACGGGGCCACCGGCTACCACACCGTCGAAGTCACCGTCGGCTGAACGCCCGGCGACCCGCTATTTCACGTTGAAATCAATGCTGGCAATCGCGCGCGAGATCACGTTTTCCTGAATCTGGATCAGGTCCGTGTCCGCGTAGGTCATTCCCAAAACCGTGAATACATCTCCATTGCGCGCCACAACCGCCAGCGTACCGGACCAGTCGTGCCCGTCGGCCATCCCGCGGTACTTGTACTCGAGCGCCGGCAGGCCGCCAAGCACGGTTTTTCTCTGCGAAATCAGCCGGTAATTGTCGTACACCTCGCTCAATTTCTTCTCTACATCCTTGGCCGCAAGTTCCAGTGCGCTGCTCGTTTTTTCATGTCCCACGACCAGTAGCGTCGACTCGTTGCTGGTCCCCATCGCCACAATCGCGTTCGGCAGGCTTTGCCCGGCGTCCGCAATAATCTGCCAGCTGGGCGCCTTGTACATGCGGAACAGAAATTCGTGGTTCAGGTAGAGATTCCCCTGAATCTCTTCCTTAATCGGTGGCGGTTCTTCTTTTGGCGGGGGCGGCGGAGTCACAGGAGCCGCAGGTGCCGTCTTCGGTGTGGCGCTGACAGTCTTGATCGGCGGCGGATTTACATCGCCCTTCGCGGCGGTCAGCGGAATTTCCGGCCGCGCCGCGGAATTATTCGCTATTGCCGAAGCCTTCGTAGCCGATTCGCTCTTCGCCGCAGGTTTGGCGGTTGCAGTCGTGGCTGCTTCGTCGGTCTGCGTATCCGGAATGATGGAGGCGATCTTGTCTTTCTCCACCAGCACGTAGCCAAAGTCCGTCTTGACCTTGAACATGTTGTCTTCGTACGCCACGATCACGCCGTGCAGCTTCTTCCCGTCCTTCAGCCGAATCTCATCCGCGCGCGTGGTCTCCGTCAAAATGCCGGTGCACATACCCGCCAGAAATAGCGCGGCAAGGCCCAAGACGGCTCCAGGATGCCTGACAGTAGTCATGTTAAAAGTATGTGCCCGCCGTTTGCCGCCCGCAACACTCACGCTGGCAGTGGTGTCCGGCGTGCTAACTCCGCCGTGATGCTCGCAATGCGCCGGATCACCCCGGAAGGGGAATGCAGAGTTACCGCGATAGGCACGGCGCGGACAAGACCAACCCGTTCTCTTTCGTTGTGTAGCGCTTGCGGGGTTCCAGGCCTTTGCCGCGAAACACGGCGTTCCAGCCGTAGCGGACGCGGTCCACTTCGCGGTTCAGGTACCAGCGGCGATTTGCGTCGGTGTCGAACAGCTCGTTTTGCCGGCGGTCGGCATCCAGGTTCGTCACGCTCACGCCGATATGGCGGATGGCCACGCGCCGCGTAAACAATTTCGCGAACAGCTC
>DASSGJ010000608.1:0-7428 GCA_035693545.1 Candidatus Acidiferrum sp.
TCACGTGCTTCAGGGACTGAACCTCGATGTGGAAAAGGGGGAATTCATCGCGTTCATGGGGCCGAGCGGTTCCGGCAAGACGACTTTGTTGAATTTGCTGGGAGGGCTGGACGTTCCCACGCGCGGGAGCATCACGGTTGCCGGGGATGAAATCACGAATATGTCCGCAAATCGTTTGACGGAATGGCGCGCGCGGCACGTTGGCTTTATTTTTCAGATGTACAACCTGATTCCGGTGCTGACCGCGTTTCAGAACGTGGAGCTTCCGCTGCTGCTGACAAAACTCTCGAAGGCCGAGCGGCGCGAACACGTGGAGACTGCGCTTTCCGTCGTTGGTCTTTCCGACCGCATGAATCACTTTCCGCGGCAGCTTTCGGGAGGACAAGAGCAGCGCGTGACCATCGCGCGCGCGGTGGTATCCGACCCGACGTTCCTTCTCTGCGACGAGCCAACGGGGGACCTGGACCGAAAGAGCGCCGACGAGATTATGGCGTTGATTGAAGAGCTTGTGGGCAAGCATTCCAAGACGGTGCTGATGGTGACGCACGATCCGGTTGTAGCTTCGCGGGCGAACACCACGCTGCACCTGGAAAAAGGCGTGCTGGTGGAAGGGCGCAAGCAGCCGGAGATGACGACGGCGGGAGGTGCGGCATGAAATTCGCGAGCATCATTTTCGCCAACCTGTTTCGCAAGAAGGTGCGTTTGCTGCTGACGATCGGTTCTTTCGCCGTCGCTCTGTTTTTGTTTGCCTTCCTGGGTGTTGTCAACGGCGCCTTTGACCGCACGGAACTTGCCAGCGCCAGCCGCCTGATTGTAATCAATCGCACCTCCATCATTAATCCCATTCCGCTTTCTTACCGCGACCAGATCCTGCGGATTCCTGGAGTCAAGTCAGTCACCCACAACAACTGGTTTGGTGGTGTCTATCAGGACGACAAGAACTTCTTTCCCCAATTCGTCATTGATCCGGAAAACCAGCGCCAGGTCGTCCCCGAAATGGTCGTTCCCGAGGAGCAGTGGCAGGCCTTTCTGAAGGACCGCCAGGGCGCCATCGTTGGCCAGCGCACCCTGGAGCGCTTCCACTGGAAAATCGGTGACCGCATTCCCATCAAGAGCACCATCACCAATACTGGCACATGGGACTTCAACATTGATGGCGTCTACCATGGCACCCGCCCCGGCGACGACGAGACGCAGTTCTGGTTTCAGTGGGACTATTTCGAAGAGCGGGTCCCGCAGGGGTTCAAGGGGAATGTCGGCTGGTACGTGATGCAGATCGAGAATCCTGACGATGCTCCGCGTATCGCCAAAGCCATTGACAATCAATTCGCCAACTCCCCCTACGAAACCAAGACGGATAGCGAGTCCACCTTCGCGGCCCGCTGGGTGAAACAATTTGGGAACATCAAGTTCCTGATCGTAACCATCGGCACAGTTGTTTTCTTCACACTTCTTCTGGTCACTGGAAACACCATGGCCATTTCGGTGCGCGAACGGACCAATGAGCTTGCGGTCCTCAAAGCGATCGGTTTTTCGGACCGCCTGGTGCTTGCTTTTGTCCTCGGCGAATCGCTTGTCATTGCCATTGTTGGCGGGGTTTTCGGCCTTCTGCTTGCCAAGGTTGCCACCCCTCTTCTCAGCGGAGCCCTGAGCGGCATGCTTCCGGCCCTCGTTTTGTCTCCTGGAATCCTGTTGACTGGCTTTGTGACCGCGCTCGTTGTGGGTTTCGCCAGCGGCTTGCTTCCCGGACTTGGCGCCATGCGTCTGCGCGTGATCAACGCGCTTCGGAGAGTCTGAGCATGCTGATAAAACTGATCTTCGGTTTGCTGATCACTATTGCGGCGATCCTGGCTCTATTGCTGGTTCTGATTGTCGTCGGCGGAGTCCTTGCTGGACTCCTAGCCCCCTTCATCGGTGCGGTTCCGGTCTCCTACAACTTCCGCAGCATCCGGGAGCGCTGGACCTCGACGATCGTCGCCGTGCTGGGCATCGCCGGTACCGTGGGCGTTTTCGTCGCGATGCTTTCGCTGGCTCGCGGCTTTAAAGCCACCCTGGTGGCCTCTGGCTCGCCCACCAACGCGCTGGTGATGCGCGCCGGTTCTTCCTCTGAAATGATGGGCGGCATCACGCTGGACTCCGTTCGCGTGGTGCAGGACGCACCGGGCGTCGCGCGCGGCGCGGATGGCCCCCTGGTCACGCAGGAAGTGGTCGGCGTGGCACCGTTCCCGCTCGTTTCGACCGGCACCGATGCTAATGTGCAGGTCCGTGGCGTTTCTCCCAACGTTTTGACCATCCGGCCGTTTGCGAAGATCGTCGAAGGGCGCATGCTTCGACCGGGTCTTTCGGAAATGGTCGTCGGCAAAAACGCCTCAAAGAGTTACGCGGGGCTCACCGTCGGCAACACCCTCAAGTTCGGCGGCGGGCAATGGAAAGTCGTGGGTGTTTTCGATGCCGGCGGATCGTCGTTCGATTCCGAAGTCTGGTGCGACGCGCATATCCTGGCTCAGGTGCTCAAGCGCCCGGACAACATCTTTCAATCCGCCACCGTGCACCTGACTTCTCCGGACGCATTTCCGGCGTTCAAGGACGCCCTGCTTGCCGATCCGCGCCTCAACGTGGATGTGTGGCGTGAAATCGACTATTACGCCAAGCAGTCCACCAACATGACGCGGCTCATCACCGTTCTGGGCGGCTTCGTTGCCGCAATTATGGCCATCGGCGCGATTTTCGGCGCGCTCAACACCATGTATTCCGCCGTTTCCGAACGCGGCCGCGAAATCGCCACCATGCGGGCGCTCGGCTTTACCAGTTGGAACGTCATCCTGTCCTTTTTGTTTGAGGCCCTGCTGATTTCCTTTGTCGCCGGACTTCTTGGCTGCCTAGCCGTCCTTCCGCTGAATGGCCTTACCACGAACGCCATGAACTTCCAGACATTTTCGAACCTGGCATTCGCGTTCAAGATCACGTTTGACCTGCTGTTGATGGGGATTTTGTTCGCGCTGGTTATGGGCGTATTGGGTGGATTGTTGCCGGCCATTCGGGCTTCGATCCGTCCGGTAGCTGTGGCGTTGCGCGAACTTTAGACTGTGCCAAAAGCAGCAGGCGCTAAAATCGGTGCTCTTCAATCCGGCGCGATTCCGGATTGTAATCGCAATAGCGCACCCACTTTGGCCGCACCAGGAAATAGGTCATTCCGGCCCAGTTTTCGCGGGTGGGCCCGTCCGGGAATTTTCGAAAATAGATCGGCTTGTATTTTGCCAGCACCGTGCCTTCGAGTTCTTCCGCTTCGCCTTCGTATTGAACGGTGACTTTCGTGGTGCAACCCACTACCCAGGCCACGCGCGGATTTTCTTTCATGTTCGGATATTTCCGAGAAGTGCGCACAGTGTCAAAAATAATTTCCAGGTCCGGCGTGACCGCGAATCCCATTAGCGCCGCCTGCGGTTGACCGGAATTCGTGGCGGTTGTCAGCACGCCAAGTCTTTCGCCGTCCATAAAGCGAAATACTTCCTGAACATCCATATTTTTCTCCCGGGCCAGTTCCTCGGCACGCCGTGCATGTTACACTCACTTTTTCTCAGGAGACACCGCTTTGATCCCAGCCATCGCTCGCTTCATCCCCCGCGTTTGCAAGCTTTTCATTCTCTACACCGCACTTTCGATCTTGCCTGGCTCGAGCGCCCCCGCTCAGGAACTCTCCGGGGATCAGATGAAGGGGCTTTCGTGGCGTCTGGTTGGACCGCATCGCGGCGGACGCGTGACCGCGGTCGCGGGAATTGCCGGCGATCCGAAAACGTATTACATGGGGACGCCCGGCGGCGGGGTTTGGAAAACCAACAACGGCGGAGTCACCTGGGCGCCAATCTTCGACGATGCGCATGTTGCTTCGATCGGGGACCTGGTGGTCGCGCCGTCGGATCCCAACGTGATTTACGTCGCGACCGGCGAACAGTCTCCCGGGAACGGCGTCTGGAAATCCACAGACGCGGGAGCCACCTGGAGCAATATCGGAATTCGCGAGTCGCGCACAATTCCCTCCATCCTGGTGGACCCCAAGGACGCCAACATCGTTTACGTTGCCGCTGTGGGAGATATCACACCGAGTGAATCGCGCGGCATTTACAAAACGAGCGATGGCGGCAAGTCCTGGCGAAAAGTTTTCTATAAAGACGATCGCCATAGTCCTACCGAGCTTTGCTTCGATCCCAACAGCTCCCGCGTGATTTACGCGGTTATCCGGCGAATCCCGCAACCTCCGAAAGAGAAACCTGCCGATGAGAAGGCTCCGCAAGAGCAAGAGGTCGACACGGTAATCATCAAATCTTCCGATGCGGGCGAAAACTGGACGGCAGCCGGCGAAAAGGGATTGCCAACTGCCCGCCGCGGGCGCATTGGCCTGGCGGTTGCTCCCGGCCTTGGGGGCAAGCGCGTCTTCTCGCTGATGCGGCAGGGGCTCTTTCGGTCCGACGACGGCGGCGAGACCTGGCAGCAGATCACGCAGGATCCACGCGTGCTTGGCGATGACTATTTTGGAAGGGTGTATTCCGATCCGAAGAATGCGGATGTGGTTTATGTAATGCAAACATCCACGTACAAATCCACGGATGGCGGCCGCACATTCAGCGCGTGGAAAGGGACGCCGAGCGGCGAAGACGATCATGTTCTGTGGATCGCGCCGGAGGACACCAGCCGGATCATCATGGGCACGGACCAGGGAGCGGTGGTTACCCTCGACGGCGGAAAAATCTGGAGCACCTGGTACAACCAGCCGACCGGGCAATTTTACAGAGTTTCCACGGATCGGTCCTTTCCGTACCGTTTGTATGCTTCGCAGCAGGATTCCGGGTCTGTGTCGGTGCCCAGCCGTAGCGACTACGGCCTGATTACTTATCGCGACTGGTTTCCCACGGGCTCGTTCGAAAGCGCGTTTATCGCGCCGGACCCGCTCGACGCCAACAACGTTTTTTCCATCGGCTGGTATGGCGTGGTGCTGCGCCTGAATCGCACCACGGGCCAGGTGGCGACGATTTATCTTCCGCCCACGGGTTATCGCGTCACATGGGAAACTCCGCTGGTTTTTTCTCCGCGCGATCCCCATTCGCTTTATTACGGCACGCAATTCCTCTTGAAGACGACCGACGGCGGTACATCCTGGAAAGAGATCAGCGGAGACCTGACCAGCAAGGCGCCGGAGCCTTCGGGCGGGGCGAAGCCGATGGAGAATGGCCACAGGCTGACGAAAGACGCAAACGAAAGTTCACTTTGGGCAGATGGGGACGACGATGATGACGATGACGCGCAAGCTGCTCCCCATGGAGCAATCCAGACGATTGCTCCGTCGCCACTCGAGGCGAACTTAATCTGGGTTGGGTCAACGACCGGCTTGATTCACCTTACCCGCGACGGCTCGACCTGGACTGATGTTACACCTGCGAATCTTCCCGAGCGGCCGTATATCAATTGCATCGAAGCATCGCCGCATGATGCGAACACGGCATACGCGGCCGTGTTCGCATCGCACGGGACATTTTCGACGCTGTACGCGCCGCGCGACGACCGGCCTTATTTTTACCGGACGCGTGACGCCGGAAAGACCTGGGAGAAGATCGTCACAGGTCTGCCGGAAGCCGGGATGGCTCGCAGCATCCGCGAAGATCCCGGCCGCAAGGGACTGCTGTTTGCAGGGACAACCAACGCAGTTTATGTATCGTTCGATTCCGGTGATCACTGGCAGCCGCTGCAGCTGAATTTGCCCACGGCCAATGTCACGGATCTTGCGATCCATGGAGCGGATCTCGTTGCCGCAACGTTTGGCCGGGGCCTGTGGATTCTTGATGATATTTCTGCACTGCGGCAGTGGTCTTCCAAAGCCGCCGATTCTCCCGCGCAGCTTTTTGTGCCGGAGCCGGCGGTGCGAGTGCGCTGGGACAACTATCCGGATACGCCGTTGCAGACGGAGACTCCTGCGGGCCGCAATCCCGCTGACGGAGCGGTGTTGCAGTATTTTCAAAAAGCGCCGGCGAAGGGAGATCTCGCGCTGGATATTTACGACCAGCAGGGAAATCTGGTGCGGCACTATTCGAACCACGGGGTCCAGGAGACGATTGCGCCTCCCAACGTTCCGGAATTCTGGTTCTATCCGCCGGACGCGCTATCCAATCAGACGGGTATCAACCGTTTTGTCTGGGACCTTCACTACGCTCATCCGACAGCGTTGCCCTACGGATATTTCGGGTCGCGCTTGAAGTACACCGAATACACCGTGCCCGATCACGCCGTTCCGGGCGAAACACCGCGCGTTCAGCCGCCTGGACCGCTGGCGGCGCCGGGCACCTATGATGTGGTTTTCACGCGCGAGGGGAAATCTTACAAGCAAAAGCTGCAGGTACAGCCCGATCCTCGCGTACGTATCAGCCAGGAAGATTACAAGGCGCAACTGGAACTCTCGCGCAAAATCTCCGCCTTCATGGAAGAGACAGCGCGTTCATTCCAGGCCATCGTTGCTTTGCACGAAGGATTCGACGCACGCAAGAAAGCGATTCCTGCGAATCCACCGAAAGAGCTTGCGGACGCGATGACAGAACTTGAAAAACAGCTTCGTGCTCTCGAAGACGGCAACACGGAGGCTCCGGGTTTCGGCATCCTGAACCGCGATTTTGGCCACGACCTGGTGATGGTTCAGAGCGCGGACCTCAGGCCGGCTGAATCGGCGTATAACGCCGTCAACAGCGGATGCAATTCGATCGCGAAGAACATTGCTGCTTGGAACAAGTTCAATGCAGAAACGATTCCTTCCTTCAACAAGCTCTTAAAGGACCAAAAAGTGGAGGAGTTGAAGGCGGCGTCGGCAGCGCCTGCACCGCCGTCTTGCTCGAAGTGAAACTATCTTTTGCCTGAAGAGTAATGCGATCAGTCGTTGGCGGCGGAGTTGCCGGCAGAGACGCCTGTTTCCGTCACGCCATTGGCCACGGCGCGGTACCGGACTACCAGAATCGTCAAGTCATCCGCCTGGCGGGCGCCGCGAGCAAAGTTTTCCACGGATTCCAGAACCGTTTTCTGAATCTCATCCAGAGGTAACTCAGTCTTTCCTTGCAGGACAGCACGCAATCTGGAGACGCCGTAAAGCTCTTCTTCCGGGTCCATGGCTTCGGTTACGCCATCGCTGAAAAGCACCAGGGTATCGTCCGGCTCCAGCCGCAAGGAGGCCGTGGTGAATTCCGCTTCGGGCACGAGGCCCACGGGAAAGGATCCTTCCGTGAAGGCTTCCTCGGTCGTGTCCTTGCGCAGCAAAATTGGAGAAGGATGCCCGGCATTGATGTATTCGAGCTTTCCACTGTCGTCGAGAATGCCGAAGAACATCGTTGCATAACGTCCCACCTCGGCGTGATCGCACAGAAAGCGATTCACGTGGTTGAACGTGCGCGCGGG
>DASSGJ010000609.1:0-5317 GCA_035693545.1 Candidatus Acidiferrum sp.
TGAGCTTTGCCAGCGGCGCGGACCTGATGGTGGGACAAGACGTGCAGATCCGGCCGGCGAGCGTTTCCTCCAGCGGAGGAACGACGACGATCGCGACAAACCTGGTTCGATTGTGGCCGTCGCAGATTACGGGACGGGTGAGCAGCGTTGATTCGAGCAGCGGGTTATTTACTCTGACCGGACTTTCGCCGCTGTTCACGGGAGCGGCACCGGCGGTGACCACGATCAAGGTGGCGACACTTTCGGAGATGGACTTCATGGACTTCTCCGGATCGGGATCGACGATGTCCCCGGCGGTGGGCGACACGGTTTCCGTGAAGGGCCTGCTGTTTAATACGACGGGAATGCCTACACTGGTGACGCGAACTGTGCGGCAAGACGACTGACTTACTGACTCGAGATAATTTGGGAAACAAAGGGCCGCGAGTTCTCCGCCTAAAGGAGGAGAAGATACTCGCGGCCTTTTCTTATGAGGGGAGATCGGTGTACGGGAACCATCAATAAGGATCGGGGCAGGTGAAAGACTTAGGGTATTTCACCTATGCGAAATACGGCGAACACCGGATTTATTCCGGGATGGAAGCAGGGCAGACTCCGTTTGATTTCGGTTCGGTTAAGAGGTGGAATGAACGGCCGAACGGAACAGCACCCAGCGAAGACTAGAGAGAACGGCGGCATCCGGTGAGCGTATTCGCTAGCTCTGTTCCATCACGAAGACGAATGATGCGTCTCCGGGCGACCCGGGACGTGTGGGTGTATTGGGAGTGCGGGGGAAGGGCGGACGTATCGCATGTCCGGGACCTCAGCACCGGGGGAATCTTCATCGAGACAAAGTGGCGCAGAACAAAGGGCGACCTGGTACGGGTGCATTTTCTGGTGCAGGAAGGGCAAATCAGCCTGGACAGCGTGGTGGCGCAGGCGCAGCCCTCGGAGGGCCTGGGATTGAAATTCCAGACCGTGGCCACGAAAGACATTTCCAAACTTAGCTCACTGCTGGACCGCGTTCGCGCGGCTTTTCCGGAAGCAGCAACGCGGTCTTCCTAACGACCGAAAAAGCGTGTCACTTACGGGTCGCCCCAGAGGGCGATGGCCAGGAGCAGGTCTCCGGAGGACCATTGCCGGAAGCCCAGGCGCGAAGACTGCAGGAAAATAACCGTCCACGCTAAGTCCAATCACAAAGTCAGAAAACAATAATCGCACGGGAAAGTGGAGACTGACAGGCTTCCTTGAAATGCGATAGAATAGCGGTGACCGGAAAACAGACATTCCGGTCCGACCCACAACCAGCCCAAAGCTGCGGCGCCAGAGTTCCCAGCGGCTAGCCTGCAGCGTGAAGTTCCGGGAAACCTTGGCAAACCCGGAAATATCCCAAGGCAACATGACAATAAGGAGGAGGAGATTCTCATGGTGAGAAAAACAGGGTTGCGAGTCATAGGGTTGTTGCTTGGAGTTTTGTTCGTGGCGCTGCTGCCCGCAGCGGCGCAGGACGACAAAGCAGAAGTGTTCGGCGGGTATTCGTATATGAGGTTGCGCGGCGGGGCCGACGTGAATTTGAACGGATGGGAGGCTTCGGCGCAGTACAAATTCAGGGACTGGATCGGAGGAGTGGCGGATTTCGACGGGCATTACGGATCACCGAGCGGAGTCGGGACGTCGGTCCACTCATTCCTGTTCGGACCGCAGGTGTCGCTGCCTTCGAAGGTATCGCCGTTTGCGCATGTGCTGCTGGGCGGGGCGCATTTCAGCGCGGCGGGAATTGGCGACACGTCGTTTTCGATGGCGATCGGCGGAGGAATGGACTACCAAATCAACGACCGATTCAGCTGGCGAATTATCCAGGGGGATTACCTGCTGACGAGGTTCTTCGACAATACACAAAACAACGGAAGGATTTCGACGGGGATTATTTACAGGTTTTGAAGGGAATCCCGTTGAAATGTGAGGGGCCGGCAGGCATTGCCTGCCGGCTTTTCTTTAGCACGGGTTCTGGCGGCCTTCTGTCTACCAAACCTCACACCGTTCTCCGGGCGGGCGCACCATTGCCGAATCTTTCTTGCAGCCAAACGCCTCCGCGAACGGGGGCAAGTTCGATAGCGGCCCAATTACCCGGTACTTCGCAATCGGGTGCTCATCCCCCTGCGCCATCTTCCTCTGCGCCTCCGGACGAATCTCATCGCCGCGCCATTGTCCCCAGGCAATGAAAAACTGCTGGTCCGGAGTAAATCCGTCCAGAGTTGGAGCCGGATGCTTGGCTTTCGCTTTCTGGAAAGCAAGATACGCGATCTTGGCGCCCGCCAGGTCGCCGATGCTCTCGCCCAAAACCAGCTTTCCATTGTGGTGGATATTCGGTTCGATGAAATAGCCGTCAAACTGTCGCGCCACGCACGACGTCTTTTCCTCGAAGCGCTTCTTGTCCTCGGCCGTCCACCAGTCCTTCAGCCGGCCCTGCGCGTCGAACTTCGCTCCTTCGTCGTCAAATCCGTGGCTGATCTCATGCCCGATCACCACTCCAATCGAACCGTAATTCACCGCGTCTGCCGCATTCACGTCAAACGCCGGCGGCTGCAGAATTCCCGCCGGAAACACGATTTCGTTCAGGAGTTCCGAGTAATATGCATTCGAGGTCGGCGGCGTCATTCCCCACCGCCCGCGGTCTGTCGGCTTCCCAATCCGGTTCCAGGTGTCATCGATTACATTCCAGCGCACCGCTGCCTCCTGATTGTTCCAGAAAGAGTCGCGGCTCACCTTGATGCGGCTGTAGTCCTTCCACTTGTCCGGATAGCCGATTTTGATGTTCAGCGCCGCCAGTTTCTCGAGCGCTTTTTTCCTCGTCTCTGGCCCCATCCAGGCCAGGCCTTCGATGGTGTCGTGCATGGCCGCAATAATATTCGCCACCATCTCCTGGGCCCGCGCTTTGGCCTCCGGGGGAAAATACTTCTCGACGTATTTCTTTCCCAGGGCTTCCCCCAGCAACTGGTCCGTAGATTCGGCGCACCGCTTCCATCTCGGTTTGATTTCGGCCGCTCCGCTCAAATATTTTCCCTGAAATGCGAAATTCTCCTTCACAAACGGTTCCGAAAGGGAATCCGCTTTCGCGTTCAAAAGCTGCCACGTCAGATACGTCTTCCAATCTTCCAACGAAGTCTCGCGGAGCTGCCGTTCGACTTCCGCCATGAATTTTGGTTCGCTCACATTCAGATCCGCGCGCGAAATCTTCGCCGACGCAAAATAAGAATCCCAATCCATGCCCGGCGCGAGTTTGGTAAAAGCGGCGTAAGACATCTTGTGGTCGGTGTTGGCAGGATCGCGCGAGGCCACATTGTCCAGCGTGTTCTCCGCCAGGTTTTCCTCCATGTGAAAGACCGTCTCGGCTGCAGCCTTCGCACTCTTTTCATCGTAGCCAGCCAGTTTGAACATGCTGGCGACGTGCTCGTGGTACCTTGCACGGGCTTCCTTGAATCGGTCCTCGGGTCTCAAGTAATAATCACGATCCGGCAGACCCAATCCGCTGGCAACCACGACGGCGATTGTCTCCGCTGGATTGTGATAGTCCGGCCGAGCAACCAAACCGAATGGAACAAAAATGCCATCCTCATGAAACTGCAAAATCATGCTTCGCAAATCGACGGTGTTCTTCATTGCGCGAATCTGCTGCAACATCGGTTCAGCAGGAGCCAACCCCTGCTTGTTGATCCGCGGCTCATCCATGCAAGAACTGTAGTAATCACCTATCAGCTGCTCGACGCTACCCTTGGGCCAATCCGTGCGGCTGGAAACGTCGTCGAGAATCACCTTCAGTTGGTCCTTCGCCTCTTCTCCCGCTTTCCATCGGCGGCTCCAGCGATCCATGTACGCCGGAATCGGATTCTGCGCGTGCCAAGTCCCGTTCGCATACTGCGCAAAGTTCGTGCAAGGATCGCACTTCGTGTCCAGATCGCTCCTTTGAATCCCGTGCTGAGCGCTCGTTTGCCCAGCGAGAGGTGACCCACAAACCAGCAGAATCCCTAACAAGCGAAGAGCCCGCATTTTTCCTCCATACGTCAGGCCACTATCAAAGTTCCTAGGAGAGTCAACCAAATCGCACCATTCAGGTCAACCCAAGACCCAGATACCAAACACTCCTCTCTTGCTTGCGTTCGGGGCACGGCGGGGACCTGGGCTGCCTATTTTATTGAGTTAAACGGCTGCACGGATTTTCACTGGAAATATTGGGGGGAGATGGTACAAAATCGGCGCAATACCTGGCTATTCGGAGCTACGTATGCCGGCCCCTCGACGAGTACCGAAACGACCATCCCGTGGTCTGAAACCCATACGGAAGTTTGACCCGAGAGAGTTCCTTGCGAATGCAGGGCTTGGCAGGACTGTTCACCTCTACAAACCAAAGCATATTATTTTCTCGCAGGGAGACCCGAGCGACGCGATCTTTTACATCCAGCAAGGAAGAGTGCGGATGAGCGTGCTATCCGAGCAGGGGAAAGAAGCGACGATCGCGCTGCTGGGGCCGGGCGATTTTTTGGGTGAAGGATGTATCGCGTCGGATCAACCGGTGCGGATGGCGACGGCCACGGCGACCACGGAATGCTCGTTGCTGAAGATTGAAAAGAAAGAGATGCTGCGGACGTTGCACAGGGAGCACCAGTTCTCCGACCTTTTCGTGGCATACATGGTGCAGCGCCACAACCACACGCAAGCGGATCTGGTGGATCAACTGTTCAATTCGAGTGAAAAGAGGCTGGCGCGGGCGCTGTTGCTGCTGGCGCACTTCGGGAAAAAAGACAGTCCCGAAGAGGTGACGCCGGATGTGAGCCAGGAGACCCTGGCGGAAATGATCGGCACGACGCGATCGCGGGTGAATTTCTTCATGAATAAATTCAGGAAGCTGGGATTTATTGATTACAACGGGGGATTGCGGGTGCACAACTCGCTGCTGAGTGTGGTGCTACACGAATAGGGAGAAGCACGGGCCACAAAACGGCGAGAAGGTTGGTGCTGAGAAGTATCGGTTGCTGAGCGGCGACCCGTTGATAATGACAGTCCCTGCAGCGCTAAGTCCCGCTATTGAAATGGATATGGTGGTTCGAGTATTATTTACACTCCCACATAGGGGTAACCGCCGCTTGGTTGATCCCCAGCCCTTCGAAACGGCGGTAAAGAGAACGATGTCATGCCTGGAAGGGTGCACCATGAAGCTCATACTCGATGGATCTCATCCCGGACGCTGCCCCGAGTGCGGCAGCTCATCACTCCACCGGTCAAGGAGAAAGGACTTCGTCGAATCCTTTCTACACCACGCGCTGTTCATCAGCCCGTATCG